>DASXOK010000193.1:0-20078 GCA_036494425.1 Pseudolabrys sp.
ACGCGCTGCGCGCGATGCCGCTGAAACGAAACGCTCCACTGCTGCTTGATCCGCCGGCAAGACCGTGACGCGCTCAGGTCGCGCATATAGGTCGCCCAGCCAATCCGGCAATGCCGGCTCGACGCCGCAGGCCGCCTTGACGGCGTCGGGAAACTTGGCCGGATGCGCGGTCGAGAGCACGACCATCGGCACCGATGGATCGCGCGTCTCTTTTTCGGCAACAGCAAGACCGACCGCCGTATGCGGATCGGCGCAATAGGACGCCTCGCGCATCCAGGCGCGGATGGTGGCGGCGCTTTCCTGCTCATCGGCGCGGTCGGCGGAGAACAGCGCGCGCATCTTCTCCAGCGCATGCGCCGACACCGAAAAGCGCCGCGACTGCGCCAATGAACCCATCAGCGAGCGCACCGCGTGCGCATCGCGATCGTAAGCGTCGAACAGTAGACGCTCGAAGTTGGACGAGATCTGGATGTCCATTGACGGCGAGGCGGTCGCGATCACGTCGCGCATTTCGTAAGTGCCGCTGGCAAAGGTGCGCGCGAGGATGTCGTTGGCATTGGTGGCGACGACGAGACGATCGATGGGAAGCCCCATCTTCAACGCGACATAGCCGGCGAAGACATCGCCGAAATTGCCGGTCGGCACCGTGAAGGCGACTTTGCGATGCGGCGCGCCAAGCGCGACGGCGGCGGTGAAGTAATAGACCGCCTGCGCCACGATGCGCGCCCAGTTGATGGAATTGACGCCGGAGAGCCGTACCCGGTCACGGAAGGCATGATGATTGAACATCGCCTTCACCAGCGCCTGGCAGTCGTCGAACGTGCCTTCGATCGCGACAGCGTGGACGTTGCTGTCCTCCGCCGTCGTCATCATGCGCCGCTGCACTTCGGAGATGCGGCCGTGCGGAAACAGCACGACGACGTCCACCTGCGCACGGCCACGGAAGGCCTCGACCGCGGCACCGCCGGTGTCGCCTGAGGTCGCGACCACAATCGTGGTGCGTTCGTCGCGCTGGCGCAGCGCGTGATCCATCAGCCGCGCCACGATCTGCATCGCCAGGTCTTTGAAGGCGAGCGTCGGCCCGTGAAACAGTTCGAGCACAAAGAGGCTTGGATTGAGCTGCACCAGCGGAACGGTCGCGGGATGGCGGAATGTGCCGTAGGCCTCCTGCGCCATGCGCGCGAGATCGCCGTCCGGGATGCTGCCGCCGACGAAGGGGCGCATCACCTCGACCGCGACCTCGGCGTAGGGGCGTCCGGCAAAACCGCCGATGGTAGCCGGAGTCAACGCCGGCCATACGTCGGGCACATAGAGGCCGCCGTCGCGGGCCAGGCCAGCGAGCATCACCTCGACGAAGTCGAGCGGGGCTGTTTCGCCCCGAGTTGAGATATAACGCATTGAATCTATTGTATTTATATCGTCTCTGGCCGCGGTTGCGTGCCACACTAGCCCCCGCCGGGGCCTTTCACAAGGAAGGCCGGGGTAACCTTTGCGGGTGCACCTTTGGACCCCGACGGCTCAGACGACGAGGCCGCCGCCCTCCAGATAGACGATCGAGCCGGTCGCGAAGCCGTTGGCGATGAAAGCGTGGATCTGCTGGGCGATGTCCTCGGCGAGGCCAACGCGGCCGACAGGCAGGCCGGCCGCGGTCTTCGCAAGCATCTCGCGGCGGGCGACTTCCGGCATGGCGGCACGGATCGGCGTGTCGATGATGCCGGGCGAGACCGCGTTCACGCGGATCGGCGCGAGCTCAACCGCCAGCGCGCGCGTCAACGATTCGAGCGCGCCGTTGGCGGCGGTGACGATCGCCGAGCCGGGCCGCGGCCGGATGCTCAGGAAGCCGGAGACCAGCGTGAGCGACCCGCCGGGACGAATTTCCGCCGCGCGCGCGACGCGCCAAGCGCCCCAGAACTTGGCTTCGAAGGTGGCGCGCACGTCTTCCATGGCGACTGTCTTGAACGGGCCGGTGCGGAGCTGCGCGGCGGTCACCACAACGTGGTCGACGGGGGCCGCAGGTGCGGAAGAGGCTCGCGACGCTCTCGTCATTGGTGACGTCGGTCGCGAC
Source organism: Pseudolabrys sp. (assembly GCA_036494425.1). Taxonomy (GTDB): domain Bacteria; phylum Pseudomonadota; class Alphaproteobacteria; order Rhizobiales; family Xanthobacteraceae; genus Pseudolabrys. The sequence continues at coordinate 2,066 of DASXOK010000193.1, forward strand.
GCCGGTGACGCCGAGCTTTTCGGCAGCGGCCTTCAGGCGCTCGGCACCGCGAGAGGCGATGACGACTTCGGCGCCTTGCGCCTTCGCCTGTTCGGCGACCGCAAGACCGATGCCCGACGAACCACCGACGACGACAACCTTCTTCCCGGCAAGCGACATGCTGTTTCCTCGTTTTGTGTTTGCGCGCACTAAATCATGCAGCGCGACCTGCGACAAATAGCGCGCGCGGATTTCACATCATGAAGCGGCTGCTCAGGCGCGGCGGCGAAAACGTCCCGCGAGCCAGACGACATAGACACCGGCCAGCGCCAGCGCCAAGCCGAACCAGGTGATGGCGTATTGCAGGTGGTTGTCGGGCAGATGCACTTCGAGCTTGGCCGGCAGCGGCAGGCTGCCGGGCGGCACCGGCGATTCCTGATCGATATAGAACGGCGCCGACGTGTCCCACTTCTTTGCCTGCGCGACGGCCTTCTGATCGCGCAGATACCAGACATTGTTTTGCGGCTCGTCGGCCGGCGTAAACGTGCCGCGCGCCTCCGGCCAGCGCATCACGCCCACCACGTCGATAACGTCCTGGGGCAAACCCGCAGTTCGCGTCGCCGGATCCTTGCGCTCGACCGGCACGAAGCCGCGATTGACGACAACGATGCTGCCGCCGGGCAATCGCGCCGGCGCGAAGACGAAATAGCCGGGGCCTTTGATATCGGATCGCAGCGCGGAGCCGGCCGCGTAGACGAGCGCCTCTTCCCCACCGATGAACTGAGCCGGAAAGGTCACGCGACGGAATTCGTCCTTGTCCTGGGTCAGGCTCCCCCAGTCGCTGCGTGGCGGCAGCGCGCTCGGCGCAGCGTCTAGACGCTCGTTGAGCTGTGCGATCAGATTCTCTTTCCAGACCCTGCGGTCGAGTTGCCAGACGCCGAGGCCGACCAGGATGGCGATGCCGGCGATGGCAAACACCGTCGCCTCGACCACGCCGCCGCGGCGCTTTTCACGCAAGGGATTCAAGCGTCGCTCCGCCGCTCGAGCCGGCCTTCGGCGGCCTTGTGATGGTATTGCAGCGCGATCATCACGCCCTTCAGCGGCCGCAGCGGCACCAGCGTGACGATGAGAATCAACGGCAGCCACAGCGCCGCGTGCACCCAATAAGGTGGCTGATAGACGACCTCGGTGACCAACGCAGCGCAGACGACGATGGCGCCCCCGATCAAGATGACGAACACTGCAGGACCGTCGCCGGCATCGGCGAACGTGTAGTCGAGGCCGCAGCGATCGCAACGCTCGCGCAGCGTCAGGAAACCGCGGAAGAGTGCCCCCTCCCCGCAACGCGGGCAGCGCCCCCGCAGACCGCGCGCGATCGGCAGTGGATCGGGCGATGCTTGGTTGCTCATCTCGGCTCCTTGACACCTAAAGAAAGCAAAAGGGCGGCGTTGCCGCCGCCCTGTCGCGAATTATCCCGGTTGCGGTCAGCCCCCGTGCGCGGCAGCGGCGCCAGAGCCCCATACATAGATGCAGGCGAACAGGAACAGCCACACCACGTCGACGAAGTGCCAGTACCAGGCGGCGAACTCGAAGCCGAGATGCTGGGTCGGCGTGAATTGGCCGTTGAGCACGCGGACGAGGCAGACGATCAGAAAGATCGTGCCGATGATCACATGCGCGCCGTGGAAGCCCGTCGCCATGAAGAAGGTCGCGCCATAGATGTTACCGCTGAAAGCGAACGCCGCGTGCGAATACTCGAAGGCCTGCACGCAAGTGAAGGTGAGGCCGAGCAGGATGGTGAGGATCAGGCCCCACTTCACGCCCTGGCGATCGTTCTCCAAAAGCGCGTGGTGCGCCCAGGTGACCGTGGTGCCCGAGGTGAGCAGGATCAACGTGTTGAGCAGCGGCAGGTGCCAGGGGTCGAAGGTCTCGATCCCCTTCGGCGGCCAGACGCCGCCGGTAAAGGCGATGCGGCCGACTTCCTTGGCGGCATCGGGAAACAGCGCCGTGTTGAAATAGGCCCAGAACCATGCGACGAAGAACATCACTTCGGAGGCGATGAACAGGATCATGCCGTAGCGGTGCGAGATCTGCACCACGCGGGTATGGAAGCCGCCGTGCTCCGCTTCGTTGATGACGTCACGCCACCAGCCGATGAAGGTGTAGAGCACGCCGGCGATGCCGATCCCGAACACCGCCGGTGCGCCGGCGTAAAGGTGATGCATCCAGCTGATGGCGCCGACCGCCGTGATGAAGGCGGACACCGAGCCGATCGCCGGCCACGGGCTCGGATCGACCAGGTGGTAGTCATGATGCTTGGCGTGAGCGTCGGCCATCGTTGTCGTCTCCGTTCAACCCCATGGGAGCGCCTGCGGACGCCCCTCTTGTTCAGTTAACATTGTTCGATTTCGTATCCGGCGCCTCGGCCACCGGCCGTGCCGAGTCCGGCAGGCGGTAGAAGGTATAGGACAAAGTGATTGTGTTGAGATCGTCCTGGTCGTGATCCTTGACGATCGAAGGATCCACATAGAACACGACCGCCATTTCTCGCGTCTCACCCGGCTTCATGGTCTGCTGGGTGAAGCAGAAGCAGTTGATCTTGTTGAAATAGGCCCCAACCTGCGGCGGCGAGACGTTGTAAGAGGCTTGCGCCGTGACCTCGCGCGCAGCTTCGTTGGTGACCTTGTATTGGACGGTCGTCACCTCTCCGATGCGGACCTTCACCTCGTTCTGTTCGGGCTCGAACTTCCACGGCAGGCCGGGCGCGACATTCGAATCGAAGCGGATGGCGAGGGTGCGGCCGAGAATATGATCGGGCGCCTTTTCCGCGACCTGCGTCGTGCCGCCGTAGCCGGTGGTCTTGCAGAACCAGTTGTAGAACGGCACCGCCGCGTAAGAGGCGCCGATCATCGCGGCAACGAGGACGCCGCAGCTCGCGGCTACGACCATGTCGCGCCGCAGCCCTCTTTTTTCGTCCCCCTGTACCGTCATGGTCAGATCGGCCGAACGAGTACGCCCGGCCCCTTCACCAGTGTCATCACATAGAACAGGATCACCAGAGCGGCGAGCGCGAGCGCAATGGCGATCGAGCGCGAGCGCCGGGCGCGTTGCTGCGCCTCGGTGAGCACGATGCCCTCGTCTTTCTCAGGCGTCTCGTCCATGGCGATATCGGTGCTCACGCAGCCAATCGGGCAATGAGCCCGCCCCATCCGCGCTCGATCAGCAGCATCGCGAACAGCAGGAACAGATACAAGATCGAGAAGGCGAAAAGGTGCCGGCAGGCGCGCTCGACCGGGCGGCGCTCGCGCAGCACCTGGAAGGCCAGCACCAGCATGATCGCGCCGGTCACGACCGACGTCATGCCGTAGAGCGCCCCGCTATAGCCCAGCGGCCACGGCGCGATCGCCAGTGGCACTAACACCAACGTGTACAGGAGGATCTGCCACCGCGCATTCAGGTCGCCAGAAACGACGGGTAGCATCGGAATGCCGGCGCGCTTGTAATCGTCCGCCTTGTAGAGCGCGAGCGCCCAGAAGTGCGGCGGCGTCCAGAAGAAGATGATGAGGAACAGGAGGATCGGTTCGAACGACAGCGAGCCGGTGACCGCCGCCCAGCCGATCATCGGCGGGAAGGCGCCGGCGGCGCCGCCGATAACGATGTTCTGCGGTGTCGAGCGCTTGAGCCAGACTGTATAGACGACGACGTAGAAGAAGATGGTGAAGGCCAGCAGCGTCGCCGCCAGCCAGTTCACCAGCAGGCCCAGCGTCATCACCGAGAAGCCCGCGAGCGTGACGCCGAAGGCGAGAGCCTCTCCGGGCTTGACGCGGCCCATCGGGACAGGACGGCGCGACGTACGGGTCATCACCGCATCGACGTCGGCGTCGTACCACATGTTGAGCGCGCCGGCGGCACCCGCACCCACCGCGATGCAAAGCAGCGCGGTGAAGGCGGTCACCGGGTTTATCGCCCCCGGCGCGACAGCGAGGCCGACCAGCGCCGTGAACACCACCAGCGACATCACCCTTGGCTTCAACAGGGTGATGTAATCCCCCACCGTGGCGAGACTCGGCTCGGCCGGATTCAGGTCCGAACCCGCGGTCATCCGGCCGCGGAAGTCTACACCGTCGGTGAGAAGTGACATGATACGCCAGTTTATCCCTTACTTGATCCGCGGCAGCGTCTCGAACTGGTGGAACGGCGGCGGCGACGACAGCGTCCATTCCAGCGTCGTGGCACCAGGACCCCACGGGTTATCCCCGGCGACGCGCTTCTTGGCGAAAGCCTCGGCCAGGCCGAACAGGAAGATGAGCACGCCGAAGCCGGAGATATAGGAGCCGAAAGACGACACCATGTTCCAGCCATGGAACGCGTCCGGATAGTCGACGTAGCGCCGCGGCATGCCGGCGAGGCCGAGGAAGTGCATCGGGAAGAACACCAGGTTCACGCCGACGAAAGTGACCCAGAAATGCAGCTTGGCAATCGTCTCATTGTACATGTAGCCGCTCATCTTCGGGAACCAATAGTACCAGCCGCCGAAGATGGCGAAGACCGCGCCGAGCGAAAGCACGTAGTGGAAGTGCGCCACCACGTAATATGTATCCTGGAGCACGCGGTCGACGCCGGCATTCGCCAGCACCACGCCGGTGACGCCGCCGACGGTGAACAGGAAGATGAAGCCCAGCGCCCACAGCATCGGCGCGCGGAATTCGATCGAGCCGCCCCACATCGTGGCGATCCAGGAGAATATCTTCACGCCGGTCGGCACCGCGATCACCATCGTGGCCGCGATGAAGTAGGCCTGCGCCCCGGTCGAGAGGCCGACCGTGTACATGTGATGCGCCCATACCACGAAGCCGATGCCGCCGATGGCGACCATTGCGTAAGCCATGCCGAGATAGCCGAACACCGGCTTGCGGCTGAAAGTCGCGACGATCTGGCTGATCATGCCAAAGCCGGGGAGGATGAGGATATACACTTCAGGATGACCGAAGAACCAGAACAAATGCTGGAACAGGATCGGGTCGCCGCCGCCTTCGGCCGAGAAGAAGGTGGTGCCGAAGTTACGGTCGGTGAGCAGCATGGTGATCGCGCCGGCGAGCACCGGCAGCGACAGCAGCAGCAGGAACACGGTCACCAGGATCGACCACACGAACAGCGGCATCTTGTGCAGCGTCATGCCGGGCGCGCGCATGTTGAAGATGGTCGTGATGAAGTTGATGGCGCCGAGGATCGACGACGCACCGGCCAAATGCAGGGCCAGGATGACGAAGTCGACCGCCGGGCCCGGATGGCCGCTGGTCGAGAGCGGCGCATAGAGCGTCCAGCCGGTGCCGGCGCCGAGCGAGCCGGGCTCGCCTTCGACGAACATCGAGGTCAGCAGCAGCGCGAACGAGGCCGGCAGCAGCCAGAACGAGATGTTGTTCATGCGCGGGAAGGCCATGTCCGGCGCGCCGATCATCAGCGGCACGAACCAGTTGCCGAAGCCGCCGATCATCGCCGGCATCACCATGAAGAAGATCATGATCAGGCCGTGCGCGGTCGTGAATACGTCGAACTCGTGCGACGAGGGGAAGAACTGGATGCCTGGGTTCTGCAATTCCATACGGATGGCGATCGACAGCAGGCCGCCGATGATGCCGGCCATCACCGCGAACACCAGGTACATCGTGCCGATGTCCTTGTGGTTCGTCGAATAGACGAAGCGGCGCCATCCGGTCGGATGGTGTCCGTTGGCTTCGTGTCCGCCGTGTGCCGCAGCCGTGTTGCTCGCCATCGTTACTGTCCTTCGACCGTTTCTCGCCGTCAGATTATATGAGTGTTTTTATTATGGATCACTGCACCTGGGCCGCCGCGGCGATCGCGGTCGGACGGGTATCGTCGGTGGCATATTTCTTTTTCGCCTGATCGAGCCAGGCCGTATAGTCCTTGTCGCTGACGACGTGGACGACGATCGGCATGAAGGCGTGATCCCGGCCGCATAGTTCGGAACACTGGCCGTAATATGTGCCTTCGCGTTCGGCTTTGAACCAGGTCTCGTTCACACGTCCGGGAACCGCGTCAATTTTGACTCCGAACGACGGGACCGCCCAGGAGTGGATGACGTCGGCGCCGGTGGTGAGCACGCGCACGATCTTGTTCACCGGCACAACCATGTCGTTATCGACCGTCAGAAGACGCGGCTGGCCCGGCTTGAGGTCCTTTTCGGCGACCATCAGCGAGTCGAATTCGAATTTGCTGTCAGGATAGCTGTAGCTCCAGAACCACTGCTTTCCGGTGGCCTTCACGGTCAGATCGGCCTGCGGGGTGTTGAGCTGGTAGAAAAGCAGCCGGAACGACGGCACCACGATGGCCACCAGGATGAGGACCGGAACCACGGTCCAGGCCACCTCGATCGTGGTGTTGTGGGTGGTGCGCGACGGCGTCGGATTGCTGCGGGCGTTGAACTTGACGATCACAATCAACAGCAGCGCCAGCACAAAAGCTGCGATCGCGGCAATGATCCACAAAAGCAGATCGTGGAACCAGATGATGTCGTCCATCACCGGAGTGGCGCCGGCCTGAAGGCCAAGCTGCCACGGATGCGGCTGGCCGGTGACCTGATCGGCTGCCAAGGCGGCAGCGCCGCCGAAAACTGTCACACTCGTGACCACGAAAGCGATCAACCGCCTAAGCACCAGCATTTGCGCTCCCTCGACGAATTAGTCGGCCCTTGTTAGGCCCCTTTTATTGCCGCTTCCCGCAAACGCGATCGGCGGTCCGACCCGGCCAGACACGGCATTTTGCCACGGGCGTGGCAGCTTGAAACGCGCGGCGGGACGGGGGAAATCCCGACCTCTCAAACCACAATTTGTAACTTGCCGCAATGCACTCGATTATATCTTGCTGACCGCAACCGCTTTACCCCCAGGACCCTTGCGTCAGACGCATGAAATGAGAGTCCGAAAGCGGTGTCCCACGCGACTTGAGACCATGCATCGGCAGACGCGCGCGACCTGACGCCGCAGTGTCACGCACGGCCGCGCGCCGCATTTACGCCATGGCGTCACGCCTTGGATGCGCCGCCCGGATCGCGGTGCACATGGCACTGCGCGCTTGCTTGACAGGACCGGGCGGGCATGACCCAACGGGGACGGCTAACATGCTGGCGGGGGCAGCGATTCGGCCGCCGGCGGCGGCTGCCGGGCGGCAGAGGCCCGCGCCAAAGGACTGGATTATGGGCATTTTCGAGCTTGGAATGCGTTCGTTCTCGGGGTGGGCCTGGACGGCGTTCCTCGCGGTTACAATCGGGCTGGCGCTGGTCCCGACCGAGCGGGCCGCGGCCCAAGGCGCGGTGAAGTCGGTGCACAAGGATTGGCAGATTCGCTGCGACACGCCGCCGGGCGCCAAGTCTGAGCAGTGCGCGCTGATCCAGAGCGTGACTGCGGAAGACCGTGCCAACGTCGGCCTGACCGTGATCGTCCTGAAAACCGCCGATCAGAAGAGCCGGCTGATGCGCGTCGTCGCCCCGCTGGGGGTACTTTTACCGTCCGGCCTGGGGCTGAAGATCGACAATGTCGACATCGGTCGCGCCGGCTTCGTGCGCTGCCTGCCCAATGGCTGTATCGCGGAAGTCGTCATGGACGACACGCTGATCGGCAAGCTGCGCAACGGCAAGACCGCGACTTTCATCATCTTCCAGACGCCTGAGGAAGGCATCGGCTTTCCGATGAGCCTCGCCGGATTCGGCGAGGGGTATGACAAATTGCCCTAGGCTCCCTTTACCCTCCCCCTTGCGGGGAGGGTAAGAAGGTGCGACGCCCCGTAATGATGGGGTGAATCAGGTCCTGGTCACCGTCAGCGAATAGCGCGGATCGGCGGCGAGGCATTCTGCCTCGGGCAGGCCGAGTTCTTTCCGTACGATGTTGGTGCCGAGCACCATCGAGACCATCTTGTAGGCCGCGTGGCGGCGGCCCATACCCTCGCGGCCCATGCCGCAATCCGACGAGATGATCAGGCGCTCCGGCGGAACGTATTTGAGCGCCTCGCGGATCAGCGCGGCGATATCGTCCGGGCGCTCGACCTGAAGCGTGTGGTGGTCGATGACGCCGATGACGATCTTCTTGTCCGTGATGTGCTCGCCGATCGCCTTGAGATCGTCTGGCCCCGATGAGCAGGTCTCGAAGGTGATGGCGTCGGCGTCGATCGTGTTGAGCGCGTCGAGTGTCGGCTTGTAGCTCTGCACGTCCTTGAAGATGCGCTGCTGGCTGGGATTGCCCCAGCAGGTGTGGCACCAGACCTCGGTCTTGGCGCGCAGGCCCTTCACTGTGCCGTTGAAGATCTTCACCAGATCGCCAACGTCGAGCTTGCCGAAGGCCTTGCCGCGCACAGGCACCATATGGATCTGCGGCTCTTCCATCTGGATCACCGGACAACCTGCGTCGGCGAGCTCATTGAGCTCCTCATTGAGCGCCGCGCTGAGCGCCAGCGTGCGCTCGACCGGGTCCTTGTAGTACTCGTCGGCGACCGATGCGGCGAGCAACTCGGGCAATATCGTGCCGTATTTGATCGGGCGCTTGGTCATGCGCTGCGCCACCTTCCACATCGCGGGGTATTGCAGATTGCCGCGGCCGACCGGACCGACGATCTTGGGGAAGACACGCGCTTCGAGGAAATCGTGCAGGATGTGTCCGCGCGGATAGGCGACCGCGCCGACATTGTAGACCGACGCCTGCGGCGTCTCGCTGAAGCCGGACATGTGCGCCGGCGCGTAGCTCTGCCAGCTCATGCCGCCGACTTCCTCGTCGTAATGCGCGTCGCCGTCGGTACAGATGTCGAGGCCGGCGATCTCCTGCGCCCGCAGGAACGACGAGACGGCGTCCTCGTATTGCTCGCGGTAGCGCGAATTGACCATGGCTTCGAGGAAGCTCTTGGAGCCGAGCGTCGCGGTGTACCAGGTGGGGCGCGGCAGCGATCCGATGATCGATGTCGGCAGCATCACGTTGGCCGAACCCTTGAACATGCTTCCCCCATTTTCATTGGGCGCAAATGCGCGCTCTTGCTTACATTGTCCCGGTGCCGCTCATGGAAATCAAGCGGCGGCCCGTCCTCTTTGCCTAGCATTCCGTTCGCTCGTTTGGCAAACGATTGCCAAAAATTGTCGCCGGCGATAGGCTGGGCGCAATTCCGGAAAATAACCGGACAACATCGGGGAGGGATGGACATGCCGGGACGTCTTCGACGCGTCGGTCTATCGGCGCTGGTGAGCGCGGCCGCGCTTGTCGCCGCAAGCACACAGAGTTTCGCCGCCGATCCGCTGCGTATCGGATTGAGCATCAGCCTCACCGGGCCGACCGCGCCGGCGGGAAAGCAGGTGCTCGCGGGCCTCGATATCTGGCGTGAGGACATCAACGCAAAAGGCGGGCTGCTCGGCCGGCCGGTGCAGTTTGTTTACTACGACGACCAAGGCAACCCGGCGAACGGACCCGGCATCTACGAGAAGCTGATGGGCATCGACAAAGTCGACCTGCTGATCGGCCCCTACAGCACGCAGGTGATCGCCGCGACGCTGCCGACCATCATGCAGAAGAATCGCACCACGCTCGGCATCTTTGGTCTGGGCTCCAATAACGCCTTCCACTACGGGCGTTACTTCTCGATGAATTCGCAGGGCCCCTCGCCCGCCAACTATTCCAAATGCGTGTTCGATCTGGCCGCGGAGCAAACGCCGAAGCCGACGCGGGTGGCTTTGGTCGGCGCCGACATCGAATACGCAAGGCACGCGCTCGATGGCGCGCGCGAGAACGCCAAAGCCGGCGGCTTCGAGGTCGTGATCGAGCGCACTTATCCGCTCTCGACCACCGACTTCACGCCGATCGTGCGCGCGCTGCAAGCGGCCAATCCGGACATTGTCTTCGCGGCAACGCTGCCGGTCGATACCGTGGGCTTCATCCAGGCGGCCAAGGAGATCAAGTTCAAGCCGAAGCTGATCGGCGGCGCGATGCTCGGCCTGCTTGTCACCGGCCTGAAGCAGAAGCTCGGCCCGGCGATCAACGGTTATATCAGCAACGAGTTCTATATCCCCGCGCCGAGCCTTCAGTTCGAGGGGACGGCGCGCATGATGGCGGAATATCAGAAGCGCGCGGCGAGCCTCGGCACAGACCCGCTCGGCTTCACCTATCCGCCTTACGCCTACGCGGCCGGGCAGATCCTCGCCCACGCGGTGACGGAGACGAATTCGCTCAACGACGATGCGCTCGCGGCTTATATGTCGAAGACGACGTTCAATACGGTGATCGGGCCGATCAAGTTCGGCAAGGATGGTGAGTGGACCACGCCGCGCATCATCTGCCTCCAGTTCCAGGGCATCACCGGCAGCGAACTCGAGCAGTTCCAGGACTGGAAGCGGCAAGTTGTCGTCTATCCGAAGGACTACAAGTCGGGCGACCTGGTCTATCCGTTCGAGAAAGCGCAGCAGTGAGCGAATACATAAGAGAGCGGAGATAGGATTGAGGAAGGCAAAGCGCGCGCGGCCGACGCTGAAGGACATTGCACGCGAGGTCGGCGTGCACGTGTCGACGATCTCGCGCGCGCTCAATCCGCAAAGCACGCACGCGGTCTCGCCCGACTTGATGGAGAAGATCAAGCGGGCGAGCCGCCGCCGCGGCTACGCGCCGAACGCGGCCGCCTATCTGTTGAAGACCAACCGCTCGCGCACCATCGGCGTGGTCATCCCGGACATCACCGATCCGGTGTTTCCGCCGATCATCCGCGGTATCGAGGACGGGCTCGCGCTGCACAATTACGTCGCCATCCTGGCAAACACCGATGGGGACGCGCGGCGGCAAATGCGCGTGATCGAGGCCATGCGGCCGCGCGGGATTGATGGGCTGATCCTCGCCAGCGTGGCGCGGCACGACAAGGAGTTGTCGGCGCTTGTCCCCGACATGCCGGCGGTGACAGTGAGCCGGCGCACCGACAATCCGCGCTTTTCTTCCGTCGTGCACGACGAAGACGACGGCCTGCGCCGCGTGCTAACCCATTTGGCCTCGCTCGGCCATCGCCGTATCGCTGCGATCGCCGGACTGCAGACGGTGTCCACCGGTTACAATCGCTATTCAAGCTATGTGCGCTATTGCGAGGACCTGAGCCTCCGGCCGAAGCAGCCGCTCGTCTCCTTCGCACGCGCCTTCAACGAGATGGAAGGCGAGCGCTGCGCCGAGGAACTGCTCGTCGCGGATAAGCCATTCACCGCCGTGGTCTGCGCCAATGACCGCCTCGCGATCGGCGCCATCACGGCGTTCCGCCGGCACAAGATCGAATGTCCCGGCGACGTCTCGATCACCGGCTTCAATGACATGGCATTGGCCGATCGCGTGTCGCCGCCGCTGACTACGGTCCGCGTGCAGCACTATAAAGCCGGCGTCGAAGCCGCCGAGCTCATTGTCGATATCGTCGAGAACGCGACGCCCGAACCGCGCCACATTGTGCTGCCGGTGGAGCTGATCGTGCGCGGTTCGACCCGGTCTCTGCCGCAAGGCATGGGGGAAACGGCGGGGCGCTCCCGCAACAGAAGAGAAGAACTGTCATGAAACTGGGATTCGTTGGATTGGGCGCGATGGGACAATTGATCGTTCCGCGCCTGATGGCGGCAGGGCATTCCGTCATCGGCTGGAATCGCTCGCGCGAGAAGGCGGAAGCGCTGATCAAAGACGGCATGGGCTGGGCGGACACGCCGCGCGAGGTCGCCGCGCAGGCGGATATCGTGTTCTCCATCGTCACCGATGCCAAGGCGGTGAAGACTATCGCGCTCGGGCCGGACGGCGTCGCCGCTGGCCTCGCCAAAGGCGGCATCTACATCGACATGAGTACGATCGAGCCGGAGGAAAGCCGCGCGGTCGCGGCCGAGTTCGCCAAGGCTGGATCGATCATGCTGGACGGGCCGATCTCCGGAAGCCCGGTCACTGTCGTGCAGGGCAACGCTTCGGTGATGATCGGCGGCGACGAGGCCGCTTTCGAGCGCGCCAAGCCCGTGCTGCTGGCGATCGGACCGAAGGTCACGCGTATCGGCAGCAACGGCCTCGCCTGCCAGATGAAGATCGCCGTGAATCTCTTGCTGATGGTCGAGGTGATCTGTTTCGGCGAGGCGGTGGCGCTCGCGGAAAAAGGCGGCGTCTCGCGCGAGGCCGCCGTCGACGCCATCCTCAAGAGCGTCGCGGCTTCTCCCGTGCTCGGTTATCGTGGGCCTTTCATCCTTGAAGGCAAGATGCCGGCGGTGCCACTCGCCGACGTGACGCTGCAACAGAAAGACATGATGCTGGCGCTCAATCTCGGGCGCCGGCTCGGCAGCCCGGTGCCGCTCGCCGCCGCCGCCAACGAGATGATGAACGCCTGCCGGGGGCTCGGCATCGACGCCAACGACTTTGTCGTGGCGCATCAGGTCTATCGCAAGCTTGGAGGACAGTCATGACGTCGCAAAGCGAAAAGTTCGGAGCGGCTCTGGCCAAGGCCGTGAAAGGCACGGCGGCCGCAATGAAGGAAGAAAAGAAAATGCCGCAGATGTACCGCACCAATTTGCGCGACGTGCCGAAGGTCGAGGGCTTGAAGCGCGACGACGGCTGGGTCGACATGCAGGTGCAGTTCCTGATCGACAAGAAATCCGCCGGCGCCGATCACGTCGTAGGCTGGACCGTGCTGAAGCCCGGCGCGCGGCACGAGAACCATCGCCATCACAAGGCCGACGAGTTCTTCATCGTGCTCAAGGGCAAGGGCCACATCTACACCGACAAGGGCGAGGAGCCGTCGGGCGAAGGCGACGTGGTCTATTCGCCGCGCGGCGTGTGGCATGGCTTCAACAACACGTCGGACGAGGACGTGGTGCTGGTCTGGGGCTGGATGGGCGCCGGCACGATCGAGGATTCGGACTACGAAGTGCGCCCGGAGAGTCATAAATAAGAGCGCCAGCTTCACCCTCCCCACAGGAGGGAGGGGACAAGAAAGGGAGTCACATGGGTATCCTCGATAATCCGCTCGTCAAAAAGGGCATGGAGGCGCAGTTCGCTGACCGGCGCGCGCGCATCGCGGCGGGCGAAAAGCCGCTCGGCTGGAAAGTCGGCCTCGGCGCGCCCGCGAGCCTCAAGAAGCTCGGCATCGAAACGCCGATGATCGGCTTCCTGATGCAGAAGGCGCTACTGCCGTCCGGCAGCACGGTGTCGCTGAAGAACTATCTACGGCCGGTGGCCGAGCCGGAAATCGCCGTGCGCATGGCGACCGATCTCGGACCCGATGCCGCTCCCGACGCCGTGATGGCGGCGATCAAGGAACTGACACCGGCCATTGAGCTTGCCGACCTCGATCCGGTACCGGAAGCCGCCAATCTCGATGTGGTGCTCGCCGGTAACATCTATCAGCGCCAAGTGCTGCTCGGCACGCAGGCGCAGCCCGGCGGCAGCGTGCGCGGCCTCACCTCACGCGTGCTGCGGCGCGGCGTCGAGGTGAACCGCACCGGCGATCCCGAAGCGCTCACCGGTAAGCTTATTGACATCGTCGCGCATGTCGCCACGGTGGCCGCCGCCTTCGGTGCGACGCTCTCGGCCGGCGACATCATTATCACCGGCTCGATCACGCCGCCGCCGATGATCGAGCCGGACGAGACCGACTTTGTCCATGCGGTCGATCCGATCGGCGAGGTCAGCGTGAAGTTTACGAGAGACTGATCGGCCTTAAATCCCCGCCCCCTGCAGCGGCGGATCGGTGCGCAAGACGAACTGGAACACGGTGCCGCGCGGCGTGTTCGGGGCGACCCACAATCGGCCATCGTGCGCCTCGATGATCGAGCGGCAGATCGACAGGCCCATCCCCATGCCGTCCGGCTTGGTCGTGAAGAGCGGGTTGAAAATCTGGTCGACGTCCTGCGCGCCGATTCCCGCTCCGGTATCGGCGACGGATACCAAGACGCCGCCGCCATCGTAGACATTGGATTTCACGCAGAGGGTCCGCGGCTCGTCCTTGTCCGCCATCGAGTCGATGGCATTCGTGATCAGGTTCAGAAGTACCTGCCGCAATTGAATGCGATCTCCATTGACCAGCGGCAGATCACCGGTCGGCTCCGTTTCGACCAGGATGCGGCAGCTCTGGAGGTCGCTGCGGACCAAGGCCAGCGCCTCGCCAATGAGTTCGTTGACGTCGAGCGACGTCCGCTTCCGCTCCTCCTTCTTGAAGATCGCGCGAATGCTTTCGATGACAGCTCCGGCGCGGAGGCCGTCGGCGGCGATCTGGTCAAATGATGCCTTGGCCTTATTGCAATCGGGGGGCGCGCGATCGAGCCAACGGACGCCGGCATTGGCATTCGTTATCATCGCGGACAAAGGCTGCTTGATTTCATGGGCGATCGTGGCCGCGACCGCGTCGCCGGTCACGAGCCGCGCTTCGCGCTCGCGGCGTTGCGCGAGGACGGCACGCAGAAGCCGCGCGTAAAGCGAGGTTATCTCGTAGAGCAAGACGAGGAGGACGAGACTGCCGGATAGAACCCCGAAGACGCGGCCGCCATACCAGCCGACGCTGAAGCGCTCCGGAACGGGGAACGAGATGAGGCATAGCTCGATCACATAGGCGCACATGACAACCATCAGCCACAGATCGAGCACCGAACGCCGCCGCACCCAGAGAACAACGAGCGCAATGCTGCTCAGCAGGACTGCGGTGCCGGCCGCATAAGGCCAGAGTGCGGAAAGGTGAACCGTATCGATCATGATCCGGGGCAACTGCGTGTCGTCGAAGACGACGAGGAGTGTCACTGCACAGACGATGGCAGCAGTCCCGGCAGCGCTTGAAAGAATTCCCGAACGGACCGAGCCGGGCCACAACCGGCTGCCCGGATCGGCGTCTTTCAACAGAGCATAGGCTAAGACGAAGAGCGGGAAGCCGGCATGCCAAATCATGTAAAGCCAGACCGTGCTCTGCAGCCCGCCGCCAAGCACGCCCGTCGGCGCAAATACGCCGGGAAACGTGAACATCCACGGGATCAGGATGAGTGCCGTGAACAGATATCCGCTCGAGATGACGAGGAGAGCACGCGAACGCAGGATCGAGAACTGAGCGAACAAAAGTACCGCGGTGAGTGAATCATTGACGAACATCGCCGTGGCGTAGATCGGAACGAACGCGTCGATCCGCGGCAATTGAAGCTTCGAGAGCGGCCCCACGGTGATGAAAAAGGCGACGACCAATGCGAATACGACACCACCCGCGAGCCGCCTCTGTGTCACGCCAGGCGACAGGCTCGAGATGATGAATTGCTGTCCCTCTGCAGCGATGGGCGCGGGCTTCTCCATCGGGCAACTCTTCGCGGAGATTGGAATGCGCGGACGAAGGTCCGCTATACTCAGCCGCGACTTGGTATCGTTTCTCCCGAAACCAGTAGCACCTTATTATGAGGAAAGTTCCGCGACGCGCCACAACCGGAGGTCACGACTTTCACGCGCAACCGAGCGGAACTTCTTTACAGCGAACACCAGCCGTATCATCTACCGCTTCCCTGCTACCGAAGAGCGATTCGTGATCCCCTGGACCCTCTTGGACAAGGCTCAAGTGCCCGGCGGCGGCGGCGAACTTCGTCTCATGCGCCGAGGCGGCGAATTCTCCATCATGTTGGGACCCAACCAACTGATGAACAGCCGTCTCAGCGGCTCCGAAGAAGCGCTTGCGACGCTCGCGATCGAAAAGATTCGCACGCATGAACGGCCACAGATTCTGATTGGCGGATTGGGCATGGGCTTCACGCTCCGTGCCGCCTTGGCCGCGCTCGGCAGCAAAGCGCAGATCGTCGTCGCCGAACTGGTGCCGGCCGTCGTGCGATGGGCGCGCGGCCCGATGGGAGAGGTCTTCGGCAAAAGCCTGATCGACCCGCGCGTCAGCATCCGCGAAACGGACGTCAGCGACCTGATCCGGACAAGCCGCTCGTCGTTTGACGCCATCCTGCTCGATGTCGACAACGGTCCGGAGGGACTGACGCGCGAGGCCAATGACGCACTGTACGATCGGGACGGATTAAGCGCTGCGCGCGCGGCGCTGCAGCCTGGTGGCGTGCTCGCCGTGTGGTCGTCGGGACCGAACCCAGGCTTCACGCAGCGGCTGCGCAAGGCCGGCTTCGGCGTGGACGAAACGCGGGTACGCGCCAATGGTGGGCGCGGCGGCGCGCGGCACGTTGTGTGGATCGCGACCCGCCTGTAGCTGGTCCGGCGTTTCCTCCCAGCTCGCGTGGAACCCTTCCGGCGCCACGGTCTTAACGCCGTGGCCGTTCTCGGCGGGTCTGGCGGGGCGCATGATCAAGGATCTCTGGTACAAGAACGCCGTTGTCTATTGTCTTTCCGTCGGCGCCTACATGGATGCCAACGGGGACGGCATCGGCGACTTCCAAGGCCTGATGCGCCGCCTCGATTATCTACACGGGCTTGGCGTCACCGCGATCTGGCTGATGCCGTTCCAGGCCTCGCCCGGGCGCGACGACGGGTACGATATCTCCGATTATTATGCGGTGAATCCGGCCTACGGATCGCTCGGCGACTTCGTCGAGTTCACCCATGGCGCCAAGCAGCGCGGCATCCGTGTGCTGATCGACCTGGTGGTCAATCACACCTCAGACGAACATCCCTGGTTTCAGGACGCGCGGCGGAATCCCCAATCGAAATATCGCGACTGGTACATTTGGTCGAAAAAGCGCCCATCCAATTCGGCCGAAGGGATGGTGTTTCCCGGCGTGCAGAAGACCACGTGGACGCACGATCGGGTCGCCAAGGAATGGTATTTCCACCGCTTCTATGACTTTCAGCCTGACCTCAACACATCCAATCCCGAAGTTCAGGCTGAACTCTTGAAGATCATGGGCTTCTGGATCCAACTCGGTGTATCGGGCTTCCGCATGGATGCGGTGCCGTTCGTGATCAGCACCAAGGGCGCCGACGTCAAGAAGCCGCGCGAACAATACGAGATGCTGCGCGACTTCCGCGAATTCCTGCAATGGCGCGTCGGCGACTCCATCATTCTTGCCGAGGCCAATGTTCTGCCGCGCACCGACATGCAGTATTTCGGCGACGACGGCGACCGCATGCACATGATGTTCAATTTCCAGGTCAATCAGAACCTGTTCTATGCCTTGGCGAGCGCCGATACGCGGCCGCTCGCCAAGGCGATGGACAAGACCGAGGCGCGGCCCGCCACCGGTCAATGGGGCATCTTCTTGCGCAATCACGACGAGCTCGATCTCGGCCGTCTCACCGATACGCAACGGCAGAAAGTGTTCGAGGCTTTCGGCCCTAATAAAGAAGACCAGCTTTATGAGCGCGGCATAAGGCGGCGCCTTGCGCCGATGCTGGCGGGGGACCGGCGGCGGCTGGAATTGGCCTACAGCCTGATGTTCACCCTGCCGGGCACGCCGGTCCTGCGTTACGGCGACGAGCTCGGCATGGGCGATGACCTCTCGTTGCCCGAGCGCACCTGCTGCCGCACGCCGATGCAGTGGTCGACCGAACCGAATGGCGGCTTTACCAAAAGCAAGAATCCGATCGTGCCGGTGATCAGCGAAGGGCCCTACGGCTTCGAGCACGTCAACGCGGCCGAGCAGCGCCGCGACGCGAACTCGATGCTCAACTGGACCGAACGCATCATCCGCATGCGCAAGGAAGTGCCGGAAGTCGGCTGGGGCGATTTCGCGGTTCTCGATACCGGAGACGATGCGGTGCTGGGGCTTCGTTACGACTGGCGTAACAACTCGGTGCTGTTCCTGCACAATTTCGCACACGAGCCGCGCGAGATCGAATTCGCTACTGGAATTGCAGGCGACGCCGGCGCCCGGCTCATCAACCTGCTGACCACGGACCACAGCCACGCGGCCAGGAACGGCAAACACTGCGTCTGTATCGAAGGCTACGGCTATCGCTGGTACCGCGTCGGCGGCCTCGACTACCTGCTCAAACGGACCGAGTTCTGAGAGAGGCCGCGAACGTGCGGCCCCTCCACTTGGCGATCGCTAGCGTTGCGATCCGGACCCGAGATCGCGGCC
>DASXOK010000194.1:0-16576 GCA_036494425.1 Pseudolabrys sp.
CTGATCCCAAAAGACGAGGAATCCTACAATCACACGGCGCGCACCTGTCGCGTCGGGCCCGATGATAAGCTTTACATCACGCTCGGACAGCCGTTCAACGTCCCCACGCCAGAGAAGATGGACCTCTACAAACGGGTCGGCATGGCGGGCATCATCCGCATGACGCGCGAAGGCAAGGAGCGCGAAGTCTTTGCGACCGGCGTGCGCAATTCCGTTGGCATGGACTTCAATCCGAAGGACAGGACGCTGTGGTTCACCGACAACCAGGTGGACGGCATGGGCGACGACCAACCGCCGGGCGAGCTCAACCGGGCCGACAAGGCCGGCCTCTATTTTGGCTTCCCCTATTACGGCGGCGGCAAGATGCGCACGACCGAATACATGCACCAGCAAGCTCCTGCAAATGTGACGTTCCCGCAGATGGAGATGGCGCCGCACGCCGCGGACCTCGGCATGATCTTCTACACCGGGACCATGTTCCCGTCGCAATACCAGGGCGGCTCGTGGAACCGCACCAAGCCGGTGGGCGCGCGGGTGATGTTCACCAGCCTCAAAGCCGACGGTACGGCGGACAAGACCGTGCCTTTCGCGGAAGGCAGGCTCACCGAGAACGGCGAATATCTCGGCCGGCCGGTGGACGTCACGCAGTTACCCGACGGCTCGCTGCTGGTGTCGGACGATCTCGCCGGCGCGCTCTACCGCATCTCGTACGAGGGTCGATGACGACACGAACCGCCGGCAGCATCCTGGTCATTGCCAGCGTGGTGCTGGCGCTCCTCGGCCCGGCCGCCCATGCGGCCGGGGACGCCGCCGCCGGGCGGCGCAAGGCGGTGCAATGCCAGACCTGTCACGGGCTCGACGGCCTGTCGAAGACCCCGGAGGCGCCCAACCTCGCCGGCCAGCCTGAGCCTTACCTGGTGAAGTCGCTCAACGATTTCCGCCAGGGCGTGCGCAAGAACGAGATGATGTCGATCGTATCTCAGGCGCTGTCGGACGCCGACGTCGCCGATCTCGCCGCCTATTATGCGGCGATCGAGATCATCACTACGCCGAATCCCTGATCTTCCTTGACTACCGCCGCTGGTGGTGCCGCAAAAACGCAGCGGTTCCCACGCATTGAGCACCTGCGGACAGAATGATAGTCTGTTCTTGGGGGAAGGCTTGCCGGGGAAAGCCATGAAGAAAATCGTGATCGTAGCTGCCGCGCTGGCCGTGCTGGCCACGCCGGCCGTGGCGCAGAGGCGCGGGCAGCAGGCACAACCACCGTCCGCCGAAGAAATCTCCAAGAAGCAGCAAGCACAGGCGCTCGATCAGCAGTACAAGGCCACGCTCAAGCGCATGAACAAGGACGGCGCGACAACCCGCACCGATCCTTGGTCGAACATGCGCGACACCTCTGACGCCACGAAGAAATAGGCCCGGCACTCCATGCAGGCGAACGGCGTCAGCAGAATCGTCGCGGTGGTCATCGGCGCCGGCGTGCTGTTCGGCCTCGAGCAGGGGCTGAACCTGGCGCTCTACATCGCCATTCCGCTCGGCGTGCTCGCCTATCTGGTGACGCTGATCGGGCTCGGCCTGATGCTCGGGGCCGGCAAGCGCGCGTGAGGCGTTGCCGCTTGCACGAGCCGGCCGCTCTGTGAGAGAAGCCCCGCATGACCGACGACAAGACCAAAACCGACACCCTGCCGGACCGGCTTTCCAGCGATCCGCGCAGCCCTTATTTCAATGCCGAACTCTTGGCGCGCGATGTCGGCATCCGCTTCAAAGGGGTCGAGAAGACCAACGTCGAAGAGTATTGCGTGAGCGAAGGCTGGGTCCGCGTCGCCGCCGGCAACGCGAAGGACCGCTACGGCAATCCGCTGACGATCAAGCTCAGCGGGCCGGTCGAGCCGTATTTCCGCGACAAGGCGAAGGGCTGACGCTTCGCGCGTTTTTCCAAGAGGTGGATGGCCGGGATAAGCCCGGCCATGACGCCGACAGCGGCTCTACGCGTCCTTCATCGCCTGCGTCTTCCACTGCTCCCACGCGTCGACGAGCCGCCTCGGATCCTGCGCCTCATCCATCTCGACGTACTTGACCGGCCTTCTGAACGACAGCGCGGCGGTGAGCTGCTGCGCGTTGACCTCGGTGTAGAGCGCACGATGCACGACACGCGGGATGTCGGGCGCGACCACCAGATTGCCGTGACCGCGTAATAGCGCGACCGGCTTGTCGCCGAGCGTCTTGGCGAGCGCCGCGCCCTGCTTGCTGTTGGCGACCAGAAGTCCATTGGTTATGCCGACATCGCGGATCTCGAACACCGGGCAACCGCAGGCGAGGAACGAGGCGATATGCGTGATCGCCTTGAGCGGCTCCTCCGTGACCGTGAACGGAATGACGCTCGGCGAATGGCTGTGCACCACGGCGCTCACGTCCGGGCGGGCGCGATAGGTCTCGCCGTGAATGAAGCGTTCGACGAAAATGCGCCGCCCCTGCTGATCGACCGGATTGGAGTCGAGATCGAACTCCATGATGTCCTCGGCCGTGACCAGGGCTGCGGCGCGGGCGCGAGAGAGAAGATAGCGCTCCGGATTGTTCGGATGCCGGATGCTGACATGGCCCCAGGCGTCGAGCACGCCGTTCTGCGCCAGGATGCGGTTGGCGGCGACCAGGTCCTCGATGAGAGCCGGATCGACAGGACCAGCGGACGGGATGGAAACATCAGGCATCGGCGTGACCTCACTTTGCGAATTGCGAACGGTTCTTTGTGAGATCGGTACGCGGATTGTCCTGTTGCTGGCAAGCAAGTTCACACCGCCGCGCGCTGCAAACGTGCGGGTGCCAAGGTGTCAGCACTTACAATCGCTTCTCCGTCGATGCGCGACGAAAGGCTATTTCTCCATCTGTCCCGGCTTGCGGACCGGCGCGCCGCTCTTGCCGCCGGGCGCGCCCGGAATCTTGGACGAGTCTTGCTGGCGCATGTGGTCCGAGCTTTGGTCCGCTCCGGCGCCACTGGTTTCCGATTGCGATTTCGCCGCCGGACCACTCTTGCTGCCGGGGTGGCCAGGAACTCCCGTGCCCGAGTTGGGGGCGGTGGTCTGCGGCATGTCCCTCGGCGTTTGCGTCTGTGTCTGCGTTTGTGCGATGGCCGGCAGCGCCGCGAAGGCGAGCGCAGCCGCCCCGATCATGAGGCCTTTCAACATGGCGTCCTCCACTGTTGTTACTGCTTCGCAGCAACGTGGCGCATCTGTACGCGACGCTGGCCGCTTGAGCCGCCAACGATCCATGACCGGGTTCGTTCCGGCGCTTTGGGGAACTCGCCGGGCACGTTTCGTTTCGAGCGCAACCGCGCTAGCTTCGCCGCCGCGCCGGCCGGCGGCGCAGCGTGACGTGTAGCCGCATGGACGACCAGACATCCCGCGCGGACATCGCGCAGCTAGAAGCGCGCATCGAGCGGCTCGCGGAGGCGCGCGAACGCTGCCGCAAGATCTCTCTCGCCGCCAAGATCGCCATCTCAGCCGGCGCGGCCTGGGCCCTGCTGACGCTAACGACGCTGGTGCCGTTCTACCCGAGCATGTTCTTCGGCGCGTTGGCGGCGATGATCGGCGGCGTCGTGCTCCTCGGCTCCAACAAGACGACGTGGGAAGAGACCGAGGCCGCGCTGCGCGACGCCGAGCGCATGCGCGCCACGCTCATCGGCCGCATGGAGCTGCGTGTGGTGGAAGAGAGTCGTACCCTGCATTGAGCGTCCGCACGGTCACTGATTCAGCAGCGGGAAGTCCTTTACCGGCTTGCGACCGGGCAGCGACTGCAGGAAGGCATAAATGTCGGCTGCATCCTTGTCGGAGAGGACGTTCGCCGAATAGGCGGGCATGTCGCGCGGCGCGGCGCGCAGGAAGGCCACGAAGGACTCCACCGGCATCTCCACCTTCGCGATCGCCGGGGTCGGATAGTTGAACGCACCGCCCTGCCCGGAGCGGCCGTGACACTCGAAACATCCGTCGGCGAGATAGACGCTGCGGCCGTGGACGGCATCGCCGGCCGGCGCATCCTGCGCCACCGCCGCTGCGGCAAATCCGAACGCCGTCAACGCGAGCGCGGCAACCGCGGGCACCGGGAAACGCTTTGCGAATTGCACCATGATTATCCCCCTCAGCGCGGATCGGCAACGACATCGACGAGCGCCGGATAGCCGCTCTTGACCATCGCGACAGCGCGCTTGAGCGCCGGGCCAAGCTCGTTCGGATCGGTGATCGGGCCTTCGCCATAGACGCCAAAGCCGCGCGCAACGGTGGCGTAATCGACGTGTGGGTCCTTGAGCGTGGTGCCGATATCCGTGTTCGTGATGCCGCGGCCATGCCGCGCCGCCATCGCCTGCAGATACATGTATTCCTGATGGTAGGCCCGGTTGTTGTGGATGATGTAGAGCATCGGAATGCGATGGTGCGCGGCGGTCCACAGCGTGCTCGGCACGAACATGAAATCACCGTCGCCGCCGAAGGCGAGCGTGAAGCGGCCGTGCCGCTTGTTCGCAAGCGCCGCGCCGAGCGATGCAGGCAGGTTGTAGCCGATGCCGGCGCCGCCCGCGCCGCCGTTCCACTGATAGGACTTCTCGAAATTCCACAGCTTATGCGGCCATGTCAGCCGGATCGAGGAGCCGACCAGCGACCAGTCCTCGTCCTTGATCTGCGCGTAGACCTCCGCGCACATGCGCGCGGTCGTGATCGGACTTGCATCCCAGCCGATGGTCGCATCGGACTTGGCCTGCTCGACCATCGCGGCATGGGCGGCCGCGAGCTTCTTGCCGCGCGCCACGAAAGCTGACTTCTTGCCGTCGTCGGTCAGACGCTTCACCTGCTCGATCAGAGTCGGCAGGCTCGCTTCGGCATCGCCGGCGATGCTCAGATCGACTTCCTGGTAACGGCCAAGATCCTGGTAATTCGCCTTCATATAAAGGTCACGCGAGCCGAGCGTGACGATCTTGGCGGTCTTCTTGTAGATCGGATGCGACGTCCGCACGATGCGATCGTCGAAGGCGCTCAAGGAGCCCCACAATTCATTGACTTCCATCGCAACGATGACGTCGGCTTGCGCGAGGATGGAGCGGCGGAACGATTGATTGAGCGGATGCCGGGAGGGGAAATTCATGCGCCCAACATTGTCGATCACGGCGCATTGCAGCGTTTCGGCAAGCTCGACAAGGCGCGGCATGCCGGCTGGCGTGCGCGCCACGCGGTCGACCAGGATGACAGGATTCTCCGCCGCGACCAGCATCTGCGCCAGTTCCGCAAGAGCGGCCGAATCGCCCTGCGGGGGAATAACTTTGGAGAACTTCGGAATGCGCAGCGACTCCGCATCCTCGATCGGGTTTTCCTGCAACTCGCCATCGAGCGACAGCACCACCGGCGCCATCGGCGGCGTAGTCGCGACCTTGTAGGCGCGCACCGCCGACTCGGCGAAATGCTGGAGTGTCGTCGGCTGGTCGTCCCACTTGACGAAATCGCGCAACATGGCGGCGGGATCGATCGCGGCATGCACCCATTCAGCGCCCGGCCCGCGCTTGTTCGCCTCCATGATGTTGCCGCCCATCGCGATGACCGGCACCCGATCGCACCAGGCGTTGTACAAAGCCATGCTGGCGTGCTGCAGGCCGACCACGCCGTGGCAGATCATGGCCATCGGCTTGCCTTCGATCTTGGCATAGCCTTGCGCCATATGGACCGCGATTTCCTCATGCGGACAGGTGAGTATCTCGGGCTTGGTATTGCCGCCGTGGTTGAGCACCGCTTCGTGCAGGCCGCGGAAGCTCGAGGCGCAATTCATCGCTAGATAGTCGATGTCGAGCGTCTTCAAGACATCGACCATGAAGTCGCCGCCGCTGGTCGACTGATTGACCGGGTCTTTATCGACGGCCGGCGGCATGGTCTCGGCCGCCATCTGCTTCGGCCCGGGCGGCGCCGCCTTCGCGTCCGGCTTTGCGTCCGGTGTCTGCGCACCGGCGACAACCGGTGTCGTCAGCGCCGCAGCGCCGGCTATCGTCGCGCCTTTGAGAAAATTACGGCGTCCCGTGTCGGGCGATTGGCTCCGCATCGGCAGGTCTCCTCCCGGGAGAATGCGTCGGATGTTTTGGGATGGTCCGATCGCGTTTTGATTTGTTGCCTCAACTGTCGCGCTGGCGCCGGATCGCGTCAAGCTCACGGCCGCGTCAATGTTGCGGAATGGATCGGAACATTTAAGATTTTCGGCCGGAGAAAGAGAAGGCGGCATAAAGTTACGAAGAAGTTATTCGATGTCTTCGCCGCCGGCACTTTGCGGCTATCGCCGCCACTTGCATCGGGAGATCTCCATGAGCAGCCTTGCAACAGGGTGGAGATCGCTCTGCACCCAAATCTGGGACTACAGGAGCCAACTGGGATTGTCGCTGCGGGTGACCATCGCCGCCGCCGCGAGCTACGTGATTGCGCAGGCCTTGCATGTCCCCTTGCCGCTGTGGACGGTGCTGACAGCGGTCATCCTCACGCAGATCAGTTTCGGAAAGTCCGTGAAGGCGACCTTCGACTATCTGGTCGGAACGCTTTTCGGCGCCATCTATGCCGCTGCCGTTGCAGCGTTGCTCCCCCATGCGAGCGAACCCGCATTAGTCGGTGTCTTGGCCGTCGCGGTCGCACCTTTGGCCCTCATCGGTGCGATCAATCCCACCTTCAGCGCCGCGACGTTCACCGGTGTGTTGGTGCTTTTGATCCCCGGCATCACACACGTGGGTCCGATTGAATCGGCGTTCTATCGGGTGATCGAGGTCGCCGTCGGCGGCATCACCGCGCTCGTGATCTCGTTGCTGGTTCTGCCGGCGCGCGCCAATACTTTGACGATCCAGGCCGCGGCGCAGGTGCTCTTCCTGCTGGCGAAGTATCTGCCTGACCTGCTGTCGTGCCTCATGCGCGCTCGCGATCAATCGGAGTTCGCGCCCCTTCACGACGCCATCGGCAAAGCCTTTGCGCAGTCGGACGCGACTGCTGCCGAGGCGAAACACGAGCGGATAAACTTTTTCGCGCCCGAGTTCAGCTCTGGGCCGCTCCTGCGCACCCTGCTGCGCCTGCGCCACGACCTCGTGATGATCGGACGGGCTGCCGTCGTGCCGCTTCCCGAGACGTTCCAGGCAAAGCTCGGACCGCAACTCGCGCAAGTGACAAAGACCGCGACGGACTATCTGCGCCAGAGCGGAGAGGCGCTCGCGGCCCGGCGAAATCCGCCATCATTTGCACCGGCCGATGCAGCGCTCGGCGACTTCGCCACTGGGTTGGCCGAAGCCCGGCACGAGGGCCTTACAGTGGAGCTGCCGGTCGATGCGGTCGAGCGCGTTTTCGCGCTGAGCTTCGCGCTCGACCAGTTGCGCCGTAACTTCCGCGATCTCGAGCGCTGCGTGGCGGAGGCGGCGCATTGGCGCTGAACGTCGTTTGGTGGCGTGATAAATTCAGGCAGGCGTTGGCGCTCCTGCCCGATTAGTCTCTTGTCTCGTCGGCTATGAAAGACGCGGAGCATGACGAGCCGATCCCGCTCGACGCGATACTGAAAGACGTAGGCGGCATTCAGAATCTGCAAAACAACTTGCCGATACTCTTCGCGACCGGAAATTGGATGGCCGAGCAGAGGCTGCTCGATTAACAGCTTTGCCTTCTCAACGATCTCCTACGCGACGACTTTCGCCAGGGCTGGATAGCGGAGATGCAGAAATGCGGCAAAACGATCGAGGTCGGCGATCGCGTCAGCCGACCAGTCGATCCTCATTTTTCAGACCAGGGTCTAAATTCCGGCGTTCCCCATGTCCGCAGCCAGCGCTCTACCTTGTCATGCGCCACTGTCTGGCCGCCTTTTTCGACTGCGGCCCAGCGGCGCTCCAATTCGGCGATCGCTTCGTCGTCGATCGCGAGCGGTACAAGCTCAGCGACGAGCTACGAGGCACTGACACCGCGTTCGGCGGCGCGTGTTTTAAGAACCGATGCCGTTTCGCTGTCGACCTCGATGGATTCGGTTTTGACGGACATTTGCAAAGGGTAAAGAGGCCTGGAGGCCCTGGTCAAGCCCTGGTCGTGCGAGCGGCCCCCTCCCCGCTGCGCGGGGAGTGATAAGCCCTACTCCGCCGCTTCCATCTGCGGCGGTTCGGCCTTCTCGACCTTGGCGGCGCAGAACTTGAACTCGGGGATCTTGCCGAACGGATCAAGCTTCGGGTTCGTCAGCAGGTTCGCCGCCGCTTCGACGTAAGCGAAGGGGATGAACACCACGCCGTCTGGGATGGCGTCGTCCTGGCGCGAATTCAGCACCACCGTGCCGCGGCGCGTGGTCACGCGCACCATGTCACCCGGCTGGATGCCGAGCTTCGCGATCGTTCCGCGCGAGAGCTGCGCGATCGCCGACGGCTCGATGGCGTCGAGCACCTGCGCGCGGCGCGTCATCGAGCCGGTGTGCCAATGCTCGAGCTGGCGGCCGGTCGAGAGGATGAACGGATACTCGTGGTCCGGCACCTCGTCCGGCGGCTGCAGCTTGGTGGCGACCAATTTGGCGAAGCCGCCCGGGCGCGGGAAGCCGTCATCGAAGACGACGTCGCGGCCGGGCACGTCGGGTCCATCGACCGGATAGGTGACGGCGTATTCGCGGTCGACGCGGTCCCAGCTGATGTTGGCGAGCGCCGGCATCATCGACGCCATTTCGTCGAAGACCTCGCCGACATGCTTGTAGTTCCAGCCGCAGCCCATCCGATTGGCGATCTCGGTGATAATCCACAGATCCTGGCGCGCGTCGCCCGGCAGCGGGATCGCGGCGCGGCCCATCTGCACCTGCCGATTGGTGTTGGTGACGGTGCCGTCCTTCTCCGGCCAGCCGGAGGCAGGCAGCACGACGTCGGCATAGACCGCCGTCTCGGTGAGGAACAGGTCCTGCACCACGAGATGCTCGAGGTGCGCCAGCGCCTCACGCGCGTGGTTGAGATCGGGATCGGACATCGCCGGGTTTTCGCCCTCGACATACATGCCCTTGATCTCGCCGGCGTGCACCGCGTCCATGATCTCGACGACGGTCTTACCCTTCTTCGGATCGAGCTTCACGCCCCAGGCCTTTTCGTACTGGGCGCGCGTCTCAGGGTCCTCGACCGACTTGTAGTCTGGGAAGAACATCGGGATGAGGCCAGCGTCCGACGCGCCCTGCACGTTGTTCTGGCCGCGCAGCGGATGCAGGCCGGTGCCGGGACGGCCGATCTGGCCGGTGATGAGCGCGAGCGCGATCAGGCAACGCGCATTGTCGGTGCCGTGGGTGTGCTGTGAGACGCCCATGCCCCAGAAGATGATCGAGCTTTCGGCGCGGGCATAGGCGCGCGCGACCTCACGCAGCGTCTCGGCCTCGACGCCGCAGATCGGCGCCATCTCTTCCGGAGTGAAAGCCTTGACGTTCTCCTTCCAGGCGTCGAAGCCCTCGACATAGGTCTGGATGTACTGCTGATCGTAGAGCTTTTCCTCGACGATCACGTTGAGCATGGCGTTGAGCATCGCCACGTCGGTGCCGTTCTTGAATTGCATCATCTTCCAGGCATGACGCTTGAGCGCCTGGCCGCGCGGATCCATCACCACCAGCTTGGCGCCGCGCTTGGCTGCCTGCTTGAAGAAGGTGGCGGCGACCGGATGATTCTCGGTCGGGTTGGCGCCGATGACGATGATGACTTCGGAGTTCTTGCACTCGTTGAAAGTCGCGGTGACGGCGGCGGAGCCGACGCCTTCGAGCAAAGCCGCCACCGACGAGGCGTGGCAGAGCCGCGTGCAGTGGTCGACATTGTTGGTGCCGAAGCCGGTGCGCACCAGCTTCTGGAACAGGTAAGCCTCCTCGTTCGAGCCCTTGGCTGAACCGAAGCCGGCCAAAGCCTGCGGGCCATCGCGGTCGCGGATCTTCTTGAGGCCGCCGGCGGCGCGGTCGAGCGCCTCCTCCCAGGTGGCTTCGCGGAAATGCGTCCACGGGTTCGACGGATCGATGAACTCGTGCGGAATCTTCGGCACGCCTTCCTTGCGGATCAAGGGCTTCAACAGGCGCTGCGGATTGTGCACATAGTCGAAGCCGAAGCGGCCCTTCACGCACAAGCGGTTTTCGTTGGCCGGCCCATCCTTGCCGGTGACCGCGACGATCTTGTCGTCCTTGATCTGGTAAGTGAGCTGGCAGCCAACGCCGCAATACGGGCAAACCGAGTCGACGGTGCGGTCGGGCGCGCCTTTGTAGACGTTGTTCTCGTCCACCATCGTCGCCGGCATCAGCGCGCCGGTCGGGCAGGCCTGCACGCATTCGCCGCAGGCGACGCAGGTGGAATTGCCCATCGGATCGTCGAAGTCGAACACGATCTTCTCGAGATGGCCGCGGCCGGCCATGCCGATGACGTCATTCACCTGCACTTCACGGCAGGCGCGAACGCAGAGATTGCATTGGATGCAGGCGTCAAGATTGACCGCCATGGCCGGATGGCTGCGGTCGGGCTCGGGCACGACGATGCGCTCGCGCTTGGGGAAGCGGCTCTGCTCGACGCCCTGGCGCTTCACCGTCTTCCAGAATTCCGACATCGGGTCGTGCGCGACCTCGGCCACCGGCTGGTCGGTGACCAGGAGTTCGGCGACCATCTTGCGTGCGGTCTTGGCGCGGTCGGTTTGCGTCTTCACTTTCATGCCGGGCGACGGTGTGCGCAGGCAGCTCGCCGCAAGTACGCGCTCGCCTTCGATCTCGACCATGCAGACGCGGCAATTGCCGTCCGGCCGGTAGCCTGGCTTCGGCGTGTAGCAGAGGTGCGGAAGCTTGATGTCGAGGCGGCGGGCGGCGGTGAAAATGGATTCGCCGTCGCGGATATCGATCTCGCGTTCGTCGATGAAGAAGGTCTTGGCCATGGCGCCCTCGCCTGCGCCGGCGACCTTGTCGGCCGCGACCGTGTGCGCGACGGCGGGCTTGCCGTCGCCGACGGTCTTGCCGCCGGCCTTGCCCTTCTTGTCGTGTCCGTAACCGGCGGGCTTTGGTGCGTTGCCTTCAGTCATGGCGATTTCCTCTTAACCTCTCCCGTCGCCCTGAGGAGCGAGCCGCGCGAGCGGCCAGCCTCGAAGGGCCTGGGCCGGCATTGTGGCCATCATCCTTCGAGGCCGCTTCGCGGCACCTCAGGATGACGGATCGAGTCACCAACTCCCGAGCGGCTTCTGCAGCTCCTCGGGGAAATATTTCAAAACGCAAAGCAGCGGGTTCGGCGCCGCCTGGCCAAGGCCGCAAATCGAGGCGTCGCGCATGGCGTTCGAGAGTTCGGTCAGCAGGTCCGCATTCCACGGACCCTGCTCCATCAACTTCGCCGCCTTCTCGGTGCCGACGCGGCAGGGTGTGCACTGGCCGCAGCTCTCGTCCTCGAAGAACCTCATCAGGTTCAAGGCGGCAGCCTTGATGTCGTCCTTGTCGGAGAGAATGACAACCGCGTGCGACCCGACGAAGCAGCCGTATTTTTCCAGCGTACCGAAATCGAGCGGGATGTCGGCCATCGCGGCCGGCAAAATGCCGCCCGACGGGCCGCCCGGCAGATAGGCCTTGAAGGTGTGGCCTTCAGCCATGCCGCCACAGAACTCGTCGATCAGTTCGCGCATGGTGATGCCGGCGGGGGCGAGTTTTACGCCCGGGTTCTTCACGCGCCCCGACACCGAGAAGCTGCGAAAGCCCTTGCGCTCATGGCGGCCTTGTGAGGTCGCCCACTCCGCGCCCTTCTCGATAATGTCGCGGATCCAGAACATCGTCTCGACGTTCTGCTCCAGCGTCGGACGGCCGAACAGGCCGACCTGCGCGACATAAGGCGGGCGATGCCGCGGCAGACCGCGCTTGCCTTCGATCGACTCGATCATCGCCGACTCTTCGCCGCAGATGTAGGCGCCGGCGCCGCGGCGCAGGTGCAGCCTGGTGTGCGGCGTGAGTTCGGCTTCCTCGAGCTTGGCGATCTCCTTGAGAAGCATCAGGCGCAGCTCGGGATATTCGTCGCGGATATAGAGGTAGGTGTCGCGCGCTTCGACCACCCAGGCAGCGATGAGCACGCCTTCGAGGAAGCGGTGCGGATCGCGCTCGAGATAATGGCGGTCCTTGAAGGTGCCCGGCTCGCCTTCGTCGGCGTTCACCGCGAACAGGCGCGGCGCGGGCTCGGCGCGCACCAGCGACCACTTGCGGCCGGTCGGGAAGCCGGCGCCACCGAGGCCGCGCAGGCCTGCATCGCTGACGACCTTGATTAGCTCGTCGACGGTGCGCTTGCCGGAAAGGCAGTCCTTGAGCAGCGCGTAGCCGCCGTCCTTTTGGTAGGCCTCGAAACCGATCTCCGGCGTCCAGGCGTGGGCATGCGGCTTGGCCTGTACCGCGGCGGCGACATTGTCCGGCGTCGCGTCGAAGGTCTGCACATGACCGACGGCGCAGACCGGCGCGTGATCGCAAGCGCCCATGCAGGGCGCGTGCACGACGCGCACATCTTTGCCGAGCTTGCCGGGCAATTCCTTTAGCAGCCTGTCGGCGCCAGCCATGGCGCAGGAGAGCGAGTCGCACACGCGCACGGTGACCGGCGGTGGGGCCGTCTCGCCCTCCTTCACCACATCGAAATGCGCGTAGAAGGTCGCGACCTCGTAGACCTCGGTCAGCGCCATTCTCATTTCCGCAGCGAGCGCTGTGAGATGCGCGGCGGAGAGATGGCCGTAATGGTCCTGGATGAGATGCAGGTGCTCGATCAGCAGGTCGCGGCGGCGCGAGCGATCGATCAGCAGGTCGCGCACTTCCTCGAGCGCGTCCAGATCGACCTGGCGCCCCTTCGGCGTGCGCGGGGTTTTGCGGCGCCCCTTGCGGGTGTTGTCCTGCTTTGCAGTGACTTGTTGTTCTTGTACCGACATATTGCCTCCAGCTATGAAAAAACCTTTTTGAATCAATCCAAACAAGGCCCTAGTACCAATCGCTTGATAGACGATTTCTATCGATTCGGTTGAAATCCTTGGATTTTTCGATCAATCTTCCGGATGAAACGGCGCGCGCAACGCATTGTTTCCACCAATCGTGAGATCGTGTAGCGCGATTTGGAATACTGCAGCCCGGATTTCACACGTGATTGATAAGCTTGAATTCCTACTCGCGCTGGCCCGGGAGAAGCATTTCGGGCGCGCCGCCGACGCCTGCGGCGTGACCCAGCCGACGCTGTCGGCCGGCGTGAAGCAACTCGAGGACACGTTCGGCGTCCTCCTGGTCAATCGCGGCTCGCGCTTCCAGGGCTTCACCGCGGAAGGCGAGCGCGTGCTCGACTGGGCGCGACGCATCGTCGGCGACACCCGCGCCATGCGCGATGAGGTGCATGCGCTGCGGCACGGCCTCGCCGGGCGCCTGCGCATCGCCGCGATCCCGACCGCGCTGGCCATGGTCGAGACGCTCACCACGCCCTATCGCGCGCGCCATCCCAATGTGCAGTTCACGGTGTATTCGCGCACGTCGATCGAGATTCTCACCGAGCTGGAAAACCTCGAGATCGACGCAGGCCTCACTTATCTCGACAACGAGCCGCTCGGCCGCGTGACCGCGGTGCCACTCTATAATGAGCGCTACCGTCTTCTCGTCGCCGCCGACGCCCCGCTCGGAGACCGCAAGAGCGTGACCTGGGCGGACGCTGCGCGGGTGCCGCTCTGCCTGCTGACGCCCGACATGCAGAACCGGCGCATCATCGAACGGCTGCTGCGCGACACCGGCATCGACCCGAACATCACGCTGGAGTCGGATTCGATGGTCCTGCTCTATTCCCATGTGCGCACGGGACGCTGGGCGAGCGTGATGCCGGCGCGGCTCGCCACCTCGCTCGGCCTGACCGAGTCCAACAAGCTGCGCGCGATTCCCATCGTCGAGCCGGAAGCAAGCCACACCATCGGCCTGGTCGCACCGGCGCGCGAACCGATGACACCGCTGACCGCGGCGCTCGTCACAGAGGCACGGCGGGTCGCGCCGTTGTTGGCGGATTGAAAGCGGGTAGGTCGTAGCGACAGGGCATTCTCATTCTTTAGTCGCACACAACGCCTCAAACCACATTCAGTATGAGTGGAATCAATGACGTTATTGCAGTGTTTTGCGTAATGTCATTGATATTCGCAATTGCGGCATTTGAATTTTCTATCGCAGCATAGGAACACTTTGATTGATTCATGAATAGGCGCTCCGCAGTCTGCAACGTGCAGACGTGGGGGCCTCTGCGTCTCCCCGATCTGTCAGAAAAAGAACGAGCAGATAACTCCTAGGGGGAGAACCGCACGATGAGCTTGCTCTCATGTCTCGATCGCGAGCGCACGGTTGCAGGACCGGGTTTCAGCCGATGGATGGTGCCGCCGGCCGCGCTCTGCGTGCATCTGTGCATCGGCCAAGCCTATGCCTTCAGCGTATTCAATTTGCCGATGACCAAGCTGCTCGGCATTTCGCAATCGACGCCCGACGATTGGAAGCTCACCGATCTCGGATGGATATTCTCCATCGCGATCGTTTTTCTCGGCCTCTCCGCCGCCGTGTTCGGCCGATGGGTCGAAGAAGGCGGGCCGCGCCGTGCCATGTTCACCGCGGGCCTATGCTGGGCGGGCGGATTCTTGATTTCAGCGATGGGCGTCTACGCGCATAACCTCTGGCTGATCTATTTCGGCTACGGCGTTCTCGGTGGCTGCGGCCTTGGCATCGGCTACATTTCTCCTGTCTCGACCCTGATCAAATGGTTTCCCGATCGCCCCGGCATGGCGACTGGCATGGCCATCATGGGCTTTGGTGGCGGCGCCTTCATCGCTTCGCCTCTGTCCGTGTGGCTGATGCAGACGTTTTCCACGCCGAGTCACGTCGGAGTGGCCGAGGCCTTTATCGCCTTGGGACTCATCTACCTCGTCTTCATGTGGGTCGGTGCGACAATCGTGCGTGTGCCCGCTCCTGGCTGGAAGCCCGCCGGCTACACGCCTCCTGCCGTGCCGCAAAGGCTCATCACCAAGAACGACGTCTTCGTCTACGACGCGCTGAAGACGCCGCAGTTCTGGCTGATCTGGTGGATTCTCTGCCTCAACGTCACCGCCGGCATCGGCGTGCTCGGCCAGGCTTCCGCCATGAGCCAGGAAATGTTCCCCGGCAAGATCACCCCGGTCGCCGCGGCAGGCTTCGTCGGCCTGATGAGCCTGTTCAACATGGGCGGCCGTTTCTTCTGGGCGTCGACGTCGGACTATATCGGTCGCAAGAACACCTATTTCATCTTCATGGTGCTCGGCTTCCTGTTGTACTGCTCGGTGCCCTATACCGGCTCGATCGGCAGCGTGGTCGCTTTCGTGTGCTGCTTCCTGGTGATCATCAGCATGTATGGCGGCGGCTTCGCCACCGTGCCGGCTTATCTCCGCGACATGTTCGGCACGCGCTATGTCGGCGCCATTCATGGACTGCTGCTTACGGCGTGGTCGATGGCCGGCATCTTCGGGCCGGTGCTGGTGAACTATATCCGTGAGTACAACGTTACCCACGGCGTGCCGAAGGCGCAGGCCTATAACGTGACGATGTACATCATGGCCGGACTTCTGGTGATCGGCTTCATCTGCAATCTCCTGGTCAAGGCGGTGCATCACCGCTTCCACATGCGGCCCGATCACGAAGCCGAGCGGGCACTGCTCGAGGTCGGCGCCGCCGGCGAACCGGCCGGCGCGTAAGGAGAAACAGCGATGGCAAATTCAAATCAGCAGAACGGCACGACCACGCTGCAACTCGTGCTGGCCTGGGGTTTTGTCGGCATCCCACTCACGCTCGGGGTGTTGCAGACGCTGGTCAACGCGATGAAGCTGTTTCAGTAGCAGCTTCAACTTTCCAAACGCGAACGGCGCGGCCGCACAGGGCCGCGCCGTTTTTGTTTGCGTTCTTCGACGTAGCGGCTACGCCACCTTCTCCTTCAGATGCGGGAACATGGCGTGAAGCGCTTCCTGGTCCATCTCGGTCTTGAACTTATGGCGGTCCTTGAGCGCGGTCGCTTTCTGCGCCGCCGGCCGGGCGCTGATCTCGTCGGTCAGGCGCTTTAAGTTCTTGAACTTGTCCCAGGCGCCTTCGCCGAGCACGTTCGGGATAAGGCGCGACCAGCCCCACACGTTCATGTCGACGATCGTGTAGGTGTCGCCGAGCATGTATTTGTGCTTGGCGAGCCGCGCGTCGATGATGCCGAAATGGCGCTGGCCTTCGAAGGCGTAGCGGTTGATGGCGTAAGGGATCTTCTCCGGCGCGTAGTTGCGGAAGTGCACCGACTGGCCGGCATAGGGGCCGACGCCGGACGACACGAAGAACATCCACGACAACAACTCGCCGCGCGCCTTGTCGGTCTTGGCCGGCAGGAATTTGCCGGTCTTTTCGGCGAGATAGAGCAGGATCGCGCTACTGTCGAACACCGTGGCGTCGCCGTCGACGATGGCCGGCAGCTTGGCGTTCGGATTGACCGCAAGGAAATCCGGCTTGTGCTGGGCGCCCGTGCGGGTATCGACCGGAATCGGCTCGTACGGCGTGCCGCTCTCTTCCAGAAACAGAGCGACCTTGGTCGGATTGGGCG
>DASXOK010000195.1:0-16755 GCA_036494425.1 Pseudolabrys sp.
TCCGCCTCGATTGCATTGTTTGCGCGAAGCTTCTGTCCCTTGACCGAAGCGAGAGATGGGATCGGCTCGCGGCTGTGGATGAGGTTGGGGTCTGCTGTGTAAGCTCCGATCACGAAGAAGTCTTGATAGCCACGCAGGGCATCGGCAGCGATGAGACGCGTGTAGGCCAGCGTGCCATCCCGCGCATCGCGGAATAGCCCCGGTTGTTCAAGCAATCCGTTGTCGGGGAAACGATAAGGTGTTTGACCGGGTATGACGTATGCGATGTCCGCCATGCCGTCGATGACGAGCTGCGGCTGGTCGGCAATGGCTTTGCCGAGCACTCCGCCGGAATAGACCTGGATTGTCAGAATGCCTTGTCCCTCGGCATTGATACCATCCACGAATGGCTTGATGCCCGACAGGTAAGTCAGCGCCTGTTCGGGTCCAAAGAACGCGAGTTTGAGCTGGATCGGCTCCGCGCGGGTGGCAAGTGGCGCTATGAATACAGCGGCTGCGATCAAACGTGCGATTGCATTGAGCATTTTGGGGGCCTATTTGCCGGCGCGCAGTTTTGCGAGTTCGGTTTCCACTTGCGTGAGCAGATCGCGGTTGCGCGGGTTCGCGCTCGCCCAGGTTTCCCGGACGGATGCGAACGCGGCCTGCGCCTTTTCGGAATCCGTGTCCGATGGGTCCACGTAGGTTCGTCGCGGGTCGCCTTTGAGCAGCTTTATGGCCGACAGTTTGTAGCTCAGGCTTGCGTCGATAAAGCGAGCAGCGGTCCAGTCTCCGCTGTACCGGACGATCAGCGCTTTCGCGTCTTCAGGCAGGCGCTCGAAAGCCTGCCGGTTCATCAGGAGGACAAGCGATGCGCTGCCGATGGGCAGCATGTAATGGTTTCCCGTCAGGCGGCTGGTGCCGACGTCGAGCATGGTGGCGATGTCGACTGCGGCTCCGTCGATGGCGCCCTTGGCGATTGCAAGCGCCGTTTCGTTGTAGGCAATGACCACCGGCGTTACGCCGAGTGTTGCCAATGCGGTGGACATGATCGCATTGTTCGAGCGGATCTTCTGATCTTTGAGATCGGCAAGTGACGCTATCGGCTTGCGGCTCTCGATCGACGAGGGCTCTGCGCCATAGGCGCCGATGACGATGAAATCCTTGTAGTCGGCCAACGTGCCGGCAGCGATCAGCCGTGTGTATACCAGCGTGGCTTCACGGGCGTCACGGAACAACCCTGGCAACTCGGTTGCCGCCGTGTCGGGAAATAATTCGGGAGTTTGTCCCGGCACGATAAACGCGATATCGGCTCCGCCACTGCGGACCAGCTGCGGGAGCTCCTTTTGTGTTTTGCCGAGCGTCCCACTCAAAAACACCTCTATATGCAGCAAGTTAGCGCCATCACGGTTGATGGCGTCGACAAACGGTTTGACCGTGGACAGGTAGATTGCTGACTGATCGGACGTAAAGAACGAAAGCTTGAGCGTGATCGGTTCGGCCCTGGCCGCGAACGGAAATAGAAGAGCACTCGTAATCGTCGCAATCTGGGCCGCTAGGGCGACCGCCTGGCGGGATTTGGCGTAAGCAGAAAGCGCAAGAAATGTGACCGGTCTCATTAAGGCATCTCACTTGGCGGGGCGAAGCTTGGCGATTTCGGTCTTGACCAAATCGAGTATCTCGCGATTGTGACTGTGCGTTATTCGCTTTGTAGGCGAGCGCGAAGAGCAACGCGTTGACGAAAGTCAAAGGTTAAGGTCTCGGGGTGAAGGTCTAGCCAGCGAGCCGTCGCTTGATTTTATCGGTGTTTGCGGCCAAATGCGTGAGCATGAACATACCATTCAACGCCAACGAGTCGGTTTCCACGTCGCCTTTGGCCGCCGAGGTCGAGCGCCGGCGCACGTTCGCGATCATTTCCCATCCGGATGCCGGCAAGACCACGCTGACCGAGAAGCTGCTGCTGTTCGGGGGCGCCATCAATCTCGCCGGCCAGGTGAAGGCCAAGCGCGACCGCCGCTCCACCCGCTCGGACTGGATGGCGATCGAGCGCGAGCGCGGCATCTCGGTCGTCACCTCGGTGATGACCTTCGATTACGAGGGCCGCGTCTTCAACCTGCTCGACACGCCGGGCCACGAGGACTTCTCCGAGGACACCTACCGGACGCTCACGGCGGTCGACTCGGCGGTGATGGTCATCGACGCCGCCAAGGGCATCGAGGCGCGAACGCGCAAGCTGTTCGAGGTCTGCCGCCTGCGCGACATCCCGATCATCACATTCATCAATAAAATGGATCGCGAGAGCCGCGACCCGTTCGAGATTCTCGACGAGATCGAGAAGACGCTGGCGCTCGACACCACGCCGATGACCTGGCCGATCGGGCAGGGGCGCGACTTCGCCGGCACCTACGACATCGCCTCCGGCGAGATGCGGCTGATCAACGACGACGGCAAGACGGCCGACCTCAGGCCCCTCGATCTTGCTTCACTCGCCGCCAAGAATCCGATGCTGGACGCGAGCGCGATCGCCGAAGAGCTCTCGCTGGTGAAGGAGGCCTGCCGGCCGTTCGACTTAGCCTCGTTCCGCGAGGGTCATCTGACGCCCGTGTTCTTCGGCTCGGCCTTGAAGAACTTCGGCGTCAAGGACCTCCTCGATGCGCTCGCCGCCTTTGCGCCGGCGCCGCGCTCGCACGTCGCGAATACGCGCAAGATCGACGCGCACGAAAACGCGATGACCGCCTTCGTGTTCAAGATCCAGGCGAACATGGACCCCAATCACCGCGACCGCATCGCCTTCGCGCGGCTGTGCTCGGGCAAGCTGCGCCGCGGCATGCGGGCGAAGCTCACCCGTACCGGCAAGCCGGTGACGCTGTCGGCGCCGCAATTCTTCTTCGCGCAGGATCGCTCGGTCGCCGACGAGGCTTACGCCGGCGATGTGGTCGGCATTCCCAACCACGGCACGCTGCGCATCGGCGACACTTTCACCGAAGGCGAGGAGCTGGCGTTCCTCGGCGTGCCGAACTTCGCCCCGGAAATCCTGCGCCGCGTGAAGCTTGGCGATCCGATGAAGGCGAAGAAGCTGAAAGAGGCTTTGCAGCAGATGGCAGAGGAGGGCGTGGTGCAGGTGTTCCGCCCGCTCGACGGCGCCCCGGCGCTGGTCGGCGTCGTCGGTCCGCTACAACTCGACGTCTTGAAGGTGCGCCTTGCCGAGGAGTATGGGCTCGACATCGGCTTCGAGACGCCGGAATTCCAGCTCGCGCGCTGGATCGCTTGCGACGATGCCAAGAAGCTCAACGACTTCGTGCAGACTAATTATTCGAGCGTCGCCGAGGACCTCGATAGCGACAAAGTGTTCATGGCGCGCAACCAGTTCATCCTCGATTACACGCGTGAGCGCGCGCCGGGCCTGGTGTTCACCGACATCAAGGACAAGGAAAAGGCGGCGGCGTAGGCGTTGCGTGCCCCGGATGCTGCGCAACACGAGCGATAGCGAAGTGTTGCGCTGCTGATCCGGGGCCTTCACAAACTCTGCATTGCGACGGTCCCGGGTCTGCAGCGCATCGCTTCGCGCTGCACTGCGCCCGGGACACAAACTCTCCAATTCACCGTCACAACCCCCGACCGATCTTACCAGTCGGTGGTGCGTGCTGGGTCCAATCCGTACGTGCTCGTCGACGGGTCCGAGCCGTGGATGGGATCAGTTTTGACCGTGTCGCGCTGACCGGCATTGACGGCCGGCGCGCGAGCGAACTGTGCTGACGGTTCAGATTGAAGTTTGCTTGCCAGCATCACTGCAAAAATAGACGCAACGCCGAGTGCGGCGACGACTGTCCAAGCGCGGATGGTGAGCATGGCCGATCTCCCTTCGATGCCGACGGGAGCAGTCAAGACCATCTGGCGAGAGATCGATGTGAGGAGGGTCACACCAAGGCTAAAATGCAGCAGGCTGAACCCGCGGCGATGCCCGGCTGTCGGCCTAGTTCACCTTGACATCCGCGGCCTTGATCACCGGCGCCCAGCGCGCGATCTCGTTGTTCATCAAGGTCCGGAACTCCTCCGGCGAGGAGCCGACCGGCTCCATCAACTGCGCCGCCAGCTTCTCGCGCACGCTTGGCTCCTTGATGGTCGCCACAACGTCCTTATTGATCTGCGCGACAAGCGGAGCCGGCGTGCCGCCCGGCGCGATCAAGCCCATCCAGGCGTCGGCTTCGACATCGATGCCGCTTTCCTTCAGCGTCGGGACATCGGGCAGGAACGGCGAGCGCTTGGCGGTCGATACAGCCAATATCTTCACTTTCCTTGCCTGCGCCTGCGGCGTCACTGAGATTGCCGGCAGACAGCCTATCTGGGCGTCGCCGCGGATGATCGCCGTCATCGCCTGCGGTGAGCTTGTATAAGGCACGTGCACAAGCTTCGCGCGCGCCTTGATCGCAATCGCCTCCATGGCGAGATGCGAGAGCGAGCCATTGCCGATGGAGGCGAAGTTGTATTTGCCGGGGCTTGCCTTCACCAGCGTCACGAGGTCGGCGACCGAGTTCACGTGGAGAGCGGGGTTGACCGCGAGCGCGCTCGGCTGCGTGATGAGCTGCGTCACCGGCGCGATGTCCTTCTGCGGATTGTAAGGCAGATTGGCGAACAGCAGCGTGTTGATCGCCAATGGCCCGCCGATGCTGACGCCGATAGTGGTGCCGTCCGGCGCCGCCTTGGCCACGAAGTCGGTGCCGATATTGCCGCTTGCGCCGGGCTTGTTCTCGACGATGAAGTTGCTCTCGGGATACTTGCGCGAGAGCCCATCGGCGATGAGGCGTGCGACGATATCCGGCGTCGAGCCGGGTCCGAACGGCGCGACGATGCGAACAAGCTTTGGCGGCCAGTCTTGCGCCGAGGCGGGCACTGCCGCGGCAACCAGCATCAGCGCGACAAGGGCGAGACGTCCGATCATGCACGGTCCTCTTAGATGTCGCGGCCGAGATAGACGCCGCCGCGCTCCGATGTCTGTTGCAACAAGCTGACGGCAATATCCGCACAGCCGGTATTGCCAATAAGTGCAAGGTGCGCGGCCGTGCCCGCCGCTTCGCCCATCACGAAGCAGGCGCCGCTCACGCGCGCAGCCGACTGGCCCTCATGTGTCATCGACGCACAGCGTCCGGCAATCAGCAGATTGTCGAAGCCTTCTGGCGTCAGCATGCGATAGGGTAGGTGGTTGAAGCCGCGCGAACCGGGAATGTCCGGCCAGCGCCACACCACATCGCCGGCGACATGGTTCTCGATCGGCCAGCCATTGACGCCGATGCTGTCGTCGAAACTGGCGCAGGAGACGACGTCCTCGGCAGTGAGCTGATAGCGGCCGGTCACCCGCCGCGTCTCGCGCACGCCGAGTTGCGGCGGGATATCGACCACGTAAGCGTCGGCGAAGCCCGGCGCTTCACGCTTGAGCATTCGAAGAATGCCAGAGCCTGCTGCCGGCCGTCGATCTCGCCCGCGCTGAATTCGCGCGCGTCGGTGCAGTCGATGGCTCGGCCGTCCGTGTTTTTCACTTGCGTGACGTTCACGCGCCATTCGCTGGTGTGCTTCTGCGGGCGCACGATCGCGCCCTTGCGCGGGAATGTGACGCCGCGCTTTTGCGCCTCGTCCATCAGCGCCGGGATCGTGCGCCAGGCCTCCCCCGCTTTCTCTGCATCGACGCCATTCAGCCGGAACATCATGGTCGGATAAAGCATACTGCCGTCTGCGTCGCCCTTCTCGAACGGCGCGCCGACAAAGGCGGCGAGATCGCCGTCACCGGAGCAGTCGATGAACACGCGGCCAAGAATGGCGCTGCGTCCGGACTTGGTCTCGATCAGCAGCGCCTTGATGCGGCCGTCGCTCTCCAGCACGACGCCGGTCGCGAGCGCGTGGAACAGGATGTCGACGCCGCGCGAGAGCAACAGATCGTCCGCCGCGCATTTGTAGACCGCGGTGTCGTAGGCCTGCGCGGCGATCTTGCCGAGCACAATATGAGGTGCGTTCAGCCCGCCGAGCCGGTCGATGCGCGCGAGCAGGTCGCCGGCGACGCCGTGCACCACCTGCTTGATCTCCCCGAACACATTCGCGTGGAGGCCGCAGAAATTCGTTACCCCGGCGGCGGTCCCCATGCCGCCCAGGAAGCCGTAACGCTCGATGAGCAGCACCTTGCGGCCGTGCGCGGCAGCCGCTGCCGCTGCGGCGATGCCGGCCGGGCCGCCGCCCAACACGACCACATCGTATTCGCCGCCGACCGGGGTGTTTCGCGCGGGTTCGGTGATGAATGCAGGACTGGCGGCCATTGCGGGCATCCTAAAGGGCGTGGGGCGGCTTGCATTGACCGCCGCTATCCTCTACTGGGCGCCTATAAAGTCGGCAATGTGGTTTGAGCGTGCATGGGCTTGGGCGTCCTCATCCTCGGGCTGGTGATCTTTATCGCCAACCACGTGTTCGTCACCTTCCGCGACGCGCGCGCAGGCGCCATCGCGCGGCTCGGCATCGGCGGCTATCGCGCGCTGTTCTCGATCGTCTCGATCGTCGGCCTGGTGCTGATCATTTACGGCTACGGCCACTATCAGGTGAACCCGATCGAGGTCTGGACCCCGCCGGCATTCATGCGGCACATCACTATCGGGCTGATGCTGATTGCCGTGATTCTGCTCGTCGCCTTTTTCGTCCCCAGCCACATCAAAGCGTGGGCCAAGCATCCGATGCTGGCCTCGGTGAAGACCTGGGCGTTCGCGCACTTATTGTCGAACGGCGATCTCGGCTCGATCCTCTTGTTCGGTTCGTTCCTCGCCTGGGGCGTCTATGCGCGCATCGCGGCCAAGCGCCGCGGCGATCTCGGCGCCACGACAGCGCCATCCGGCTGGGGCAACGACGCCATCGTTGTCATCCTCGGCATCGTCATCTTTCTCGCGCTCGGTTACGTCTTCCATCCGGTCGTGATCGGCGTCCCGGTGTTCGGAAGCTAGTCCAAGGTCTCGAAGCTATGTCAGTGCAGAGTGAAATCCGGCGGCTCACCGCTCCCGATATTCGCGCGCGAAAAGGTGGCGAACCGATCGTCGTGGTCACCTCCTATCACGCGCACACGGCGTCGATCGCCGACAAGCATTGCGATGTGATCCTGGTCGGCGACTCGCTCGGCATGGTGATGCACGGCCTGGAGACGACCGTGCCGGTCACGCTCGACATGATGATCCTGCAGGGACGCGCGGTGATGCGCGGCAGTAAGCGCGCGCTGGTCGTGGTGGACATGCCCTTCGGTTCTTACGAAGCCTCTAAGGAGCAGGCCTTC
The DNA here is from genome assembly GCA_036494425.1 of Pseudolabrys sp. Lineage (GTDB taxonomy): Bacteria > Pseudomonadota > Alphaproteobacteria > Rhizobiales > Xanthobacteraceae > Pseudolabrys. The sequence goes on from DASXOK010000195.1 coordinate 7,274, forward strand.
ATGAGCGCCGTGCGCATCCTCAAGGAGACCGGCTGTGGCGCCATCAAGCTCGAGGGAGGCAGGCGCATGGCCGAGACCATCCGCTTCCTGGTCGAGCGCGGCGTGCCGGTGATGGCCCATGTCGGGCTGACCCCGCAGTCGATCAACACCATCGGCTCCTTCCGCGCCCAGGGGCGTGACGAGGCCGACTGGGGGCCGATTGAGGAGGATGGGCTGGCGGTAGCGCAGGCCGGCGCCTTCTCGGTTGTTCTGGAGGCCATGGCCGAGCCATTGGCTCGGAAGCTGACCGGCGCCATCCCGATCCCGACCATCGGCATCGGCGCGAGCGTCGCCTGCGACGGCCAAGTGCTCGTCATGGAGGACATGCTCGGCTTGTCGCCGCGGGTGCCGAAATTCGTCAAGCGCTTCGGCGATCTCGGCCCCGGCATCGAGAAGGCCATCGCGGATTATGCCGCCGAGGTGCGCTCGCGCGCCTTCCCGGGGCCAGAGCACGTCTATCCGATGAAGGGCAAGAAGACGTAGCGCGGACTCGCTGCCGATATCAGTGTTGGCCGACGCTGTCTTGTGGCACGACGCTGTCTTGCCAGTCTGCGCCTGTTCGGTGACGGCTTGCACGCAACCGCCCCTTACACGTTGTGTGCGACAGCAGTGTGTACACAACTAAAAATATTCGCGTTGACGAAATGCCCTGAAAAAGCGCATTTAAGATCAGCTACCGATGGTTGCGTCTCATCGGAGCTGCGGCAAGACGATCGCGCCTGCCTTTGATGCCTTCGTATCTGCCGCCGCCGCAAGCGACTTTGCTCGAACCCATCTGCTCATCAGAGCCGTAAAGTGCGATCGACAGTATCGATCGCACGCGTGCTCTCTATTGTTCAGGGAGATGTCGATGTCTGCTTCGCCCGCTGCAGTGAACTTACAAAATCAGTGGTACAACACCTTGGCAACCGCCGTCGGCGGCAATGCCAACTTCCAGATCGTCCAGCCCAACAATCCGGTGTCAGGCCTCGCGACCGATGATCAGGTCTGGCAGTACTTCAACAACCTGCCGCCTGCTTCCCTGAACAACAACCTCACTTTGTCCGGCGGCAATCAGTTCTTCGCGAACTACACCGGCGTGCTGTCGCAGCTCATTTCCAACGCGCTGACGAACTTCCAGAGCGTGCTCGGCAGCTACTATCCGATGTGGCAGCGATATCTCGCGGGACTGAACCCGATGCCATCGCTGCAGCAACTGCCCAACACCTTCTACATGTGGGCGATGGTGAACGCTCCGACCGTTGCCGGTCCCGGTCGCTCGGCTTTGGCAGCGGCGCTGCTCGACCCGATCTTCTCGGCGCAGACGATGGCGCTTAACACGAGCAGCTTTGTCAATAACGTCCCGAACTTCACCCAAAGAGTGCAGGCGCTCATTACCCAGGTCGCCAATGGCGGCTCCATCCCGGCCATCAGCTTCGACAGCGCAACGGCCAGCTCGAATGTCACCAACACCTGGGCGCAGGGCAACAGCGGCGCGTTCTTCGGCATCTTCGGTTCGTCGGATTCGACCACCTCACAGCTCACTGAGGTGTTCGCGTCGTCACGCGTGACGGCGACCATCTCATTCCAGAAACTGATCACCTTCGTCGCCGATCCGCCGGGCCCGCCCAACGGCTGGTATTCCTCCGGCGCGCTCGGACAGGCTCATTCGGCGAGCGCCGGTGGAGCCCCGTGGCGCTCCGGCGCCAATCCGAATTGGAACAGCACCTTCGGTCCCGGCGGCAACATGCGGCAGTTCCTTGCCTCGCTGGTCGTCGCCGACGGCATCAGCGCGACAATCACGTCCTACGCCTCGTACAACTCGGCGCAGCAGACCACGATCACGCAGCAAAGCAGCGGCGGGTTCTGGCCCTTCTATTGGGGCTCGGGCTCGAGCACCTACACCAATTCGGTGAGCTTCAATGCGAACTCGAATCTCACCTACACGATGACGTCCCAGACCGGTAACCCACTGATCATCGGGGCCTTTGTCTTGCCGGCCTCGCAATACCTGGGCGGCAATGCGGAAATGGCCTCGTTTGTGATGATGCGGGCCTAATCGCACAGAAAAATTAGAGTAAATTGGATGGGCGCGGCTCTTTCGGGCCGCGCCCATTTCCGTTTCCCGCTGGGGTTGGCGGCGGAGGCGGCCTTGTGGCCCTTATGAATCAAAGACTTATGAATCAAAGGCTTGCAGCCCCTGCCTTGGCTGTGCCACATCACTGCCTTACCGAAGCGCCGTGCGGGGGGCTGGCTCGGCCGCCTGGGGGACGTGGAGAACGACGTGGCCGATATTTTTCATGAGGTGGACGAGGAAGTCCGCCGCGAGCAGCTCAAGAAGCTGTGGGACCGTTACAGCATCGTCATCATCGCCGTCGCGGTCCTGATCGTGGCCGGGATCGGCGGCTGGCGCGGCTACGAATGGTGGATTGCCAAGAAGGCCGCCGCCGCGGGGGCTCAGTTCGAGGCCGCCGTGGTCTTGAGCGAGCAGGGCAAGCACGCCGAAGCCGAAGCGGCCTTCGCCAAGGCTGCCGCGGCGGCGCCGGAAGGCTATCGCGTGCTGGCGCGCTTCCGCGAGGCCTCCGAGCTTGCCTTGACCAAGCGTGACGATGCCGCGAAGGCCTTTGAAGCGCTCGCCGCCGACAACGCGCTGGGCGCCACGTGGCAGGATCTCGCCGCCGTCCGTGCCGGCATGCTGCTGGTCGACACCGCGCCGCTCGCCGAAATGCAGAAGCTTTTGGCGCCGATGGCCGAGCCCGGCCGCATCTATCGTCACAGCGCGCGCGAACTGCTGGCGCTGTCGGCGTGGAAGAACAACGATCCGGCCGCCGCGAAGCGCTATCTCGACATGATCGCCACCGATGGTGACACGCCGCCGGGCACGCGCGCCCGCGCCGACGTCTTGTCGGCGCTCATCGCGGGCAATGGCAAGAGCTGAAGGGGGAGTACCATGCATCGCATTCCCTGCATCGTGATTCTCACTGCGCTGGTCGTGGTTGGTCCGGTGCTCTCCGGCTGCTCGGATTTCGATCCGGACAAGCTCGACGTGTTCGGCCTTAACGAGAAGAAGAAGTTGCCCGGCGAGCGCAAGGAAATATTTCCCGGTGGCGTGCCCGGCGTCGCCCAGGGCGTGCCGCCGGAATACATGAAGGGCAATCAGCCGCCGCCGGACGCCACCGCCGACGCGCTCCAGGCGCCTCCGGGAAGCGCCGCCGCGACCGGCGACGATATGAAGAAGACCGCCTCGGCCGAGCCGGCGGAGGAAGCCAAGCCGAAGCCGAAGGCCAAACCGAGACCGCACGTGGCATCGCGTCCTCCGTCGCGGGTCACCGTGCAGCCGTCGGCCCAGGGGCAACAGCAGCAGCAGACGGCGCCCTGGCCTGAGCCGGCTCAGCAACCGCAGCAATCGCAATCGCCGTGGCCTACCGGCAGCCAGCAGCAGCCACCGCAGCAGGCTCAGCAGGCCCAGCCGGCTCAGCAGGCCCAGCAGTCGCCCTGGCCGGCTCCGGCCCAGCAATCCGCTCCCGCGGCCTGGCCGTCGGCTCCGCCGGCCGGGACCTTCTCGAAGCAATAGCGCCATCCTTCTCGGGGGCGCTCGCCAACGGGTCCGCGCCTTCTTGAGATCGCGACAATCCATGAACTTTACCGTCGCCATCGTCGGCCGGCCCAACGTGGGCAAGTCGACCCTGTTCAACCGGCTGGTCGGCCGCCGCCTGGCATTGGTCGACGACCGGCCCGGGGTGACGCGCGACCGCCGCGAGGGCGAGGGCCATCTCGGCGATCTCGACTTCACGATCATCGATACCGCGGGCCTGGAAGAGGCCGCGCCCGAGACCTTGTCGGGACGCATGCGCGCGCAGACCGAGACGGCGATCGGGCAGGCCGATGCGATCTTTTTCATGATCGACACGCGCGTGGGGCCGACGCCGGCCGATCATGCTTTCGCGCAGATCGTGCGCAAGTCCGGTAAGCCGACCGTGCTCATCGCCAACAAGAGCGAGGGCAGGGAGGCCGAAGCCCGGCGCCTCGAGGCCTATGAGCTCGGCCTCGGCGAACCGATCGCGCTTTCGGCCGAGCACAACGAAGGCATGAGCGACCTTTACGACGCGCTGGTCGCGGCACTGCCGCGGCAGACGGCGGAGCAGCGCAAAAAGGCCGAATCCGAAGACACCGCGGAGCATCCGATCCGCGTCGCCATCGTCGGCCGGCCGAATGCCGGCAAGTCGACGCTGATCAATCAGCTCATCGGCGAAGAGCGCCTGCTCACCGGTCCCGAGGCCGGCATCACGCGCGATTCCATCTCAGTCGATCTTGATTGGAAGGGCCGCAAATTCCGCCTCTACGATACCGCCGGCATGCGCCGGCGCTCGCGCGTGGACGAAAAGCTGGAAAAGCTCTCCGTCGCCGATGGATTGAACGCCGTGCGTTTCGCCGAAGTCGTGGTCGTGCTACTCGACGTGCAGAGCGCATTCGAGGAACAGGACCAGCGCATCGCCGATCTCATCGAGCAGGAAGGCCGCGCCATCGTCATCGCCGTCAACAAATGGGATCTGCAGGAGAAGACGCCCGGCGCGATCGGCCGGCTGCGGACCCAAGCCGATGAGAAGCTCACGCAGATGAAGGGCGTGCCCCTGGTCGCGGTATCGGGTCTCACCGGCGAAGGGCTCGACCGGCTGATGCAGGCCATCGTCGAAGCTTTCGAGGTGTGGAACAGACGCGTCCCGACCTCGGCGCTCAATCGCTGGTTCGAGGATACGGTCAGTGCGCATCCGCCGCCGGCGGTCTCGGGCCGCAGACTGCGTTTGAATTACATCACCCAGGCGAAGACGCGCCCGCCGAGCTTTGTCGTGTTCTGCACGCGCGCCGATGCGCTGCCCGCTGCCTACAAACGCTATCTGGTGAACGCGTTGCGCGAGGACTTCGAGATGCCCGGCACGCCGATTCGCCTGATGCTGCGCGAGAAGGACAATCCGTTCAAAGGCCGCGCCAAGCGCAAGCATTGATCACTTGCGTTGTGGCCGCCTCTGCGCCGGCACCGTGATCACGATCGCCAGCGCGCCGGCAACTGCCAATATTGCCGCTGCAATAAGGCCGACCCGATAGCCTGACATCAGCGTACCAACCCCGGCCGCCAGCGCGACGCCAGCGAGCTGCGCGACGCGGCTTGCCGCGTTGTTGAGGCCCGAGGCGAGGCCTTCATCGCTTTCGGCGACGCTCGACAACACGGCGGCGGTGAGCGGTGCAATGAGCACGGCGAAGCCGATACCAAGCAGGATCATCGGCGCGATCACGCCCCAGATCAGCGGCATCGGTTGCCCGACTGCGAGCCATACAAACGCAAGCGCCGCCGCGAGCGGTCCCGCGATCAGCATCGTGCGCGCGCCGATGGCGTCCGCGACCGAGCCGAACGGGCGCGACAGCAATCCGACGCTGAGCGAAAAAGGCAGGAACACGGCGCCGGCTTCGGTCGGCGGCAACCCCCGTCGATCCACCAGGTCGAACGGCAGGAGGAAGAACATCAGCGACAGTCCCCAATAGATCAGCAACGTCGCGACGTTCAGTCCGACAAAGGGCCGGTTTTGCGCGAGCCGCGGCGGCGTCATCGGATGATCTGTGGTGCGCTCCCAGAAGGCATAAGCGAAGAAGCCGACGAGCGCGATCGGGATGGCCACGACAATATGCATCGTCGGCGTCGCATGTCCTTGCCCGCCGATCTGGCTGAGGCCCCAGGCCAGCGCGCCGAGCGCCACGGCGATCAGCGCCGCGCCGGCAAAGTCGAAGCCGCGTGGCTCACGCGCATCTGGCGGCGCGAACATGTAAAGGAGCGCGACGGCGGCGACCGCGAGCGGCGGATTGATCCAGAACACCGCTTGCCAGCCGAAGGTCTGCGTCAGCCAGCCGCCGAGGATCGGGCCGCCGGCGGTGGTCAACGCCGAGGCGGCGGCCCAGACACCGACCGCGCGATTGCGCTCTTCTTTCGGATACGTGGCGCCGATCAATGCGAGGCTTGCCGGTGTCAGTAGCGCCGCGCCGATGCCTTGCGCGACGCGCGCGGCGATCAGCCACTCGACCGACGGCGCCACCGCGCAGGCAATCGACGCCGCCGCGAACACGAGACAGCCGATCGCCAATATGCGCGCCTTGCCATAGCTGTCCGCCAGCGCGCCGCCGATCAGCGTCAGCGAGGCGAGCGCCAGCACGTAGCCGTTGAGCACCCATTGCACCGAGGCCAGATCGGCTCCGACCGAGGCGCGTAGATTCGGTAATGCCACGGTGAGCGCCGAACCGTCGATGAAGGCCATCGAGGAGGCGAGCACGCAGGCGGCAAGGACGATGCTGCGGCGGCGCGGCGCAACCTCGCGCCCGAGCAGAGGCGGGGAGGGCTGCGCCTCGATGACGCCAAGGCAGCTTGGATCGACGAAAGGCTGCGCCATGGTTCGCTCTCCCGGGCTCGCGGAGAGTAACGCACGACGGCGGCGATCGGGCGGCTGCGCGTCCGCCCCAGCGCAACCTATGCCGGAGTCCTGAACTCCAGGAACTTGCCGGCGGGGAAGTCGTAGACCTTGCCGCTCTCGGTGCACGACGGCAGGCAGAGCGGCAGCAAGGTCTCCGCCACTTCTTCCGGAGTCGGCAGCGTCTCGGGATCTTCGCCGGGCCATCCGCTGGCCCGCATGCGCGTGCGTGTCGGGCCGGGGTTGAACAGATTGGCGCGCACCTTCGTCGTCGCCGTCTCCGCGGCGTAGGTCTGGATCATCATGTTGAGCGCGGCTTTGCTGGTCGCATAGACGCCGCAATAGGCCTTGGCCATCCAGCTCAGCCCCGAGCTGACGAACACCGCGCGTCCCGCGTCTGCGCGCTTGAGCAGCACGTCCATGGTGCGGATGAGCTGCCAGTTGGCAGTGACGTTCACCGCCATGATGGTCTCGAAGTCCTTCGGCTCGGCATGATCGAGCGGCGACAGCGGCCCGAGTACGCCGGCATTGCCGACGAGCACATCGAGGCGGCCGTAGCGCTCGTTCAGCGCCAGCGCGAGGCGCGCAATGCCGTCCATGTCCTTCATGTCGAGCGGGACAAGCGTCGCCGAGCCGCCGGCGGCCGTGATCCTGTCGTCGAGCTCTTCCAGTGCGCCGATGGTGCGGGCGACTGCAACGATATGCGCGCCGGCCTGCGCCAGTTCGAGCGCGAGCGCCGCGCCGATGCCGCGCGAGGCGCCGGTGACGAGTGCGATTTTGTCGGAAAAAGGCTTCAACGCATTCATACCCCAACCCTCATCCTGAAGAGGCCGCGAAGCGGCTGTCTCGAAGGATGAGGCCTCATGCTTCGAGACGCCGCGCTTTCGCGCGGCTCCTCAGCATGAGGAGCGAGGTTGGTCAAGTTGGAAGGTCCTAAATCGCCTCGGCCAGCAGCGAAAGCTGCCGCGGTGAGGCATCCTGCCCGCCCTGGTCGGTGAGCGGCGTCGGGTAGTCGCCGGTGAAGCAATGGTCGGTGAACTGCGGGCGGACGGGATCGCGCTTCTCGAAGCCCATGGCGCGATAGATGCCGTCGACCGAGAGGAAGGCGAGCGAGTCGGCGCCGATGAAGGCGCGCATGCCTTCCAGGTCGTGCGTGGCGGCAAGCAGCTTGTCGCGATCCGGCGTGTCGATGCCGTAATAGTCGGGATGCGTGATCGGCGGCGAGGAGATGCGGAAATGCACTTCCTTGGCGCCGGCATCGCGCATCATCTGCACGATCTTGCGCGAGGTGGTGCCGCGCACGATCGAGTCGTCCACCAGCACGATGCGCTTGCCCGCGACCACGGCGCGATTGGCCGAGTGCTTCATGCGCACGCCCTGATCGCGGATCGCCTGCGTCGGCTGGATGAAGGTGCGGCCGACATAGTGATTGCGGATGATGCCGAGCTCGTAGGGAATGCCGGACTCCTGCGAGAAGCCGATCGCCGCTGGAACGCCGGAATCGGGCACCGGCACGATCACGTCGGCCAGCGCCGGCGCCTCACGCGCGAGCTCGTTGCCCATCGCCTTGCGCACGTCATAGACGTGGCGGCCGCCAACGATGGAGTCGGGCCGCGCGAAATAAATGTACTCGAAGATACAGGGCCGCGCCTGAACCGGCGGGAAGGGCTTGTGCGATTGGAAGCCGTCCTCGTCGAAGACGACGACTTCGCCGTTCTCGACGTCGCGCACATATTGCGCGCCGATGATGTCGAGCGCGCAGGTCTCGGACGCCAGGATCGGGCAGCCGTCGAGCTTGCCGATCACCAACGGGCGGATGCCGAGCGGATCGCGGGCGCCGACCAGTTTTTTGTTGGTGAGCCCGACGAAGGCGTAGGCGCCTTCGAGCTGGCGCAGGCCTTCGATGAAGCGGTCGACGAAGCGGTTGCGCCCCGAGCGCGCGACCAGATGCAGGATCACCTCGGTGTCGGTGGTCGATTGCATCATGGCGCCGGCGCTGACCAGGTCGCGCCGCAGCTTGATGCCGTTGGTAAGGTTGCCGTTATGACCGATGGCGAAGCCGCCGGCGTTGAGCTCGGCGAACAGCGGCTGCACGTTGCGCAGGATGGTCTCGCCGGTGGTCGAATAGCGCACGTGACCGATGGCGGTGGTGCCGGGGAGGTGATCAATCACCTCGCGGCGGGAAAACGTGTCGCCGACCAGGCCGAGGCGGCGTTCGGAGTGGAAGCGCTTGCCGTCGAAGGAGACGATGCCGGCGGCTTCCTGGCCACGATGCTGGAGCGCGTGCAGGCCGAGTGCCGTGATGGCGGCGGCGTCGGGGTGTCCGAAGATGCCGAAGACCCCGCATTCCTCACGGAGGCGGTCGGCTTCCGGGTCGAATTCGGGGGCCTTCGCCTCGAGCTCCTGCGGGGGCTTTTGCATTATCGCCTTCCGGTCAATTGGGCCTGCATCGTCGGCGCGGGGAGTTCCGAGCGCTGATCAGGGTTCGAATCCGGCGCATCCTGGTCTTCAGGCTTCGGCTTCTTCAGCCTCTTCAAGATGGTGCTTTCGGGGTCGTCCGGCAACATGGACATCAGCCATTGTCCCGTACTTTGCAGCACGACCCGCGACTTGGCATTCTGCACCCAGGAGGGCTGCGCCTTGGTGGGCACCAGCCAGGCGAAGAACAGGAAGGCGACGACGACGATGATGAGGCCGCGGCCGAGCCCGAACAGGAAGCCGAGGGTGCGGTCGAGCGCACCGACGCGGCTGTCGAGCACCATGTCGGAGATGCGCACGGTGATGATTGAGACGATCAGCAGCGTGAGCAGGAACACGCCGCCGACCGTGACGGCGGTCGCCACCATGTCGTTGTTGAAATACTGCTTCGCCGTCGGCAGCAGCTTTGCGTAGGAATAGAGCGTCACCAGCGCGGCGATGCCCCAGGCCGCGATCGACAGGATCTCGCGCATGAAGCCGCGGATCATGGCGAGCAGGCCGGAAATCAGCATCACCACGAGAAGAAGGATGTCG
>DASXOK010000196.1:0-2334 GCA_036494425.1 Pseudolabrys sp.
ACCAGCGACAGGCCAAGACCCGCCCCGCGGCGCCGCGAGCCGTGTGCAAAACTCTCGAAGCGGTCGAACATCTTGTCCTTGACGTCGGGCGGAATCCCCGGTCCGGAGTCGGTGACCGCGAACACCACGCTGCGCTCGCCACGTTTCGCACTGACGTCCACGGCCGCATCCTGCGGCGAGAAGCCGACGGCGTTTGCAAGCAGATTATAAAGAACCTGCACCACCCGCCGCTGATCGCCGATAAATGTGCCGACATCGGGAGCGATGTCGATCTTGAGCTTGATGCGGTCGGTGGCGAGCCGGTCCTGGATACCCTCGGCCGCGGCCTCGATTGCGCGGGGAATGTCGACCGGGCCGAGTTCGAGCTTCATCGCGCCGGCGTCGATGGTGGCGAGGTCGAGGATGCTGTCGGTCAGCGCCATCAGCGCGTTGGTCGATTTGGTGACATAGTCGAGATACTCGGCCTGCTTCGCCGTCAGCGGACCGGTCGAGGGATCGCTGAGGAAATGCGCAAAGCCGATGATGGTGGTGAGCGGCGCACGCAGCTCGTACGACACGTGGTGGACGAAGTTGAGCTTCATCTGGTCGGCGGCCTGCAGCGACTCGTTGCTCTCGCGCAGCGCACGCTCGACGTTCTCGCTATCGGTGATGTCATGGAAGGTCAGCATGGTGGCGCCGTCGGGTAGCGGCCGGCTCATGCAGTCGAGCACGCTGCCGTCGGTGCGTTCGAGCTTCAACGGGACGTCGGTTCGGTTCTCCAGTCCCGTGATCGACTCGCGGATGCTGCGCCACGCCTTGGCGTCGTCCAGCAGCGGCTTGCACCATGCCGCCACGGTGTCGATGTGAGGCTCGTCGCCGAGCTGCTCCGGCGTCAGCTTCCACATTTTGGCGAAAGCCGGATTGAACAGCCGCGCCTTGCCGTTGCTGCCGAACACCGCGACGCCTTCGGCGAGGCTGTCGAGCGTTTCACGCTGCACCCGGATCAGGCGATCGAAGCGTCGCGCAAGGTCGAGGCTCTCGGTGACGTCGTCGAAGAGATAGGTGACGCCGCCTTCTGGATTGGGCGTGGTGACGACGCCGAGCGCGCGGCCGTCCGGCAGGTACCAGGTGTCTTTGGTGGGTTCGATCGCACGATAAGCCTCGTGAAGCTTCGCCTTCCAGGCGCGGAAGTCGGCCTGTTCCGGCAGCTTGCGCGAGGCGCGCAGCCGGTCGAGCACGCCGGAGTCGTCGGGATTGTTGTCGAGGAAGGCCGGATCGAGGTCCCAGAGCCGGCGATAGCTGTCGTTATAGAAGGCGAGGCGGCGCTGGCCGTCGAACACGGCGACGCCCGACGACAGCTGGTCGAGGGTGCGGCGATGCGCTTCCGCCATCTGCACCAGCGCCGAGCCCAGCGTGTTGGCTTCGCTGGCGTCGATCGCAATGCCGACGCTGCCGCCGCCGACGTTGATGGCGCGCACGTCGTAGATTCGCCGCTCGCCGCTCGCCACGATCGGGAGCCGCGCGCTGAAAGCTGCGTTCGTGGTGAGCGCACGCTCCATCTCGGTGCGATCGGAGGAGTCGAGCAGCTCGAGATTGCGGGAGATCGCGTCGTCGACGCCTGCGGCTTCGGTGGCCTGCGCGTAGGCGGCATTGGCATAGATCAGCTTGCCGTTGGCGCTCCTGGCCCAGAGCGGCCATGGCGAGGCGGCGGCGAAGCCGCGCAGCATCTCGGACTCTTCCATCACCGATTTCAGCCGCTGATTGGCCTCGGCGAGGTCCTTCTTCACGCCGATGAGCGGCCGAATCCGGACAATGGCCTGTCCGCCGATGGCGCGCCCCATCGCCTCGATGGCGTGGCCGTTCGATGTGGTGAGGTTGAGCAGGAAACTTTCGCCGCTCTCGCGCAGCGCGTCGACCGCATGGTCCATCCGCAGTGCCGGCTCCGGCGGCAGCCAGGTTCCAAACGCGAGAATGCGCTGCGGCGAGTCCTGCTGCAGCACCAGCGAGGTGTCGCCGGAGATGCGCGGCCGGTTGCCGCCGGCCGGCCACGAGATCACGATCTGCGGTTCCGCGAACAGCAGCGTCTGATAGGAATCGGCCTGAGCCTGCAGGTCGCCGATGTCGGCGCGCAGTTTTGTCTCTGTCCGTGCGGCCCGGACGCGGTTGTGCATCAACAGGATCGACGCCACCACGGAAAAGCCGAGCAAGGCGAGTGCGGTGGTGAGCACCGCCACTTCCTGCCGGTTGAAGTCGAGCAGGGACGAGATCGTCTGGGAGAGCGATGGGTCGGCGGCGAGCGCGGAGCCGGCAAGGGAAAACGTCAGCCCCAGGGCGGTCACGCTGCGGCGCGCCGCC
>DASXOK010000197.1:0-10105 GCA_036494425.1 Pseudolabrys sp.
TTGATTCACTTGCCCCCACCCGTCCTCGCTCACTTCGTTCACTCGGGCACCCTCTCCCCCGAGGGGAGAGGGGAAGAGAGCGAGCGGCTCGCTACGCCCGATACTGAATCGCCGAAGAATTGAGAGGTTCAGCCTATCGGAACCTCGGCGGATAGCCCGACGGGTTGGTGGGCGCACTGCCCAATGAATTCGCGTCGAGCGGCTTCTTCAGCAGGCTCGAGCGGAGGGCGCTCGGTTGCGCACTCGGCGCCGGCTGCAGGGGCGGCGGCTGATAGGCCGGCGTCTGCGGCGGGGAGGGCTGCAGCGGCGGTGCATCGGATGGTGCGCCGTAATCGGCATCGTCGTCGTCGCTCATGCGATGGCTCATCGTCGCTGAGCGCCACCGCTCGATGACCGAGCTCAAGAGATCGCGGCCGACATGTGCGCCGCCGTCCGAGCGCGTGTTGCCGGAGGCCTCGCTGTTCGGCCGTCGCTCGGCCGGCAATTCCTTGAAGCGCATGCGCGTCGGCAGCGCCACGCCGGAGCCGAAGGTGAAGACTTCACGCGTGCCGAGCGAGGGGATGAACGACAGCAGGTTGGCGGCGGCGTCCGACACCGCCGAGCGAATCAGCGCCTGGTCGCGGTCGTTCGACAGCCGCATGACGAACAGCGTCGAGCACTGCGAGATGATGGTCGGATCGATCTCGGCGGGGCGTTGCGTCACGAGACCGAGGAAGACGCCGTATTTGCGGCCTTCCTTGGCGATGCGCGAGAGCGCGCGGCGCGTCGGGCCGAAGCCGATCTTCTTGTCGGCGGGCGCGTAGCGGTGCGCTTCCTCGCAGACGAACAGCAGCGGAGCGACCCCGTCACTCCACAGTCCGAAGTCGAAGGCCATGCGGCAAAGCACCGAGACGACCGAATCGACCACCTCGGCCGGGAAGCCGGCGAGCTGCATGATCGTCATCGGCTTGCCGTCCGGCGGCAGGCGGAAGAGCGCGCCGAGGATCTCGCCCATGGTGTCGCCGCCGATGTTCGCGTTTTCGAACATGAAGGCGTAGCGCGGGTGATTGCGGAAGGTCTGAATGCGCGAGATCAGCTTGTGATAGATCATCCGCGACGAGCGGTTCTCGAGCTTGCCCATGCGCTCGTCGAGCAGGTTGATCAAGTCCTCCATGCGGTAGGGCACCGGCGTATCGGCGGTGAAGCCGGCGTCGCGCGGATCGCGCCGCTTGGCGAGCAGGCGGTCGTTGCCGTTGGCGCGGTATTGCAGATAGGCGGCCTTGGCCAGCGGGATGACTTCGGAGAGGATCTCGACTTCCTCGTCGACGCCGGGGCGGCCGCCGAAGAAGGCGTCGATCGTCTCCTCGAAATTGAACAGCCAGAACGGCAGGCGCAAATTGCGGGGCGTCAGCACCTGCGCCTTGTCGCCGAAGCAGCGGCTGTATTCGTTGTGCGGATCGACCAGGAAGATGCGCAGGTTCGGCCGCGTATCGAGGATCTTCTGCAGGATGATGGCGACGCCACTCGATTTGCCGACGCCGGTGGCGCCGAGAATGGCGAAGTGGCGGCTCACCAGATGGTCGATGTCGATGTGCACGCCGATATTGGGATTCTGCTGCAGGTCGCCGACATGTGCGTGGTCGGAGTCGGCGGCCCCGTAGACCAGGCGCAACTCGCGCTCGCCCAGAAGCGACGCCGCATCGCCGATGTTGGGATATTCGGTGACGCCGCGCTGGAAGCGGCCGGTGCCGCTGAGTTCGCCGATGAGGTCGAGCCGCGCGATCTTGCGCAACCCCGCGCCCGCGCCCGTTCCGGAAACCTGATCCTCGCCGACCTCGGTGACGAGGCCGATGATCAGCGCCTTCGGCGTCGTCAGTCCGATGAACTTGCCGACGGTGGCATTGTCGTTGCCCAAGCCGCGCGCGGTTAGCTCCACGCTGGCGGTGGCGCCGGTGACAGCGGCAACACGGCCAATCTGTTCAGACGATGGACGCGTTGGGATGGAGGAGTCGAGAGGTCGTGAGACGATCATACAAGCTGGCCCGCGGTGGCCTGCCCCAAGAGTGCGGCGGCCCGTGAGTGGCCAGTATCGCCGTCCTACATTCCATCAGCGTTAATGCGTCGGTTATTTCCGCGCCCGCGGCTGTCAGGCTGCTGTCATAATTAACGGTGGGTAGCCAAGTTAGATCGGACTTACCGTTCAGAAATATTCTTTATTGCTCACAACGAGCTTGCGGCGCTGGAAGGGCCAGACTAAGCGTTGGGTTTGGGTGGCGAGCGACTGGAATTCCGACAATCGGGCTCAATTCGTCGCAGGCGCGGCGGCCTCAGCCCCCGAAAACAGCAAGCTCCAGGTGGAGTGCCGAAGCATGCGCGGCACCATTCCCATTTCCGTCGGACAGGGTGCGCGCAGTCTCACACGCTGGGACGCGCTTGCCGTTCTGCTGACACTTGGACTGTTGGTCTTTCTTGCCGAGGCCAGCCGCCATCTGTTGCAGCCGCTTGCCGAATTGCAGGTCGCGCCTGTCTCGCTGGCGCCGGGAAACCTGCCGGAATACGCGGTGCGCACGACCTTGCGCATGTTCGTGGCGCTGGCGTTCTCGCTGATCTTCACATTCACTTACGCGACGATCGCGGCCAAGAGCCGCCGCGCCGAAGTCCTTCTGGTGCCGCTGCTCGACATCCTGCAGTCGGTACCGATCCTCGGATTCATTTCGGTGACGGTGGTGTTCTTCATGTCGCTCGCGCCCGGCCGGGTGCTGGGCGCGGAGTTCGCCGCCGTCTTCGCGATCTTCACCAGTCAAGCCTGGAACATGGCGTTCAGCTTCTACCAGTCGCTGCGCACCGTGCCGGTCGAGCTTGTGGAGGCATCGCGTACATTCAGGCTGTCGGGCTGGATGCGCTTCTGGCGCGTCGAAGTGCCCTTCGCCATGCCACAGCTCATCTGGAACATGATGGTCTCCATGTCCGGAAGCTGGTTCTTCGTGGTGGCGTCCGAGGCGATCAGCGTCGGCAACACCACAGTGACGCTACCGGGCATCGGCTCGTACATCGCGCTGGCGATCGAGCAGAGGAATCTCGGCGCGGTCTGCTGGGCCATCGTCGCAATGCTGGTGGTCATCCTGCTGTACGACCAATTGCTGTTTCGCCCGCTGGTCGCCTGGGCCGACCGATTTCGCTTCGAGCAGCAGGTCGGGGTTCGGCCCCCGAAGTCATGGGTGCTCGACGTGATGCGCCGCTCGCGCGCTGTCGCGGTCTTGACCGAGCCGCTATCGCGCCTCTGGCGCCTGACGTTTCGCTGGTCGCTCGTTGGCCGTCGCGACATCGTCGCCAAGCCGTCCGGGCGCCGCTCCCGCATCGTCGACTGGCTGTGGAATGGCGTGGTTGCCGCGCTGGCGCTGCTCGCTCTGTGGCGGGTGGGCGTGTTCGTTTCCACCAACATCTCGCCGCAGGGCGCAGGCACGGCGCTGCTCCTCGGGCTCGCGACGCTGACGCGGGTGATCGTCCTGATTGCGCTTGCCACCGTGGTCTGGGTGCCGATCGGCGTCATGGTGGGAACGCGGCCGCGGCTCGCCCAGTTCATTCAGCCGGTCGCGCAATTCCTCGCGGCGTTTCCGGCCAACGTCCTCTTTCCGATCGCGGTGTCGGCGATCGTCGTGCTCAGCCTCAATCCCAACATCTGGCTCAGCCCGCTGATGATCCTCGGCACGCAGTGGTACATCCTCTTCAACGTGATCGCCGGCGCCTCTGCGATCCCGTCGGAGATGCGCGACGTCGGCACCAATCTCCAGGTGCGCGGTTGGCTATGGTGGAAGAAGATCGCGCTGCCGGCGGTGTTTCCATATTACGTGACCGGCGCCATCACAGCATCGGGCGGCTCCTGGAACGCGAGCATCGTCGCCGAGGTGGCGAGCTGGGGCAGCACGCGGCTTCAAGCGAGCGGTCTCGGCGCCTATATCGTGGATGCGACGACGGCCGGTGATTTCCCGCGCATCGTGCTCGGGATCGCGGTGATGAGTTTTTACGTGGTCATCGTCAATCGCCTCTTCTGGCGGCCGCTGTATTGGTACGCCGAGCGAAAATTCCGGCTGGGATGAGAGGACATGAGCCATGACTGACGCCCTGCTCCACATCCAGTCCTGCTGCCAAGCCTTTCCCAAGCCCGACGGCGAAGACCTCCTCGTCCTCAACGACATCAATCTGACGCTCAAGGACGGCGAGATCGTCGGTCTGCTCGGCCGCTCGGGCTCGGGAAAATCGACGCTGTTGCGTCTGATCGCCGGGCTGGCGCGGCCGACTCAAGGCAGCCTCACTTATCGCGGCCAGCCGGTGGTCGGGCCGGCGGCCGGAATCGCCATGGTGTTCCAGAGCTTTGCTTTGTTTCCCTGGTTGACGGTGCTGGAGAACGTGCAGCTTGGACTCGAGGCGCTCGGTCTGCCGGAAGCAGAAATTCGCCAGCGCGCGCTCGCGGGCATCGATCTGATCGGCCTCGACGGCTACGAGTCGGCCTATCCGCGCGAATTGTCCGGCGGCATGCGTCAGCGCGTCGGCTTTGCCCGTGCGCTGGTCGTGCATCCGAACATTTTGCTGATGGATGAGCCGTTCTCCGCGCTCGATGTCCTCACCGCGGAGACGCTGCGCACCGACTTTCTCGATCTCTGGATCGAAGGCAAGCTGCCGATCAAAGGGGTGCTGCTGGTGACGCACAACATCGAGGAGGCGGTGCTGATGTGCGACCGCATTCTCGTCTTTTCGAGAAATCCGGGTCACATCATCGAGGAGATCAAGGTCGATCTGCCGCAGCCGCGCAGCCGTCTCGAGCCGGCCTTCCGCGATCTGGTCGAACGCATCTACGTCGCGATGACCGCGCGCCCCGCCGTGCCCCAACGCGCTGCGCCGGATCGCTTCGCCGGCATGGGCATCGAGATGGTTCTGCCGCGCGTGTCGGCCAACACAATGGCCGGCCTGATCGAGGCGGTTGCCGGCGCGCCCTACGATGGCAAAGCTGATCTGCCGGTGATCGCCAGCGCCTTGCAGATGGAAGTGGACGATCTCTTTCCCGTCGCCGAAACCCTGCAACTGTTCCGTTTCGCCGAAGTCGAAGGCGGCGACATCAAGTTGACCGACACCGGCAAGCAGTTCGCTGAATCCGGCGTCGACGACCGCAAGCGGCTCTTCCAGCGGCAGCTCATGACCTACGTGCCCTTGGCTGCGCACATCCACCGCGTGCTGCAGGAACGCGCCAACCACAAGGCCCCGAAGAGCCGGTTCCTCGACGAGCTCGAGGACCACATGGCGACTGACGGCGCGGAGCAGACGTTGCGGGCCGTCGTCGGCTGGGCGCGTTTCGCCGAAGCTTTCGCTTACGACGACAGGTCCGGCACGTTCAGCCTCGACAATCCGACCTAGGCCGCGCGATCACGGTCCGCTTGCGCGGAGCGTGATCGAACGACATGGCGACATAAGGAGTCGTCGGCCGGCGCTTCTTCCACCGACCAGCGGCACTCGACCCGGCCGGTCTCGGGCGAGACATGCCAGTGCGCCGCGAGGCGGCCGGCACTGTGCCGGGCCTTGCGCGGACGGTCGGACGCTGTGCGAAGCGGGATGTTCGCCGCGGAGCGGCTGCGAAGCGCGACGCCGCGAACGGCGTCGAGGCGGACAATTGAAGCGTTTACGAATGCGAGCTTCATGGCTCACCTCCATATGGCCGGTCCTGGCCGGCCTCGGGGTGAGCGAAGAGCTAAGGACCGTTACGTCAGAGCCTTCCTCTCCCGGCGGGCTGCGCCAAGATCGATCCGGTTGATGTGTTGGCCTGCACGGCGAGCCGAAACAATGGCCGTCGTGCAGCGGCTAGAGCCGGTATCCATAGTGTCCTGTGATGTGTTGTTCGCAGCGACAGAGCCTGCTGACAGAGTTTTGCGAACGAAAGTCGCACTTATGCCTCGCGATCCGCGCTGTCAATAAAACACGGCGCGCGACACGGGCTGGTGATGCCGCTTTTTACGGCACGGCTATTCGATGACGATCCGCGTCCGCGGACCGAGGCGTGCCAGCAGATGGCGCAGAGCGCTGGTGGTCAGCGCGACGCACCCGGCCGTCGGGGCAAAGCCGGGCCGCGCGACATGGATGAATACCGCGCTACCGCGGCCGGCCACGCGTGGTCGGGTGTTGTGGTCGATCTCGACGATGAAGTCGTAGAGGCCGTCGGTGCGGGCGAGGCGGTCGGCTTTGCTCCCGGGCGGCACCTTCACCGGCCGATTGTAATGCCGGTCCGCAGGGTCCTCGCACCAGCCGTCATCAAGGCGAATCCGCTGCACTGGCAATGAGGTAGCCGGACGGCGGTGGCGCTCGCCGCGCCACCAGAGCCGCTTCGGACGGAAGGCGCCCCGCGGAGTACCGCCGTCCCCCTCGCGCTTGTTGGCGATGATGCCGCCGCGCCCGAGCGCCACGGGCAAGGCCAATGGCCCAGCCGTGAGCCAGCCGCGCCGGTGATCGCCCGGCTTACGGCGGACCGTCACGCGTGACAGGGCGCGCTTTCGCATCAGAGTGGTCCTGGAAAGTTCAGCGAGGCCCCCTAAATATCAGTTCTCGCTTGCTCTTTTAGCCCCGAATGTTCTACTTCGCGAGAATGGCATGGGGCTCGAAAAGCGGCTTTTGGAAAAGATTGTACATCGCGTGAAATGGTAGTGAGGGCTCCGGTTACCTTTGAGATTTCCGAACCCCGAGTATAGCTAGTGCATAAGGCGCCGCGGCGGCGCCGAAGGGGCCTTTAGAACGATGGCCAATAAGCGGATCATTCTGATTGTCGACGACGACACCGAACTGCGCGAAGCGCTGGTCGAGCAATTGGCGCTGCACGAGGAGTTCGAGGCGATCTCCGTCGACAGCGGCACCAAGGGCGTGCAGATCGCCAAGAACGGTCAGGTCGACCTGGTGATCATGGACGTCGGCCTGCCCGACGTCGACGGGCGCGAAGCGGTGCGCATTCTGCGCAAGAACGGGTTCAAGGCGCCGATCATCATGCTCACCGGGCATGACACCGACAGCGACACCATCCTCGGGCTGGAGTCGGGTGCGAACGACTATGTCAGCAAGCCCTTCCGGTTCGCCGTGCTGCTGGCGCGCATCCGCGCGCAGCTCCGTCAGCACGAGGCGAGCGAGGACGCCGTCTTCACCATCGGCCCCTATACCTTTCGGCCAAGCTCGAAGATCCTGCTCAATCCCAAGGGCAGCAAAGTGCGGCTGACGGAAAAGGAAACCGCCATCCTGCGCTATCTCTACCGCGCCGGGCAGAAGCCGGTGTCGCGCGAGACCCTGCTGCAGGAAGTGTGGGGTTATAATTCCGGCGTCACCACCCATACGCTGGAGACCCACATCTACCGGCTGCGGCAGAAGGTGGAAAAGGACGCGGCCATGCCGCAGATCCTGGTGACGGAAGCCGGCGGCTACAAGCTGGTGCCGTGAGAATCACAGCTGTCATTCCGGGAAGCGAGCGCAGCGGGCGGGCCCGGAATCCATATTCCGCAGCGCTGCGGAGTATGGATTCCGGGCCCATCCGCCGTCGCTCGATGGGCTCCGGCGGACGCCCCGGAATGACGAGCGCGCAATGAATCTCGAAGACGAAATCGCTATCTTCGAGCGGGTGCCGACCTTCGCGGCCCTCGGGCGGCAGGCCCTGCAGGTGCTGGCGATCGGCGCGGAGACGCGCAATCTGCCGGGCGGCGCAGTCCTTTTCTATGCCGGCGAACTCGCCGACGGCGGCTACCTTGTGCAGGAAGGCTCGCTGTTGATGGAGCCGGGCACGTTCTCGGAAGGCAAGGAATACACGGTCGGCCCCGGCACGCTGGTCGGCGAACTGGCACTGCTCACCGACATGGTGTGCCCCGCCACCGCCATCGCCAAGGAGCCGACGGTGGTCATCCGCATTCCGCGCCATCTCTTTCGCAAGATGCTGGAAGGCTATCCCGCCGCGGCCGAGAAGCTGCGCGGCATCATGACCGCCCGCTTGCAGACCTGGACGCGCGAACTCGGCACGGTGCGCCGGAAGCTGGACGCGGGGGAAACGAAGTAGCTTGGTTGTCATCACCGGGCCGCCGCGAAGCGGCGTGACCCGGTGATCTCGCTTAGGAGGGCACTGCGCCCCTAAGCGGGATGGCCGGGACAAGCCCGGCCATGACAGGCGTTTCTCTAAACTTCCACCGTCGCCGTTACGGGCACGTGGTCGGAGGGACGTTCGGCGCCGCGATAGTCTTTTGCGATCTTGATCTTCGAGACCTGGCCGGCGAGCGCGTCCGAAGTCCACACGTGATCGAGCCGGCGGCCGCGGTCGGCAGTGCGCCAGTTGTCCATCGCGCGATAGCTCCACCATGTGTAGAGCTTCTCCGGCTCCGGCGTATGCACACGCATGGTGTCGATCCATGCGCCGGCCTTCTGCGCGGCGGTGAGCTTCTCGCATTCGATCGGCGTGTGCGACACGACTCTGATCATCTGCTTGTGGCTCCAGACGTCGTGCTCGAGCGGCGCCACGTTGAGGTCGCCGACGAGAATGGCGCGCTCGTTCTTGGCCGGCTTCAAGTCGGCATGCGCACGCATCTCGTCGAGGAATGAGAGCTTGTGCTCGAATTTCGGATTGATCTCGGGATCCGGCTCGTCGCCGCCGGCTGGCACGTAGAAATTATGCAGCGTGATCGGGTCTTTGAGGCCGGCGCGCTCGCCGAGCACCACCGACATGTGGCGGCAGTCGGTCTTGCCGCAGAAATTCTCGAACTGGAAGCTTTCGAACGGTACGCGCGAGACCACCGCGACGCCGTGATAGCCCTTCTGCCCGTTGAGCGCGACGTGCTCGTAGCCGAGCCGCTTGAAGCGCTTGAGCGGGAAGGCGTCGTCCGGGCATTTGGTCTCTTGCAGGCAGAGCACGTCGGGACGCGCGCTCTTGATGAACTTGGCGACCAGGTCGATGCGCAGGCGGACGGAGTTGATGTTCCAGGTGGTGATCTTCAGCGGCATGGCCGTAATTTAAGCGGTCAGGCGGCCCTTTTCCACGACATAGCGGCGGCTGTGCAAAACACCGTCCGGGGCGCGAGCATCAGCGAGCGAGCCCGGAATCCATACGCCGCAGCGCTGCGGAGTATGGATTCCGGGCCCGGCCCTGCGGGCCGTCCCGGAATGACGGATTTCAATTGTGATAGTTCGTGTAGTCGATCCTGAACATGCCCGGGTCGGGCTTCTTGCTCGTGTCGAGATTGTACACGGCGACGGTGGTGTCGTAGCCCTGGGGGTCTGTCACCGTCCATTGCTTGAGCTGCATGTCCTTGGCGCTGAACATGATCATCAGCCGGCTGGTGCCGATCAGCGCGGTCTTTTCTTCGACCACCACGGTGATGAAGACATCGTCGGCATAGACCGCGACCAGGTTCGTGTCGCGCATCAGGTCGACTTTGTCGGACAATAGGAAGCGCAGCGGCGTCTGCGACAGCGGATAGACGTCCTGGGTCGCGAGATTACGGTCGCGCACGACGACGGACTGGCCGTCGGCGATCAGCTCGATCGGGCTCGGGTTGTCGTATTCGAAGCGCACCTTGCCGGGCTTGGAGATAAAGAACGTCCCCTTGGTGCGGCCGCCGTCGGGCCCGACCTGGACAAAATTGCCCGACAAGGTCTGCACGCTGGACAGGTAGTTGTTGACTTTGTCGATGACCGCCCGCTGCTCGGGATTGAGCGCGGTGGTCGAGCCCGGCCGGCCGAGCAGCGCGGCGAAGGGATTGGTGATCGGATTAGGCGCCTGGACTTGTGCCTGCTGCGTTTGCCCTGTCGTCGCCTGAGCACGGGCGCGCAGAGCCTCCGGGGGAATGATCGTCGGCGTCGAGATCGAGCCGGTGGTGATGCGATGATGCGCGTGCGGCCGCGGACGCGGCAGCGGGACATCCGCATCAGCCAAGGCAGGCGCTGCGGTCAGGCATGCAAGCACCACGGCCAAAGCCGCAGCACGGCCGTTTCGCGCCTTGGGAAATCCCGCCATTTCAGTCTCCGCTCCACCCGTCCCATCCGCCCCGCAGTCGCGCTATAGGGCCCGCCTGTGGCTATTTCGCGACCCGCGAATCATGCGCTGATTCGCGTGGAGCGAGGA
>DASXOK010000198.1:0-1829 GCA_036494425.1 Pseudolabrys sp.
TTCGCGATCTATGACGGCGTCGAAACGTTCGGCGTGACGGCGCATAAAATGATCGCGCTGGTCGACGCCGGCCCCATCGTCGGCCATACGACGTTCGACGTTCCGCCCGGCACCGGCGTGACCAAGCTCGAGCAGATGGCCACGGCTCATCTCGCGCAACTGTTCTGGAGGCTGGCAAAGGCACTGGCGACGCAAGCCGAGCCCTTGAGCGAATTGCCGGTGCGCTGGAGCGGACGCAAGACGACGCGGCGCCTCTACGCCTCGCTCTGCGACATTCCAATCGACATCACGAAGGATGAACTGCACCGGCGCCTCAATGCATTCGGCGCCGGTCATTTCGGCGTGATGCCGACGATCACGCTGCACGGCCATCGTTTCCGTTACGACGGCCCCGACCCAAGCGCTCCTGCACTGGTGGCCGCGGAAGAGACTGAGATCGCGCCGGTATCGTAAGCCGTCATGCCCGGCTTTCATGCCGGGCATGACGCCCGATTACGCCATCTCAGCGTAGCGGCGCGACAGGATGGCGCGCTCGAACTTGCGCGGCTCCATGGGCTTCGCAAACATCATGCCTTGCAGGAGATCGAAGCCGAGGTCGCGCACCGCTGCGAAATCGGCCTGCGTCTCCACGCCCTCGGCCACCGAGCGCACGCCGGCATCGCGCGCCGTCGCCACCACCTCGGCGCAGACCGCGTGCTTGATGCGGTCGGTGGCGCAGCCGCGCACGAATTTGCGGCCGACCTTCATCTCCACCACCGGCAGTTCGCGGCGGCCGGCGAGCGAGGCGCCCTCGGCGCTGACATTGTCGATCGACAGGCCGATGTTGCGGAAGGCCAATTGGCTCGCGACCTTGCGCATGAAATCGAGGTCATGGACCACGTCGTCGCATTCCACTTCGATGAGGAAGCCGCTCTCCCGGATTCCTTCCGGCAGGCACTGCACGATGCGATCGATAAATTGCGTGTCGGCAAGGGCCGGCAGCGGCAGATGGATCGAGACATCGACCGGATTGTTGGCGGCGGAGAACTGCCTGCAGTCACCCATCGCGCGCATGATCACGAACTGCGACAGCGCGTGATAGTAGGGATCGTTCGCCGCCGGGATGTAGTAGGCCGGCGAGACGACGCCCCAGGTGGGATGACGCACGCGAATCACCGCTTCGGCGCCGCGCGGCTGCAGGGAGCGCGGGCTGATCTTCGGCTGATACCAGAGTTCGAACCAGCCGTTGGTCAGCGCCTGATCGACGTCGACGGGCATGGATGTCTGCGACGGGATCGGCAGAAAGGTTGAGAGGTTGTCGCGCAGGTCGCCGTCGCGGAACGGGGTGCCGAGCGGCGGCAGCATCGTGAGCCCGATCTGCTCGCCATATTCATGCGACGCCATGAGAGTGGCCGAGCTTCGTCCGCCGAACAGCATGATACGGCCGCGGAATCCGTTGGCCTTGAGCACGCGCAGCTGCGCGGGCACATCGACGTCGCGGTTGAGCGGGCCGAGCACGATGAGATCAGGCCAGAATTCAGCAAGCGCGGGTTTGAGGTCGATCGCACTGCACTCGCGCGTGATGAATCCAAGCTCGTCGAGAATATCGGCGAGGAACGTGCGTACATGCGGTTTGTTTTCAACGACGCAAGCCCGTGGCGGAATCTGGCGGCGGCCGAACTGAACGAGTTGACCCCGTTGCGCTAGGCCGTGATCCTCGATCATGAGTTCTCCTTGAGATGCGGTGTTGACGAGACGCGCGCATGTCATTCTCAACGCGCCCTCTCGTCTACGCCTGGGATTGGACTGTCCTCAGACTGCCGGACTCGCGGTTATCGAGAGCTTCGGAT
>DASXOK010000199.1:0-19372 GCA_036494425.1 Pseudolabrys sp.
GCTGGATGCCCGCTTCCGCGGGCATGAGCGGAAAAACAATTCTCTCACCTACCCTTCCGCCTTCGTCGCCATAAACGCCGGCACGCGCGCGGCGAAATCATCGTGCCACGCGTGCAGGCGCGGATAGGTGTTGCGCCATGATGGATCGAAACGCAGATCGCGATACCCGAGCAGACAAGCGAGCGCGATCTGCCCGACATTCGGCAGACTGCCTGACGAGCCATCGAGCGCAGGCGGCACGGCGTCGAGCATGCTCAAACCGCGCGCGACCTTGCCGGCTTGGCGATCGATCCAGCTCTGCTCATGTTTGTCGGCCGGACGATAGCGGCGCTCGTAGACGATGAGCACACAGGCATCGAGCACACCATCGCACAAAGCCTGGAGTCGCAACGCCGCAAAGCGCGCATCCGCGTTACGCGGCACGATGCGTCCGCCGCCGGCGAGATGATCGAGATAGTCGAGGATCACGCGCGAGTCGTAATATGCGGTGCCGTCTCCGAGCACGAGCGCGGGAATCTTACCGAGCGGATTCTGCGCGCGGATAGAGTCGGCGGGATCGTTGAGATCGACGCCGCGCACCTCGATGCGATCGTCGAGACCCAGGAGGTTCGACGCAATGCGCACCTTGCGGACAAAGGGCGACGCCGCGGAAGATCAAAGGATCATCATGAGACAATACACTGCTGTTTCGGACGCGGGGTGTTTAGCGCCCGCGCCCGATCCATGTCCAATCTGTCGTGAGTACGCGCGCGCGTTAAGCGCGCGTGTCGCGTCGATCAGCCGGTGATAACGAGATTCACCGCCTTCGGGCCTTTGCCCTTCTTGTCAGGCTCGACATCGAAGCTGATGCGCTGTCCTTCATTGAGACCTTTGAGGCCCGCTTGTTCGACTGCCGTGATGTGCACGAACACATCGCGTCCGCCGTCGTCCGGCTTGATGAAGCCGTAGCCTCGCTCGCCATTGAAGAACTTCACGACACCCGTCTGTGCCATTGGGTAGCTCCTTCCCCTCTGTGCTCCGCCACCGGCCCCACGCACGATGGCTCGGCTGGACATTCACTGTCGGGGAAAGCGTCAGCCGCGAGCGGCCTCAGTCAACTCCGCCGGCCCCCCCCAAGGGGGCGGAACGTCACTGCCAATAGGGGAACTATTCACCAATCGCGCGGCTGTGGAAAGAGCTTCGATGTCACCCCGAGGTCATCTTTCGTTCGCCGGCGAGCCAGTCGAGTTTGAAGCTTCCCTTACCGTCGCGGCCGAGGCGCTGGGCAAGCGCGGGAAGCAGCGTGCTCAGGTCTCGGGCGAGCGTCCAAGGCGGATTGACCAGGATAAGTCCCGAACCGTTCAGCCTGCTTGGATCGCTCAGGGACGAAACGATCAGCTCGGCACGCAGGATTTTGCCGATGTCGAGGCGACGCAGCCGCTTCGCGAGGGCGTCTGGCTCGCTGTGTCCCTTAACGGGATACCAAAGGGCGTAGATGCCGGTCGCCCATTTGCGGTACGCAACAGCAAGCGCATCGGCGAGACGGCGGAAGTCGTTGTCCTCTTCGAAAGGCGGATCGACCAGCACCAAGCCGCGCCGCTCCTTCGGGGGCACGTAGGCGCCGAGCGCCGTCCAGCCGTCGATCGCGAGCGTCTTGATGCGTACGTCCCGCCGCAGATTGTGGGCGAGCGCCGCGGCCGCGCTCGGCTCCAGTTCACAGGCGATCAAGCGGTCCTGCGGACGCAGCCAGGCGCGCGCGAACGCCGGCGAGCCGGGATACAGCTTGAGCTGGCCGTGGTCGTTGAATGCATCGATCACCTCGCGATAGGGCTTGATCAATTCCGCCACCGGCGCCGGCAGCGGGCTCGCCAGCAGCTTGCCGATGCCGTTCTGCCATTCGCCGCCGCGGCTCGCCTCGGGCGACGTCAAGTCATAGACCCCGGCGCCCGCATGCGTATCGATCACGCGAAACGGTGCCTCCTTGGTGCGCAGATAAAGCAGGATGCGGCAAAGCACCGCGTGCTTGAAAACGTCGGCGAAGCTGCCGGCATGGAAGGCGTGGCGATAGTTCACAGATCGGCTCGTCGTTATGCTCGGGATCCATCCGCGCCTGGCGCGGACGTCGCGGCTCGAGCTTATGCCACATGCCGGAGATCATTGCCGCACGCGCAGACCGTAGCAGCGCTGCGGGGACCTTCGCAGCGCGCGGCGGCATACGCGCGGGTCTCAGCCGCCGCGCACGGCCGGCATCACGACCGTATTGAGCCGGCAGCTCCGGCGCGTCACTTCAGAGCAATTATGGAAGGAGAAATCCCTGCCGATGCAGAAGCGGATTTCAGTGAGCCGTTTCTTGTCGCAGGCAATAGCGAAGTTGGCGCGCGACAGCCCCGGATTGGCTTTCACGAAGGCCTCAGCCACGGCGCCCGGTGTCACGGTGATTGGCTTATCAAGTTCGAGATAATCGGCTGGGATTTTCACCACCGCCCGCGCCTTGCGCACGGTCTCGAAATAGGCGTGCGGCGACAGGCCCGAACAGATGCCGTGGCGATCCCATTCGTGGAAAATCAGCCGCGGGCTGGGCATCAGGTCGAGCATGCTGCCGACGATGTCGCGGTTGAGCCGCGGCGCCGGCACTTGGCAATACGAGGGAAAGCCATGCTCGTATTGCGGCCAGAGACCATGCACGACGAATGAAAACGGCCGCCCGCTGCATTGCTGGTCGGGGGCACGGTTGGGCGTGCGTTCCTGGGCCGCCTGGCAGTAGGACGGCGACCAGGACAGCGCCAGCACATAGTAGTCGAACTTGCCCGGCTCGCCCTGCCGCCGGTCGAACGCCACGTTCTCGACGGCCGGTGCCTGGACGTCGGCCTCGGGCGGAGCCGAGGCCGGCTGGGCTATTCCCGCCGTCGCGGATACGGCGAAGAGGCTTGCGGAGATGATGGCGGCTGTAACCGCCCGCCGAATGCCTGCGCTGAACATGGAGCCTCTTACCCCAACCAAACGCTGACGCGAAGAGAAGGACAAACCGGAAATTGAATAAACTTGAAAGTTCCATCAGAGGCTGCCATAGCGGCTGAAACAATACAAGAACACAAAGTATACAAAAGACGTACATTCTATTAACGTAAATTATAAGTGAATTATGAGCCCGCCTACCTTGCCCGGCATGAAACAAATGAGTAAGTGATGCATTATCCAGTTTATTATATCCTTGCATCATCGGCTCATGTGTCATGACAGCAGACCGAAACAATGGAAGCCTCGCCCGCGGCGAACGCCTGCAAATCATGCTCTCGCCTGAGGAGCTGACGGCCGTGGATGATTTCCGCTTCAAGAATAGGATGCCGAGCCGCGCCGCCGCCGTGCGCGAGCTGTTCCGGCTTGGACTGACTAGCGCAGGCCTCGTGCAGGCGAGCGACGGCAAGAAGTCGTCCGATTTCGGCGTATTGGACGGTCAATAACGGCCCGCGCGCAGTTTAAGCGGCTTTCGGCGGCGGTTTAGCTTGTTCCGCCAAATGAGTGCTTTGCTCTTAGACTACGGACAGCTGGCGAAGGGCGCCGACTAAGCCCACGATTATGGCGGGCGAACCCTCAGGAGGTTGGCATGCCGGACATGCTGAACGCTGCCGAATTGCGCCGCTTGGCGATGGAATGCGCGGCCCGGGCCGGCCATGCCGATTGCAGCCCGGACGAGCGCAACCGTCTTTTGAAGATGCGCGAGGGGCTCCTCGATCTGGCCGTCAATGCCGACTGGCTCGCCGGTCGCCCGATCATCGATACGATGCGGCAGCCAGCAGCGGCGCAGTCCTGATGCTTTTCGCGCAGCCTATGGCCGCGCCATCTTGCAGGCGGGATTGAAGGCCCAGTTACGGTCTAGTCCGACCACGCACCATTCGACGCCCCAAGTCATGCCGATCATGCCCAGGTCTTCGCCGATCGAGTAATAGACCACGTGCTTGCGGCCATCGCTGACCTGAGCCGTCGCACGGCAGAACCGGCGCGGAACGGTGCCGAGCGCCCATGGGCTATAGTTGGTCTCGCGGACGCGCTCGAAGCCGAGGATTTGCAGGTCCGAGCCCCAGAAGCTGCGTTGCGTTTCCGAGAAACGGGCCGAAATCTTGCCAAGTCCCGCCTCGCAGGCCGGCAAGACGCCGTCATAGTTCGTCCCCGACATATAGAAGGTCTTTTCGATCCAGTTCGCGGCTTCGGCCGGCGCAAGGGTGAGAAAAGCCAGCGAAAGCGCGATCCCGAGGGACCGGAGGCAGCGTTTCGGCGACATGATGAGAGCTCCCGCGAACTGGGAGGAGTGTATCACAAGTTTTCCGTCATGGGAGACCGGTTTGATTCACAGCTTTGCCGCCGCGCGGACTCGCGAATCGGTTGCACCCCACGGGCTCTCGCTTACCTCTGGCCGGGCCAGCTACCCCCGCCAATCGCCCAGGACCGCCTGCACCAGCGCCAACGCCGCGACGGCTGCCGTATCGGCGCGCAAGATGCGCGGGCCGAGCGAGATTCGCGCAACCTGCGGAAGCCTCAGCAGGGCCTCCCGCTCCTCCACGGCAAAGCCGCCTTCCGGCCCGATGAGAATCGCCAATGGCCCGCCGCCAGCCGCCGTGGCCAGCGCCGCCACCGGGTCTTTCACCGCGGCGTCCTCGTCGCAGAACACCAGGAGACGGTCGGCGCCGGCGGCGCTCAACGCCGCCTCGAAGCTCACAGGCTCGCCCACCTCGGGCAGCGTCAGGATGCCGCACTGCTCCGCCGCCTCGATCGCATTGGCGCGCATGCGCTCGAGATTGACGCGGGCGACCTGGGTATGCCGCGTCAGCACCGGCTGGAGCTTCGAGGCGCCCATCTCCACCGCCTTCTGCACCATGTAGTCGAGCCGCGCATGCTTGAGTGGCGCGAACATGAAATGCAGATCGTTTTGCCGCGGCTGGTCGCGCTCGCGCTCCCCGAGCCGCGCGGAAAGGGCCTTTTTTCCTGCCGGAATGAGGCTTGCCCGCCATTCGCCGTTGCGGCCGTTGAACAGCAGCACCTCGTCCCCGGCCTTGAGCCGCAGCACGTTGAGCAGGTAATTGGCCTGGTCGCGGTCGAGCGCCACCTCGCCGCCGGCGCGCAGCGCCGCAGCGACGTAGACGCGCGGAGTATGGAAGTCGTAACGGGACATGGCGGCGGTTGGCGGCAGCGGTTGGGGCAATGGTTGCAGGCGGATATGGATGGGTTTACGCCGTCCGGAGGGCGCAGGCGAGCGCGTCGATTTTACGCGAAATCTGCCCCCTTCCCGACGTATTCGACAGGTTGTTATGGACGCCGAAATGCTTTTTCCCGATGTATAATGTGCAGGGACGTGAAGAGGATTCGCCATGAGCTGGCGCCGGGCACTATCGACTGCCGTATGCATGGGTGCGTTCGCTGCAGGACAGGCATCGGCGCAGATGCAGCCTCCGCCGCAGCAGCAGCAGGCCCCGCCCTGCGTGCAGGAATTCATGAAACTGCGCACTGACACCGAGAAGAAGGCCATCGCCATCCGTAACGCGAGCGCACGCAAGGCGACGCCGAAGGAAGCCTGCGGGCTGTTCAACACCTACTCTGCCGCCGAAGAGAAGATGCTGAAATACGCCACCGACAATACGGTCTGGTGCGGCATTCCCCAGGAGGTCGTGAACCAGATCAAAGCGAGCCACGTGCGGACCGCGGAATTACGCACCAGGATCTGCAACGCCGCGGCCCAGGCGCAAATAGCGCCGCGCGGGCCAAGCCTGAGCGACGCGCTCGGCTCGCCCGTCCCGGATTCGAATAACATCAAGACCGGCCGCGGCACCTTCGACACCCTGAGCGGTTCGGCCCTTGGCAAATGAACGCCGGGGCCGGACGCGTCGCCGATGCGACCGGAAACTGGGTCGACGGCCTCGCCCCTGCCTTTAGCCGCCCCTATCTGCGGCTCGCCCGTCTCGACCGCCCGATCGGCTCCTGGCTGCTGCTCGTTCCGTGCTGGTGGTCGGTGGGCCTTGCCGGAATGCATGCCCGTGCATTCCCCAGCCTGTGGCATATCGTGCTGTTCTTCATTGGCGCCTTTGCCATGCGCGGCGCCGGATGCACCTGGAACGATCTGGTCGACCGCGATCTCGACGCCATGGTCGAGCGCACGCGTTCGCGTCCAATCCCGTCAGGACAGGTGACGGCGAAACAGGCGGCCGTCTTCATGGTGGCGCAGGCGCTGGTCGGCCTCGCGGTGCTGCTGCAGTTCAACCGCTTCACGGTGTTGACCGGCTTCGCGTCGCTGCTCGTGGTCGCGATCTATCCGTTCATGAAGCGCATCACCTATTGGCCGCAGATCGTGCTCGGCCTCGCATTCTCCTGGGGCGCCCTGATGGGCTGGCCCGCCGCCTTCGCCCGTCTCGATTGGCCGGCGCTGGTGCTCTACGCCGGCTCGATCGCCTGGGTGATCGGCTACGACACCATCTACGCGCACCAGGACCGCGACGACGACTCGCTCATCGGCATCAAATCGACGGCGCTG
The DNA here is from genome assembly GCA_036494425.1 of Pseudolabrys sp. Taxonomy (GTDB): domain Bacteria; phylum Pseudomonadota; class Alphaproteobacteria; order Rhizobiales; family Xanthobacteraceae; genus Pseudolabrys. Next base: position 6,500 of record DASXOK010000199.1, read on the forward strand.
CTGTTTCAAGAGAAGACACGGCCGATGCTGGCGAGCTTCTATGCGGTCGCCGTGGTGCTGATCGGCATTGCCGGATTCATGGCCGGCGGCAGCGTGATCTTCGCGCTCGGGCTCGCGGCCTTCGCCGCGCATCTGGCCTGGCAGGTGATGCGGCTCAACATCGACGACTCAGCGCATTGCCTGATGCTGTTCCGATCGAACCGCGACGCCGGCCTGATCCTGTTCGGCGCGATGCTGATCGACGCTGTGGTATAACGCGGCCGAGCCTACTACCTGGACGCGCCTATACCGTTTCCATATCCTTAGGCCATGGCAGCGCGAATTACGGTCCGACTTCCTGAAGAATTGCTTCGACGTGCCAAGCGCAAGGCTGCCGACGAAGGCCGTAGTTTGGCGTCGTTGATCGAAGAAGGATTGCGACGGGTGCTCGCCGAGGGTGAGCAACAGCGTCAGCCAATTCGAAACCCCATACGGGTAAGTACGGCAACCGGCGGCGTCATGCCGGGCATCGACATTTCCGATTCAGCAGCGCTGCAAGAAATGGACGATCTCGAATACATCGAGCGTCTGAAAAACGGTTTCAAGTGATTGAGTCGAACGGCAACCTCCTTAATCCGAATAGAATGCGATCCAACTGAATTGAAGCGAATTCGGACTTGATCCGTCACCCTGAGGCGCGAGCGACCGCAGGTCGCGAGCCTCGAAGAGCGACGGCCGAGGCGGTGCAGCAATCGGCGATTCGGCGGCCGTTCATCCTTCGAGGCTTGGCAGCTTCGCTGCCTCGCACCTCAGAATGACGGATAGAGGCCCTCTGTCCGCTTTAATTGGGCTCAATACGAATGCGTCAGCCGATCTTCCGGCGCCGCCTTCTTCGGCGGCGGTGACGAGCGTCCGAGCAGCCGCGCTATAGCATCGCCGAACTCGCCGCTGGCCTTCGGCTTCTGCGACGCCGGGATAGAGCCGGTGACGCCCTCATCGCCGTCGTCATCCCCGACGTAGCCATCTTCGCCCGGAGGCGCCTCCGGCAGCGACGCCTTCGACGAAATGGATCCGGTATAGGCCGGACCGCGCATCTTGCTGGCGTATTGCGCGCGCACCCGCGCCGCGACGACCTCGCCGGGGATCGCCGTCGGCCTGCAAGGCCGATAGCCGGGACGCCGGCGCATCAGGTCAACGTGGATGTGATCGTAGTGGTAGATATTGTAGCCGGGCGCCAGCACCGTAGTGAATGTCTCGCAAGCATAGAGCTGCACGTCGTGCAGGAAGCCCTGCTCTTCCGGCGTTCCGCGCCAGCCGTCTTTCACCGTGATGTTGCGGCCGTCGGCGAACGTGAAGCCGGCGATGTCGAGCGCGTTGCCGAAGGCATGTTCGGAAATCGTCGAGGTCCCCGAGCCGACCATGCCGCGGCACGAGTAAGCCGAGATCTGCTTGATCTCGCTGACCGGCACGCCAAACCAATGCAATGCGGCGGGCTGCACGCCCTCGCTCACCCAACGGTCGAGCGCCGAGACGAGCGGACAGGCGAGCGTCGCGGCCGGCTTCAGCTCGGCAGGACCTGTGACTGCCATGTTGGATCCGCGGTCCGGGCCAAGCCGCGGCGGCGTGCGCGGCTGCTGCGGCTGCTGATAGACCGGCGCGTTGTAGGCCGGCTGCGTGCGCGGCGTGCTGGGGCGCCCGCGCTCGTTAGGCAGCACCGCGTCGTCAGGGATATCGTCGGGGTCCGAGGCCTCCGGGGGCTCGGCGGGCACGGCGCGCATCGCCGGGCGTGGCGGCACATCCTGAGGCGCCACGCCGGGCGGGCTGATCGACATCGGCTGTCCCGGCGGCGCATCGGACTGCGGACTTTGGACAGGCTGCGCGCCTGGCACCCAGCGCATGTTGCCGCCTTGGGTCGGCGGCGTCTGCACCGGCGCGGGCTGCGGCACGTCCGGGGTGTAACGCGGCTGATCGACCGGCCAGCGCGGCATCTGCGATGACGGCCTGTTGGGAATCGAGCCGGGCGGCCGCAGATCGTCTGCATAGCTCATCGCCGGAGAGCTCTCGCCCAGCGCCGAAACCTTGAGCGGGAAATCGGCGCCGCACATGCCCGGCCCTTCGATCGGCTGGATCTGCACCACGCCGGAGCCGATCTTCACCGCGCCGGACTTCAGGCAGGCGACTTCCGCCTCATGACGCCAGGACGCGCGCTCGCCGTACTGAAGCCAGCCACGGCCGCAGCCTGCGAGCGCAAGCAGCAAAGTCAGCCCGGCAATGGAAAAGCGGACGCCACTCTTCATACCCGCGAAAATGCGAGTGGTATCTTTAACGAGGCATCAACGCTGGCGTTGGGTGAATTTGTTAAGGATAAGAATTCGTTTAACGGAACCCTTGCACGAGGTGTGCGACCACGATAGCGCCCGTGGACGCCCGCCGCGACGACGGCACGTCGAAGCGCGGATCTATTGCGCCATCTTGATATCGAGAATTTTGCCGATCTCAGCCACGTCCCGTTGCTGACCCGAGAGCGCGTTGGCGAGATCGGCGGGACCGCCGGGACTGACGACCAGCCCGAGTGCCGTCAGGCGCTCCGCGATGGTCTTGTCGGAAAGAACATCGCGCACGTCCGCGGCAATGTGCTGGCGCAGCGCCAGCGGCATGCCACGCGGCCCAAACAGCCCGGCGAGACCGTCGATCGTCAGGTCCTTGTAACCCTCCTGCGTCACTGTCGGCATGTTCGGCATCGACGGCGCAGGGTTCGGATTCGTCAGCGCCAGCATCTTGATCTTGCCTGCTTCTATCTGCGGCCGAAGAATTGCGTAAGCCCCGACATAGGCGTGCACGCGGCCTTCGGCGAGATCGTTGATCGGTTGAACCGGATCGCGATATGGCACCTTCGACATATCGAGTTTTTCGATCTTCAGGAACGACGCGAACATCAGATCATTCGCGCCGGTCGCGGAGGCATAGTTCAGCGTGCCGGGCGCGGCACGCACCTTGGCGACGAAATCCTTGACACTTGACACGCCGAGCGATGCCGGCACGCCAAACCCGATCAAAGTCGTGGTCGTGCGCGCGATCGGCTCGAGATCCTTCACATTGTACGGCACCTTGTCGTGCAGCAGCGGGTGGGCGGTGAAGGAGGACGTCGGCGAGTACAAGAGCACGTGGTCGTCATGCGCGTTCAGAACCGTGGTGATGGCCAGAATAGCATCGCCGCCGGGCTTGTTCTCCACGATGACAGGCTGCCCCCAGCGTGCCATCAGCCGGTCCGCGAGCATGCGCGCGGTAATGTCGGCGCCGGACCCCGGCCCGAGCGGCAGGATGAAGCGCACCGGGCGGGTCGGCCAGTCGCGTGATTGTGCGTTGGAAGGCGCTCCGGCGAGAAGAGCACCGGCAAGAATCGCCAGCGCGACCGGCAGTCGGCCAAGACTCAACATGAATCCTCCATGGTATTCGTTCTTCTTGGATCGTTTGCTGGACTATTTAGTCCGGGCCGTTTGCGCTGGGAAGACAATAAAAAAGAGGGCAGCCGGCATCCCGGCTGCCCTCTTTGACAAAGCAACGCCGCGCTATTGCGCCGGCTTGATGTCGAGGATCTTGCCGATCTCCGCGACCTTTGCGCGCTGGTCCTTCAGCGCGACGGCGAACTCCTCCGGTGAGCCCGGGTTCACCACTTGGCCGGTCGTAGTGAGCTTGGAATTGACCTCCGGATCGGCAGCGACCTCGCGGATATCCTTCGCGATCTTCTCACCCACGGCGTTGGAAAAGCCCTTCGGCCCAAGCAGGCCGACCAGACCGTCGAACTCCAGCGAAGGGAAGCCGGCGTCGCGCGCGGTCGGGATATCGTTGAGCGCCTGCGCATGCTGCGCGTTGGTGAGCGCGATGACCTTCACTTTGCCCTGTAGCACGCGCGGCCGCATGATCGCATAGGCGCCGACGAAGGACTGAATGCGCCCTTCCGCGAGATCGTTGATCGCCTGCACCGTGTCCTTGTAAGGCACCTTCGCCATGTCGAGCTTCTCGGTCTTCAGGAAAGCGGCGAACAGAAGATCGTTGGCACCCGTCACCGACGCATAATTGAGCTTGCCGGGCGCGGCTTTGATCTTGTCAGCGAGCTCCTTCACCGTGCTCACGCCCAGGTCGGCCGGCACGCCGAGCGCGATCAGCGTGTTGGTCACGCGTGCGATCGGCACGAGATCGTCGGGCTTGTAAGGCAGCGTATCGTGCAGCAGCGGATGCGCCGTGAAGGTCGAGGCCGGCGCGAACAGCAGCATGTGGTCGTCGTGCGCATTGACCACCGCCATGATGGCGACGAAGGCGTCGCCACCCGGGCGGTTCTCGACCACCACGGGCTGACCCCACTTCTGCGACAGCTTGTCGGCGAAGAGCCGCGCGGTGATGTCGGCGCCAGACCCTGCCCCAATGGGAATAATGAATCGCACCGGACGCGTCGGCCAAGCCGGGGTTTGCGCGCCGGCGGGTACCGTCGCGAATGCGGCGCAGGCGAAAAGCATCACGGTTAACAAAACACGGCGCAGGCTTGGCATCTCAACCTCTCGGATTTCGTTTTCATGCATACAAATGCGGGCAGACAGATAGCTGTAACACCGGTACACCGCAATTGCGAAAGTCGTCGCGGTAACGGCGCCGGGTCTTCGTGAACGCATGCAAATTTGCGGCGGCTGAAACAAACAGGCACCGCTCTCTCCCCAAGCGGCAGTAATTAGCGGCCGATCCGGCCTCGATATCGCAGCGCAGCACGCTCATTGCACTGCCGAATTTCTCCGCATGGCTATCTTTTTGCAGCGCGCGATCAATCGCTTGCCCGTGTCATGACGCGGACGCATGACGAATCACGCACTTTCTGCCGTACCCGTTACGGTCCCCGCTTCGAGCGCAGTCGGATTTGTGATACGTATCAACCATGTCAACAAGGGGAGGCGCTGCCGTGGACCTGACCTTGAGGATGAATGTGCTCGCCGTCACCGCCGTGTTCCTATTCGTCGGTGCGATTCTTTTGGGGGCATTCTAGTTCAGGCGGCTGACGACGAAGCCATAGCGGTAAAATCATAAAGTCACGCATTCGACCGACACAGCAATACGACACCGGAGGGCCGCCAGCTCTCCGGTGTTTTGTGTTTTGGGATACTGTCATCCCGGCCAAGCAACCGTCAGCGAGCGCGAGCCGGGATGACTGTGGAGGCGCTTCGAAACACGCTACGCTGCGGCGACGCTCGGTGCGTGACGCGGGTCGTAATTGAGGATCGGCGCGAGCCAGCGCTCGGCTTCCTCCACGCTCCAGCCCTTGCGCCGCGCGTAATCCTCGACCTGATCGCGTTCGATCTTGCCGACGCCGAAATAGGCGCTGTCCGGATGGCTGAAATAGAGCCCGCACACCGCCGCGCCCGGCCACATCGCGTAGCTCTCGGTGAGCTTCACGCCGATGCGCTCCGATTGCAGCAGTTCGAACAGCGTGCCCTTTTCGGTGTGGTCGGGCTGCGCCGGATAGCCGGGCGCCGGGCGGATGCCGCGATACGCTTCCGAGATCAGCGCCTCGTTGCTCAGCGTCTCATTCGGCTCGTAGCCCCAGAACTCCTTGCGCACGCGCTGATGCAGGCGTTCGGCAAAGGCCTCGGCCAGACGATCCGCCAGCGCCTTCACCATGATCGCGGAGTAGTCGTCGTTGGCGCGCTTGAAGCGGTCGGCGATCTCGTCCTCGCCGATGCCCGCCGTCACCGTGAAGCCGCCGATGTAGTCGGGCAGCCCGCTGTCGCGCGGCGCGACGAAGTCCGAGAGCGCGGAATTGGCGCGGCCCTCACGCTTCGACAATTGCTGCCGCAGCGTATGCAGCTTGGCCACGACCTTGGTACGCGCCTCGTCGGCATAAACTAAGATGTCCTCGCCCTGCGCATTCACCGGCCAGAAGCCGATGACGGCATTTGCCCTGAACCAGCGCTCGCCGACGATCTTGTCGAGCATCGCGCGCGCGTCCTCATAGAGAGAACGCGCGGCCTCGCCGACTTTCGTATCCTCGAGGATCGCCGGGAATCTGCCAGCCAGCTCCCAGGTCTGGAAGAACGGCGTCCAGTCGATGTACTCCACCAGCTCTTCGATCGGGTAATCGTTGAGCACCTTGGTGCCGATGAAATTCGGCTTCGGCGGTACGTAGGCGCCCGACCAGTCGAGCTTCACGGCATTGGCTCGCGCGGTGGCGAGCGGCAGCCGCGCCTTGTCCTCCTGCGCGCGCGCATGCGCGGCGGCGATCCGCGCGTATTCGCCGCGCAGCTCGGTCACATAGTCCGCCTTCTGCTCGACCGAGAGCAGCGACTGCGCCACGCCGACTGCGCGGCTGGCGTCGGTCACGTAGACGGTCTGCCCGCGCCGGTAGTTCGGATGAATCTTCACCGCCGTGTGCACGCGGCTGGTCGTCGCGCCGCCGATCATCAGCGGCAATTCGAATCCCTGCCGCTCCATCTCGGCAGCCACATGGCACATTTCGTCCAACGACGGCGTGATCAGGCCGGAGAGGCCGATGATGTCCGCCTTCTCCGCGCGCGCCGTCTCCAGGATCTTCGCCGCCGGCACCATGACGCCGAGATCGATGACCTCGTAATTGTTGCACTGGAGGACGACGCCGACGATGTTCTTGCCGATGTCGTGCACGTCGCCCTTCACCGTCGCCATCACGATCTTGCCGGCGGAGCTGGAATGGCTGCGCCCGTCCTTCTCCTGCTCGATATACGGCAACAGGTAAGCCACCGCCTGCTTCATCACGCGCGCCGACTTCACCACTTGCGGCAGGAACATCTTGCCGGAACCGAACAGGTCGCCGACGATGTTCATGCCATCCATCAGCGGGCCTTCGATCACCTCGAGCGGCCGCTTGGCGCGCGTGCGCGCCTCCTCGACGTCCAGCTCGATGAACTCGGTGATGCCGTGCACTAGCGCATGCGCCAAGCGCTTCTCGACAACGGCCTCGCGCCAGCCGAGATCGGCCTCCTTCACGGCGGCGGCGCCGTCGCGGAATTTCTCCGCCAGCTTCAGCAGCCTCTCGGCCGCCTCCGGCCGCCGGTTGAGCACCACGTCCTCGCAGGCCTCGCGCAGTTCGGGATCGAGATCGTCGTAGACCGCCATCTGCCCGGCATTGACAATGCCCATGTCCATGCCCGCCTTGATGGCATGATACAGGAACACCGAATGCATCGCCTCGCGCACGCGCTCATTGCCGCGGAACGAGAATGAGAGATTCGACACGCCGCCCGAGATGTGCGCGTGCGGCAGGTTCTGCCGGATCCAGTGCGCCGCCTCGATGAAGTCGACGCCGTAGTTGCTGTGCTCCTCCATGCCGGTGGCGATGGCGAAGATATTCGGATCGAAGATGATGTCCTCCGGCGCGAGCCCGACCTGATTGACGAGGATGTCATAGGCGCGCTTGCAGATCGCGGTCTTGCGCTCGAAGGTGTCGGCTTGGCCTTTCTCGTCGAAGGCCATCACCACCACCGCCGCGCCATAGCGATGCACGGTGCGCGCATGCTCGATGAAGGCCTCTTCGCCTTCCTTGAGCGAGATCGAGTTCACGATCGGCTTGCCTTGCAGACATTTCAGGCCGGCCTCGATCACCGTGAACTTGGATGAATCGACCATCACCGGCACGCGGGCGATGTCCGGCTCGGCGGCGATGAGGTTGAGGAAGGTCACCATCGCCTGTTCTGAATCGAGCAGGCCTTCATCCATGTTGACGTCGATGACCTGCGCGCCGTTCTCCACCTGCTCGCGCGCGACGTTGAGCGCGGTAGTGTAGTCGCCGGCGGTGATCAGCTTGCGGAATTTGGCCGAGCCGGTGACGTTGGTGCGCTCGCCGACGTTCACGAAGGGAATTTCGGGCGTCAGCGTGAACGACTCCAACCCCGACAACCGCAACTGCTGCGGCACATCGGGAATCTTGCGCGGCGCCTTGCCGGCTACCGCCTTGGCGATGGCAGCGATGTGATCGGGCGTGGTGCCGCAGCAGCCGCCGACCACGTTGACCAATCCCGCAGCGGCGAACTCTTCCAGGAGTTCGGCCATGAATTCCGGGCTCTCGTCGTAATAGCCGAACTCGTTCGGCAAGCCGGCATTCGGATAGGCGCAGACGAACGTATCGGCGAGCCGTCCGATCTCGGCGACATGCGCGCGCATTTCCTTAGCGCCGAGCGCGCAGTTCAGCCCGATCGTGACCGGATTGGCGTGACGCACCGCATTCCAGAAGGCGCCCGGCGTCTGGCCCGACAGCAAGCGGCCGGACATGTCGGTGATGGTCCCGGAGATCATCACCGGCACCTCGATCTTGAGCTCCTCGCAGACCTCGGAGATGGCGTAAATCGCCGCCTTGGCGTTGAGCGTGTCGAAGATGGTCTCGATCAGCAGCATATCGACGCCGCCAGCGAGCAGGCCGCGCACCTGTTCGCCGTAAGCGACGCGAAGCTGATCGAAGGTGATGGCGCGGAAGCCGGGATTGCTCACGTCCGGCGAGATCGAAGCGGTGCGGTTGGTGGGCCCGAGCGCGCCGGTCACGAAGCGGCGCTTGCCGTCTTCCTTCTCGGCCTGCGCCGCGGCTTCGCGCGCGAGCCGCGCACCGGCCTCGTTGAGCTCATAGGCGATCTTCTCCATGCCATAGTCGGCCTGAGCGATCGTCGTCGAGGAGAAGGTGTTGGTCGAGACAATATCGGCGCCGGCGCGGAAGTACTTCAGATGGATGTCGCGGATGGCGTCCGGACGGCTGAGGTTCAAGAGATCATTGTTGCCGCGCACCTCGCGGTTCCACGCGTCGAAGCGCGCACCGCGATAGCCCTGCTCATCCAGCTTGAGCTCCTGGATCATCGTGCCCATGGCGCCATCGAGCACCAGAATGCGCTGCTTGAGCAGGTCGCGGAATGTGGAGCGTGTGTCGCTGGGGGACGCTGTCACGATACTTGGACTCCAGTCAGGCGGCTTGTTCGACCGCAGGGCGCAAACCGAGCAGATGGCAGATCGCGTAGACGAGGTCGGCGCGATTCATCGTGTAGAAGTGGAAATTGGTCACGCCCTGATCAACCAGATCGAGGACCTGCTCTGCGGCTACTGCGGCTGCGATCAGCTTGCGTGTCGCGGGATCGTGATCGAGCCCGTGGAAGCGTTCGGCCAGCCAGCCCGGCACCGACGTGCCGCAACGCGCGGCGAAGCCGGTCATCGCCTTGTAGTTCTGCACCGGCAGGATGCCCGGCACGATCGGGATATCGATGCCCCGCGCACGCACGCGGTCGAGATAGCGGAAATAGAGATCGTTCTCGAAGAAGAACTGTGTGATCGCGCGCCCTGCCCCGGCGTCGACCTTGGCCTTGAGCATGTCGATGTCGGCTTCCACCGTCGGCGAGTCCGGATGCTTCTCCGGATAGGCCGACACCGAGATCTCGATATCGTCGCTGACGCGCTTGATGCCGCCGACGAGGTCGGCCGCGTTCTCGTAGCCGTCCGGATACGGTGCGTATTTTTCGCCGCCGCTCGCGTCGCCGCGCAGCGCCACCAGATGCCGCACGCCGGCGTCGCGATAGCTGCGCACGACGGTGTCGATCTCATCGCGCGTCGCCGCGACACAGGTAAGATGCGCTGCCGGCGTCAGCGGCGTCTCGGCGAGCAAGCGCTTCACCGTCGCGTGCGTGCGTTCGCGCGTGGAGCCGCCGGCGCCATAAGTCACCGAGACGAAATCCGGCGTCAGCGGCGCCAGGCGCTCGATCGAATCCCAGAGCATCGTCTCCATGCCCTCGTCCTTGGGCGGAAAGAACTCGAACGACACGCCGATGCGGCGGGCCGTGCCACGCTCGAAACGGCTGGGGCGAATATAAGCATTCATCACGCCACCTCTCTTCGTGGGGGCGACACCATCAGCGCGCGCTGATCGCGCGCGAGCCACAGCGACACCGCGATCGTGCCATCGGAGCCCGGCTCCGGCGGCAGACTCCGATGCAATACCGGCTCGAGGCCGGACGCCGTCATCCATTGCGCCACCGTCTCCGCGGCAAATCCGAGGCGGCGATGCGCGAACTGCTCGCGCAGGAATTCCTGCTCGTGCGGCGCGAAGTCGACAACTAGCAGCCGCCCGCCCGGACGCAGCACGCGCGCCGCTTCGCGGATGGCACGTCCGCCGTCGTCGAGGAAGTGCAGCACCTGGTGCAGGATGACGACGTCGAAGGAGTCGTTCGCGAGCGGCAGGTCGTAGATATCGCCCTGGCGCACGCTGCAATGCTTGAGGCCCGCACGCTCGAGCCGGTCGCGCGCCAACAGCAGCATGTCGAGCGAGAGGTCGAGCCCGAGCCCGCGCTCGATCTCCGGACCAAACAGCTCGAGCATGCGGCCGGTGCCGGTGCCGAGGTCCAGGAGCGAGCGAAACGGCTTGTCGGAGAGCGCATCGCGGATGGCCGCCTCGACCGCCTCATCCGCCGCGTGCAGTTTGCGGATGCGATCCCAGTCGGCGGCGTGCTCACGGAAATAGGCCTGCGCCGCCGCGGCGCGCGCGGCCCGCACCGAGCCGAGCCGTTCACGATCGCGGGCGATGATCTGGTCGTTGGGGTTGAGCTTGGCGAGCAGCGCATGGGCGAGCTCGGCACCGCCGCCGTGCTCGGCCAGGCGGAAGAAGGCCCAGGTGCCTTCGCGGAAGCGCTCCACGAGCCCGGCCTCGGCCAGCAGCTTCAAGTGCCGGGAGATGCGCGGCTGCGACTGGCGCAGGATGTCGGTGAGGTCCGAGACGGTCAGCTCGGCCTCGGCCAGCAGCGCGAGGACACGCAGGCGCGTCTCCTCGCCGGCCGCCTTGAGCGCCGCATTGAGAGCCTCGAAACCGAGCCGTCCGCCCGCCGTCATGATGCTCCTGCCCGCCATCATGGGCGGGTTCCCACTATATAAAGATATCTTTATAAGTTGAAAAAGGCGTTTTCAAGCCAAATAGTGGGGCAAACCGGCACTATCGATCACAATGAGTTAAAGGGGAGGGTCGGCGCGGTCCGGTCGGCGCCTTTGGCCCATCCTGCTACCGTGGCCGCCGGTAGAGCTCCGACGCGACAAGGACGAGAAATGAGCCCGCATACCGATTTCGGCGTCTGGCCCGGCGAAAAGACGATCGACCTGCCCGCCCAGACCGACGCCGGCGTATACTTCATCGGCAGCATCCGCACGCCCTGGAAGTAGCGCAAGGACTGCCCGAAGAACGCACGCCAGTCCGACGCCGTCTGCACGGTCGAACTCGACCCGAGCTGGCAGGACGGCCTTAAGGATGTCGAGACCTGCACCCACCTGGTGCTGCTCTATTGGATGGACAAGGCGCCACGCAACATCGTGCTCCAGGTGCCGAGCCACTATGGCGTCCAGCGCGGCACGTTTTCTCTTCGCTCGCCGGCGAGACCCAATCCGATCGCGATGAGCGTGGTGAAGCTGGTCAGCGTCGAGGGCAACAAGCTCTCCGTCGTCGGCCTCGATTGTCTCGACGGTACGCCGTTGTTGGATATCAAGCCGTATTTTGCTTCGACGGACAGCGTGCCGGACGCCGTGGTCGGCTGGCACCGCAATCGATGATCGATGAGCGCAAAGGCGCGCGACGTTCGAAGTACCCCAAACGCGATTTAAGCCCCATTGTTCCGCGCGTTTTCGCTCATTTGAGCGGCGTGTGACGGGGAACTATTGAACCTTCTGAATACTTGCCTCGACGAATGTCGGGGTTGAGTATTTTCGAGGGTGTCATGTCCAGCAAAATCGAATCATACGCTTCGCTTACCGCGTTGATCGCGGCGGCTGCGCTCTCATGCGGCACCGCGCAGGCCCAAACCAATTTCGCTTTTCTCACACCGCCGGCGCAGAGCCAGATCGCGCCGCGGCCGCAAGCAGCGGTGCCCGTTGATCCGACCGACGATGAGGACGCGCAACTGCCGGCGCGCCTGCAAAGGCAGATCATCGATTACCGGTCGACGGAAGCACCCGGCACCGTCATCGTCGATACGCCGCACACGTATCTCTATTACGTGCTCGGCAACGGTAAGGCGCTGCGCTACGGCATCGGCGTCGGCCGCGAAGGCTTTACCTGGTCCGGCGTGCGCAATGTCGTGCGCAAAGCCGAGTGGCCCGATTGGTATCCGCCCTCCGCGATGCTCAAGCGCCAGCCTTACCTGCCGCGAATGACCGCTGGTGGTCCCGGCAATCCGCTCGGCGCGCGCGCCATGTATATCGGCGGCACGGATTACCGCATCCATGGCACCAACAATCCGGAGACTATCGGCAAGAACGTGTCGAGTGGCTGCATCCGCCTCACCAACGAGGACGTGATCGACCTCTACAGGCGTGTGCAGGTCGGCGCGAAAGTGGTTGTGCTGCCGCAGACGACAATCGCGCGGACCTCCGGCGCTCGTCGCGCGCAGCTTCCAGTGCGCCCTGTCGCACAGACCAATGACGGCACCGACGCCTATGCCCAGGCGCCGCGAGATGCGGGTCAGCCGCTGCCGCTGCACTAGGTCATTCACTGACTGACTGCGAACCTCCCACTTAGATTTGCCCGGCGATCATGCCGGGCAATTTTTTTGTCCGGTTGGCCCGCGCTGTGTTGGGGGCTATAGGTCGGGCTCGAAGTCATTGAGGAGAGATCATGCGCATTGCGGTCATGGCGGCGGGCGCCGTCGGCGGATATTTCGGCGCGCGGATGGCGGCTGCCGGACACGACGTGTTCTTCATTGCGCGCGGCGCCAATCTCGAGGCGATCAGGAAGAATGGCCTGAGCATTGAGAGCGTGCACGGCAACGTGCACCTGGAGAAGCCGAACGTCACCGACGATCCGGCCAAAGTCGGGCCGGTCGATGCCGTGTTCTTCGCCGTGAAGCTCTGGGACACCGAGACGTCCGC
>DASXOK010000200.1:0-3566 GCA_036494425.1 Pseudolabrys sp.
GTACCACTTGTTGAGCAGGAACTTGTAGAGGAACTCGTGCTGCTTCGCGAGTTCGACCGGGATATCCGGCCGGCGGATATAGAAGAACCAGGCGATGATGAAGCCGATCACCATCATCCCGGTCGGCAGCAAGCCGATCCAGAGCGGGATGTGCTCCATGTTTTCGAGCACGTGATTGGTCTTCGCGAAGGTGAGCGACTCGCGAAAGAAGCCCTCGACGCCGGGACCAGCGAAGATCTGCTTGAACGGCAGGCCGGCGACGATCGAGCCCAGCGCCAGGACGGCGAGCGGGATCAGCATCACCATCGGACTCTCGTGCGCGTCGCGCCAGTGCTTGCGGTCGTGCGGCTCGCCGTGGAACGTCTTGAAGATCAGGCGCCACGAATAGAACGAGGTGAGCAGCGCGGCCGCGACGGTGCAGACGAAGCCGTAGAGCGCCATCGGATTGGCGCCGACATAGGAGGCTTCGATGATCGCGTCCTTGGAGAAGTAGCCGGCGGTGAGCGGGAAGCCGGTCAACGCCAGCGTGCCGACGATCATCACCGTATAAGTAAACGGGATACGATCCTTCAGCCCGCCCATGTGGCGGATGTCCTGCTCGTGGTGCATCGCATAGATCACCGAGCCCGAGCCAAGGAACAAGAGCGCCTTGAAGAAGGCGTGCGTGAACAGGTGGTACATACCGACCGAATAGGCGCCGCAGCCCATGGCGACGAACATGTAGCCGAGCTGCGAGCACGTCGAATAAGCGATGATGCGCTTGATGTCGTTCTGCACCAGGCCGATGGTCGCGGCGAAGACCGCCGTGGTGGCGCCGATGAAGGTGACGAAGGCCTGCGCATCCGGCGCGAGCTCGAACAGCGGCGACAGGCGCGCGACCATGAACACGCCGGCGGTCACCATGGTCGCGGCGTGGATCAAGGCCGAGACCGGCGTCGGGCCTTCCATCGCGTCCGGCAGCCAGGTGTGCAGCAGGAACTGCGCCGACTTGCCCATGGCGCCCATGAACAGCAGCAGGCAGGTCAGCGTCAGTGCATCCGGGTGCCAGCCGAAGAAGGGAATGGTCTTGCCGACGAGCGACGGCACCTGCGCAAACACGGTGTCGAACTCGACCGAGCCGACGAGGAAGAAAATGGCGAAGATGCCGAGCGCGAAGCCGAAGTCGCCGACACGGTTGACGACGAAGGCCTTGATGGCGGCGGCGTTCGCTTCGGGCTTCTGGTACCAGAATCCGATCAGCAGATAGCTCGCCAGACCCACGCCTTCCCAGCCGAAGAAGAGCTGCACTAGGTTGTCGGCGGTCACCAGCATCAGCATGGCGAAGGTGAACAGCGACAAGTAGGCGAAGAACCGTGGCCGGTACGGGTCTTCGTGCATGTAGCCCATCGAGTAGAGGTGCACGAAGGCGGAGACCGTGTTCACCACCACCAGCATCACGGCGGTCAGCGTGTCGACGCGCAGCGCCCAGTCGAACTTGAGGTCGCCGACGGCCATCCAGGTGAAGATCGGGATGCGCACGTCCTGATGGCCGAAGCCTACCTGCACGAAAGCGATCCACGACAGCACCATCGAGATCATCAGCAGCGTCGTGGTGATCAGCTCGGCCGCGCGCGAACCGGCGGCAGCGGGCTCGACCGGGCCATGCCCGTGGTCGTCGTGGCCATGGCCGTCGAGCGGCTCGTCATGCATGTTGTGGAAGGCGGCGCCGCCATGGACGGCGGACGCGTGATGATGCGGGCCGGTGTCGACGGCGTCGTCCTCCAGGCCCGGCGGCGGTCCCTCGCCCGGGAAACGGGCGCGCGCGCCGACCAGCGTGATCAGGCCGGCAAGGATCGCCCCGATGAGAGGCAGGAAGACGATGGCTTGATACATAGGGGCGTCAGCCCTTCATCAGATTGATGTCTTCGACCGCGATGGAGCCGCGGTTGCGGAAGAAGACCACGAGGATGGCGAGGCCGATGGCGGCTTCCGCCGCGGCGACCGTGAGCACGAAGAGGGCGAAGACCTGGCCGACGATGTCGCCGAGATGGGTCGAGAAGGCCACCAGATTGATGTTCACCGCGAGCAAGATCAGCTCGATCGACATCAGGATGATGATGACGTTCTTGCGGTTCAGGAAGATGCCGAAGATCCCGAGCGTGAACAGGACCGCGGCGACCGCGAGGTAATGGCCGAGGCCGATGGTCATGTGTTGCTCCCCAGCCCCTGCCCGGTCCGCACCTTGAGCACTTCGATCGACATGGCCGGCGTGCGCGAGACCTGCGCCGAGATGCTCTGGCGGCGCACGCGCGCCTTGTGCCGCAGCGTCAGCACGATGGCGCCGATCATGGCGACCAAGAGGATCATGCCGGCGGCTTCGAAGAAGTAGACGTATTGGGTGTAGAGCACGAGGCCGAGCGCCTCGGTGTTCGGAATGTTGGTCGGGATCGGCGCGGTGATCGCGTGCGGCACGCCGGGGCCGATGGCCCAGGCGCCGACGACAAGCAGCAATTCGGCAAGGAAGATGCCGCCGATCACGATCCCGATCGGCAGGTACTGCAGCACGCCCTGCTTGAGCTCGGAGAAGTCGACGTCGAGCATCATAACCACGAACAGGAACAGCACCGCGACAGCGCCGACGTAGACCACGATCAAGATCATGGCGAGGAACTCGGCGCCCATCATCACGAACAGCCCGGAGGCGTTCACGAAGGCGAGGATGAGGAACAGCACCGAATGCACCGGGTTGCGCGAGGCGATCACCATGAAGGCGCTCGCGATGCAGACACCGGCGAAGAGGTAGAAGAACAGCGCGGCGATCATCTCATCTCACCTATAAGGCGCGTCGAGCGCGATGTTCTTGGCGATCTCGCGCTCCCAGCGGTCGCCATTCGCGAGCAGCCGGTCCTTGTCGTAATAAAGCTCCTCGCGGGTCTCGGTGGCAAATTCGAAATTAGGTCCCTCGACGATGGCATCGACCGGACAGGCTTCCTGGCACAGCCCGCAATAGATGCATTTGACCATGTCGATGTCGTAGCGCGTGGTGCGGCGGCTGCCATCCTCGCGCGGTTCGGCCTCGATGGTGATGGCCTGCGCCGGACACACCGCCTCGCAGAGCTTGCAGGCGATGCAGCGTTCCTCACCCGACGGGTAACGGCGCAGCACGTGCTCGCCGCGGAAGCGGGGCGACAGCGGCCCTTTCTCGAAGGGATAATTCAGTGTCTTCTTGGGCGCGAAGAAATAACGCATGCCGAGGAAGAATCCGCTGACGAATTCCCAGAGCAGAACCGTGCGCGCGGTGCGGCCGAGCCAAGTCATCACGAACCTCCCCGGAAGACGAGCACCCAGCCCGCGATGAACACGACCCAGACGAGCGAAAGGGGGAGGAACACTTTCCAGCCCAGCCGCATGAGTTGGTCGTAGCGATAGCGCGGAACGATCGCCTTCACCATCGCGAAGAGGAAAAAGAAAATCCAGACCTTCAGGATCATCCAGAACACGCCTGGAATGACGGCGAGGAAAGCGAACGGAGGCTGCCACCCGCCGAAAAACAGGATCGACATCATCGCGCACATCAGCACGACGTT
>DASXOK010000201.1:0-2240 GCA_036494425.1 Pseudolabrys sp.
CAGATAACCGCGGATGATGGCATTGGTCGTGCGCGGATAGACGTAATCGGTGCCGAGCAGGAAGAAGCGGCGGCGGCCGAGCCCAATGAGGTGATCGACGGCGGGGATCGCCTGCTGCGCCGGCGTCGCGCCGGTGTAGACGACGTGCGGCGACTGTTCCTCACCCTCGTACTGGCTCGGATAGAACAGGAGCCCATCGTATTTCGACAGCACCGGCAGCACGCGTTTGCGCGAGGCCGACGTCCAGCAGCCGAAGATCGCCGCCACCTTGTGGTCGCGCAGCAGGCTCTCGGCCTGCTCGGCATAGGCCTCGTTGTCGGAGCGCGGGTCCATGATCGCCGCCTCCACCGGGCGGCCGAGCAGGCCGCCGGCGCGATTCAGCTTCTCGATCATCATCACGATGATCTGCTGCAGCGGCCGCTCGCTGGTGGTGAGCGTGCCCGACAGTGAATGCAGGACGCCGACCTTGATCGAGCCGTGGTCCAAGTCGGAGAAATAGCGGGTCACCTGGGCGGTGAGTGACTGCGCGCGGGTGATGAGGTCGTCGGCGGTCGAGAGCACGGCATCGCCGGCGAGCGTGACGTCGGTGACGACGCTCTTGATGCCGGGCAGCGCCTCGCTGACGGTGGACGCAACTTTCATCGCCTCGGTGCCGATGAGGTCGAGCTGCGCGATCTGCTGCTCCATGAGCGCAGTGACGGTCTCGTTCACCTGACCCATCGCGGCGACGCTGCGGTCCACCGCGACGATGGCCTCCGCGGTCTCGCTCACCGCGTGCTGGATGTCGTGGATCTGCGCGCTGATGTCCTTGGTGGCGATCTCGGTGCGGTGCGAGAGGTCTTTCACTTCGGCGGCCACGACAGCAAAGCCGCGCCCGGATTCGCCGGCGCGGGCAGCTTCGATGGTGGCGTTGAGCGCCAAGAGCGAGGTCTGCTTGGCGATCGCCTGGATGAGCTTGATCACCTGCTCGATGCGGCCGGCCGCGAGACCGAGATTGCGCATGGTCTCGTCGGCGCGGGCGAGCTCGGTCACCGTGCGCCTGGTGGCGGCGCGGGCTTCTTCCACGTGACGGCCGGAATTGATCGCCAGCGCCTGGACGTCACGCGCCGCAGCGGCGACGCCGGCGACATCCTCGGCCGCCTGCGCCGCGGCATCGGCGGATTCGGTGACCTGCTGCGCCATCAGACGATTGGTCTGCGCGAGATCCTTGGCGGTGCCGCGAATGCGCTCGCCGGCGCTGGTGAAGGCGTTCACCACCTCATCGATGGCGCGGCGGAAGTTGCCGGTGAAGAACAGGCGGCCGGCGTGATGCAGGCGCGCCTCGGTCTCACGCCGGCGCTGGTCGACGGCGAGGGTGTCCGCCTCGAGCAACGCGCCGCGGATGCTTTCCGCGGTCGGCGCAAAGGCGCGCAGGGCGCCGTCGCCGATCAGCTCGGGCAGGCTGGTGTAACGGTCGCCGCCGGCAATCGCGGCGATCGAGTCGATGACGCGGGCAAGCCGGTGCTCGGCGACGCAGCCGATCGCGAATGCCCCCAAGGCGCCGACGCCCAACGCGAGCCACGACGATGCCCCGACGCCGAGCATCGCCACGACGATGACGGCGAGGCCGAAGATGGGAATGGCGATCCACAGCGCCGGTCGCGGCAATCGATGGCGGCTGGGCTCGGGCATTGCTGGCTCGCGGGGAAAAGTGCGCGTTCCAATTCGCCAGAATATGGTTTCGAATTCCTTTCCCCCGGCTGCGAAAAGCCGCATGAAATAAGGGCAAATGCGCTTAAAGTTTGGGCGAATATTTCATCGCGACATGCGCAAATCGGGATAGGGGGGAGTCTTGCGACTCCTCCCTCCCACACCACCGGACGTACGGGTCCGTATCCGGCGGTTCGCTGGATTGAGCGATGGTGATGATTTTGCACCGGCGCCGAAGGCATGGCTCACTGAGTCCGCCGCGCCGGTTGCGGTCCCTTCGAGCGGCGCCGTCCGGGCTTCACCCTTTCCCGTCGCTCCAAAGGCCAGATACCTGGATTTTCGGCCGTGTGGCCGGTTCGAGGTCTCCGTAGCTTCGCGTTCTTTCCAGCGTTCGGGCCTTCGGCGAAGCCCGCTCCACCTACTATGCCGTCTGCTGACTTCTGCGCTGCGGTCAGGCCGCCTTGCGGCGGCCTCAGTCCCGATTCCGAGACACAACGCAGACCTCCCGAGGTAAGACCGACCGCCTTCGCCGCACGCCCGCCGGATTTACC
>DASXOK010000202.1:0-27204 GCA_036494425.1 Pseudolabrys sp.
TCGGCGGCGGCGTGCTGGCGGTCGACGAAGTCATGACCGGCAAGGCGCGCAACGCGTTCGTCGCCACGCGTCCACCCGGCCATCACGCCGAGACGGCGCGGCCGATGGGCTTCTGCCTGTTCAACAGCGCGGCGATCGCGGCGCGCTACGCGCAGAAGAAACACGGCGCCGAGCGCGTCGCCATTGTCGATTTCGACGTGCATCACGGCAACGGCTCACAGGACATCTTCTGGTCGGACCAGAGCGTGATGTATTGCTCGACGCACGAGATGCCGCTTTATCCCGGCACCGGCGCGATGAACGAGCGCGGCAAGTTCAACAATATCGTCAATGCGCCGTTGCGCGCGGGCGACGGGGGCGATGCCTTCCGCGAGGCAATGGAGACGGCGATCTTCCCGCGCCTGCGCGAGTTCAAGCCGGACCTCCTGGTGATCTCGGCCGGCTTCGATGCGCATACGCGCGACCCGCTGGCCAATCTCAATCTGGTCGAGGCGGATTATTCCTGGGTGACCAAGAAGCTGATGGAGATCGCCGACGCCAGCGCCAATGGCCGCATCGTGTCGATGCTTGAAGGCGGTTACGACTTGCAGGGCCTCGCGCGATCGACGGCGGCGCATGTCACCGCGCTGATGCGGGGCTAGTCGTCATTCCGGGACGGCCCGAAGGGTCGAGCCCGGAATGAATACTCCGCAGCAGCGCCGTAGTGGCGAGCCTTTTGTTCAACAGAAGCGTTCGTGGTTATGGATTCCGGGCTCGCCTCGCTGCGCGAGCGCTCCGGAATGACGAGAACTCACCTTGCCGTCAATCCCCCATCGATCGGCATGTCCGCGCCGGTGATGAAGGCGGCGGCATCGGACAACAGAAACGCGCAAAGATCAGCGACCTCGCCGGGCTTGCCCAAGCGGCCGAGCGGGATGTCGTTCTTGAGCTTCTGATGCACCGCCTCCGGGCGGCGTGAGCCCTGTGCGATCGACTCGACCATCGGACCTTCGAGGAAGGCGGGGCACACGGCATTGCAGCGCACCGGCGGACTGTAGCGCGCGCCGTTAAGCGCCACCGACTTGGTCAGCAGCGACAGCCCACCCTTCGAGGCATTGTAGGCGGCGAGATTGTAGCCGCCGACGAGGCCCGACACCGACGAGAGATTGACGATCGCCCCGCCGCGTTTGCGCAAAAGCGGAAACGCGTATTTGCAGCCAAGGAACGCACCGTCGAGATTGACCGAAAGCACGCGGCGCCAGGTGGCGAAGTCGAGTTTCTCGACCGAACCGAGCACCGCGATACCGGCGGCGTTCACCAGCCCGTCGAGACGGCCATGCGTCTGCTCGATGTCATCAGTAACACCTTGCCAGTCACCTTCGGCGGTGACGTCGAGCGGCGTGTCGGCGCCGCGCTCGTCGAGGTCGGTCGCAATCGCCGTCCCGCCGGCGGCGCGTACCGCGGTGACGACGGCAGCGCCGATGGCGCCGGCGGCGCCGGTCACCAGCACGATCTTGTCTGTGAGGTCGGCCAAACTGTGAATCCCGATCATTGCATTAGCGCGCATTGTCGAGCATTCATCTTCCAATGTCATCCACCGAACCCGTATCTCTGATCACTGGCGCCTCCGCCGGCATCGGCGCGGCGCTCGCCCGCGTCTTCGCGCAGAACGGCCATAGACTGGTGCTGGCGGCGCGGCGCGAGGCGCAACTGACGGCGTTGGCCGACGAGATCGCGGCGGCGGGACAGCCGCGCCCGCACGTGATCGTCGCCGATGTGTGCACCGTGGACGGCCGCGCAGGGCTTGCCGCCGCGCTACAGGCGGCCGGGCTCGAACCTGCATACGTCGTCAACAATGCCGGTTTCGGCCTGCTCGGCGCTGCGACGAGACTGAGCGCGGAGCGTCAGCTCGAGATGATCGACCTCAACACCCGCGCGCTCACCGACCTGTCGCTGCGCTTCCTCGACAGCGTGACACGCCACAAAGGCGGCATTCTCAATGTCGCCTCGATCGCCGGCTTCATGCCCGGGCCAGGGATGGCCGTCTATCACGCGACCAAGGCTTACGTCGTTTCCTTCACCGAGGCGCTGCACGGCGAGCTCAAGGGCGACGGCGTGCGCGTCTGCGCGTTGTGCCCGGGGCCGGTCCCGACCGCATTCCTCGACCACGCGGGCGTGCCGCACGACTATTTCCCAGGTTTTCTCAACCGTAGCGCGGAGCGGGTTGCGCGCGAGGGCTACGCCGGCTTCATGGGCGGACACCGCGTGGTGGTGCCAGGCCGGCCGAACCGGATGCTGACGCTGTTGCCCCGGCTATTGCCCCGCGGCGCGACCATGGCCTTCATGCAATGGCGCTGGGTCAACGCCCGGCGGCGTGGTGGATAACCCGGACTATCATCGCCGCCACGGACCGACGTAAGATGCGGGTTTGAAGAACCCGCCAGGACGAGGATATGGCCGAGACCAACAACACCGATGTGAAGAAGCTGCCCTTCGAGCGGGCGATTGAGGAACTGGAATCCATCGTCAAGCGGCTGGAGGAAGGCAAGGTTCCGCTCGAGGAGTCGGTGGCGATCTATGAGCGTGGCGAGGCGCTGAAGGCGCGCTGCGAGGATTTGCTGCGCCAGGCCGAAGCGCGCGTCGAGAAGATCACGCTCGACGCGTCCGGCAAGCCGGTCGGCAGCGAACCGCTCGACGTGGACTGAAAGCGCGCTCGTGGAGATTCGGAGCCGGCTGGTCATCTATGTGCAAGGCTACGACCCGCGCGGGCTGGCCGAATACTATCGGATGTTCCGGCGCGAATACCGGCGTACCTGCGAGCTGTACAGCCTGACCGGCAAGATCGGCCGCGCCGAGAACGATCCCGAGCGCTTCACCACCACCTGGGAGTCAACGACCAGCGGCGACGGCTGGGATGTCGACACGCGCTATATGTTCTTGCGCTGGGACGACATCATCCGCAAAGACTTTGCCCGGCCGCCCGGCTGGAAGATCGCGCATATGTACCGCGCGATCTTCCTGTCGCTGATCTCCGGCGTTATTCCGCGCATCCTGCGCGCGCACTGGCGGTTCGGGCTGTTCGTGCTCTATCCGGCACTGCTGATGACGTTCTGGCTGCTGCTCGGCGCCGGTGTCGGCGTGGCGGTCGCGGCGCTTCTCGAAGCGCTCGGCTCGGCGCCTTTGATCGGCAGGAGCCTCGGCGTCGTCGCGGGTTTTGGCGCCTATGCGGCGCTGCTCCGACTGACCGAGCGCTACACCTACCTGCTCTATCTCTGCGATGACGTTTCCTCAACGCACCAGTTCGCGCATCGGAAGCGCCCGGACTGGGAGACGCGGATGCAGACCTTCGCCGCCTATGTGGTCGAGGCGATGCGCAACAGCGGCGCCGACGAGGTGGTGATCGTCGGGCACAGCTCGGGATCGTTCCTGGCGGTCGATGTGCTCGACCGGGCGCTGGCGCTCGATCCGGCGCTGGGGCGGAGCGGTCCGCCGGTGCGGCTTTTGACCATCGGCGCCAACTTGCCGATCATCGGCTTCCATGCCGGGGCGCAGTGGTTCCGTGACCGGCTGCGGCGGCTGGCGTTGGCGCCCGATATCGACTGGATCGACTACCAGTCGCGCCACGACATCATGAATTTCTGGCCGTTCGACCCCATCACCGACCACGGCATCGACCCGGGGCCGGGACAGCGAAATCCGAAGGTGGTTTCCGTAAGCTTTCGTGATCTCTGGACGCCCGGGAACTTTGGCCGCCGCCGCTGGCGGTTTTTCCGGGCCCATTTCCAGTTTTTGCTCGCGAATGAGCGTCCGGGGGCGGCTTACGACTATTATTTGATCTGTTGCGGGCCCTTCGACCTCGCCAAACGGGCCGCACACCCCGCCGATGTCATCGCCGCCATGCATGAAAGAAAGCCGAAATTGGCCGCTGCGGCGGGTCGCTGAATTGCCGGAGAGAGCCTATCTGGTGTAAAGGCTCGGTTCCCGGCCGAACGGGGCCGGCCAAAAGGCCTTGTTAGCGACCTAATACCGTTCGGAGTATTTCGTGTCTGAAAGTTCCAAGACGCCCCTGCTCGACCGCGTAAACCTGCCGATCGACCTGAAAAACCTGTCGATCGAGCAGCTCAAGCAGCTCGCAGACGAACTGCGCACCGAGACCATCGACGCTGTCGCCAAGACAGGCGGCCACCTCGGTGCGGGTCTGGGGGTGGTTGAGCTGACCGTGGCGCTGCATGCCGTCTTCGACACGCCCGCCGACAAGCTGATCTGGGACGTCGGCCACCAGGCCTATCCGCACAAGATCCTCACCGGCCGGCGCGACCGCATTCGCACGCTGCGCCAGGGCGGCGGCCTTTCCGGCTTCACCAAGCGCGCCGAGAGCGAATACGACCCGTTCGGTGCCGCTCACTCCTCGACCTCGATCTCTGCCGGCCTCGGCATGGCCGTGGCGCGCGACCTCGACGGCAAAGATTTCAACGTCGTCGCCGTGATCGGCGACGGCGCCATGTCCGCCGGCATGGCTTATGAGGCCATGAACAACGCCGGCTGGCGCAATTCGCGGCTGATCGTCATCCTCAACGACAACGACATGTCGATCGCACCGCCGGTCGGCGCCATGTCCGCCTATCTGGCGCGTCTGATCTCCGGCAAGACCTACCGGACGATTCGCGACATCGGCAAACAGCTCGCACATCATCTGCCGAAATTCTTCGAGGAGCGCGCGGCGCGCGCCGAGGAATTCGCGCGCGGCTTCGTCACCGGCGGCACGCTGTTCGAGGAGCTCGGCTTCTATTACGTGGGGCCGATCGACGGCCACAACCTCGATCACCTGATCCCGGTGCTGCGCAATGTGCGCGACGCCGAGGCCGGCCCGATCCTGATCCACGTCGTGACGCAGAAGGGCAAAGGCTACGGTCCGGCCGAGAACGCGGCCGACAAATATCACGGCGTGGTCAAGTTCGACGTGGCGACCGGCGTGCAGGCGAAATCGAAGGCTTCCGCGCCGCAATATACCAAGGTGTTCGCCGACGGGCTGCTCAAAGCGGCGCGCAAGGACGACAAGGTGGTCGCCATCACCGCGGCGATGCCATCCGGCACCGGGCTCGACCTGTTCCAGAAGGAATTCCCGAACCGGACGTTCGACGTCGGCATTGCCGAACAGCACGCGGTGACCTTCGCCGGCGGCCTGGCGGCTGAAGGCTTCAAGCCTTTCGCGGCGATCTATTCGACTTTCCTGCAACGCGCCTATGACCAGGTGGTGCACGACATCGCCATCCAGCGGCTGCCGGTGCGCTTCGCCATCGACCGCGCCGGTCTGGTCGGCGCCGACGGGCCGACGCATGCGGGCGCCTTCGACGTCGCCTACCTCGGCTGTCTGCCCGGCTTCGTGCTGATGGCAGCGGGGGACGAGGCCGAGCTGATGCACATGGTGGCGACGCAGGTCGCGCTCGACGATGCACCCTCGGCGCTGCGCTATCCGCGCGGCGAAGGCCTCGGCGTGCCCATGCCGGAAGAAGGCACCCCGCTCGAGATCGGCAAAGGCCGCGTGCTGCGCGAGGGCCACAAGGTGGCGCTGCTGTCGTTCGGCGGACGGCTTGGCGAGTGTCTCAAGGCGGCGGACGAACTGGCGGCGCTGGGCTTGTCCACCACGGTGGCCGATGCGCGTTTCGCCAAGCCGCTCGACATCGACCTGTTGCTGCGGCTCGCGCGCGAGCACGAGGTGCTGGTGACCATCGAGGAAGGCTCGATCGGCGGCTTCGGCTCGTTCGTGCTGCAGGCGCTGGCCGAGCACGGCGTGCTGGAGAGCGGACTGCGCGTCCGCTGCATGGTGCTGCCCGATGAATTCCTCGATCAGGATTCGCCCGCCGCGATGTATGCGACCGCCGGCCTCGACGCCAAGGGCATCGTCACCAAGGTGTTCGAAGCGCTCGGCAAAGACAAGGCGGCAGAGACTGTGAAGCTGGCTTGAGTTTGCCCTTGTCCCGGGCGCGGTGCACCACGCAGTGGTGCTCCGCAGACCCGGGACCGGGCGACAACGGGCGCAGATGGCGGCGGCGCGACGACCGCAGACCGGTTCTTCGTCTACATCCTCAACAACCGCCCCAAGGGTGTGCTCTATGTCGGCGTGACGAATGACCTCGCCCGGCGGGTCAGCGAGCACAAAGGCAAATATGTCGCGGGCTTCACCAAAGAATACGACGTCAGCAAACTCGTCTACTTCGAGGGATACTCTTCAGTCCTCGAAGCAGGTGCCCGAGAGCGCTTGATGAAGCGCTGGCACCGGGCCTGGAAAATCTCTCTGGTCGAGAAGATGAACCCCGCGTGGACGGATCTGTACGATCAGCTTGCGCTGTGATGGCAAGCGCTGTCCTGCGTTACGATACCGGGTCTGCAGTGCGGCATTCCGCTACGCTTCATGCCGCGCTGCGCCCGGGACAAGGTTACATCCGCTTCTTCCGCTTCGGCACTTTCTTGCCTTTCTTGCGCGCTTCCGAGAGCCCGATAGCGATCGCCTGCTTGCGGCCCTTGACCTTGCGGCCGCTGCGGCCGCTCTTGAGCGCGCCCTTCTTGCGCTTGGTCATCGCGCGCTTGACGTAACGCGAAGCGCCCTTCGAATACTTGCGTGCCATGTTCGCCTCCCAGTCGACTTAAGCGATTTGATTTATGTTGAACTGTTGGCGATAACAATCGTGCATGGAAACTTGTTCCCGTTTGGGATCGTTAAGAGCATGACGTCGCGTCAACGTGCCGATCGTTTGCTGGTCGAGCGTGGCTTGTTCGAGAGCCGCGCAAAGGCACAAGCGGCTATCGAAGCCGGCTTGGTGACAGCCAACGACGTCGTCGTGCGCAAAGCATCCGACGAGATCGCCATCGATGCGCGGCTGACCGCGAGCGCCGCACATCCTTATGTGTCGCGCGGCGGCGTGAAGCTTGTCGCTGCGCTCGATCACTTCAAGTTCGATGCGCACGGACGTGTGTGCCTCGATGTCGGCGCTTCGACCGGCGGCTTTACCGAGGTCTTGTTGCAGCGCGGCGCAAAGCGCGTTTATGCCGTCGATGTCGGGCGCGGGCAATTGCATCAAAGCCTGCGCGCGCGGGCCGAGGTCATATCGTTGGAAGAGACAGACATCCGGACACTCTCCCCTGCCCGCTTCGACGAAGCGCCCGATCTCGGCGTCATCGATGTCAGCTTCATTTCGCTCAAGCTGGTGCTACCGGCGGCGCTGGCGCTCTTGCAGAAGCCGGCGCAGCTTGTGGCGCTGATCAAGCCGCAGTTCGAGGCCGGACGCGGCGCGCTCAAGAAGGGCGTGGTGCGCGACGAGGCTGTGCGCCAAGGCGTGCGCGATGAAATCACCGGCTTTGCCGGCTCACTCGGGTGGAGTGTGCACGGCATCATTCCGTCGCCCATCCAAGGCGGCGACGGGAATGTCGAGTTCCTGCTCGGCGCGGACGCGCGATAGCGCGCCAACGCATCGTTTACCACGATGTGGCGGATCAGCTCCGTTGATGTTTGTGGCCATCGAGCCACGCGCGGATTCCGAATTGACCCTGCGGCGCATGGTGGTCTTCCTTCCGCCTAAAGTCGCACTATGGTGCCGGCCATGACTCCGCATGAGATCGACATCGCCGCCGGCGCAAAGGCACTGGCGAGTCCGGACCATTGGCGCGACGAGCTCGCCGGCACGGTGAAGCTTGCGCTGCCGATCGCGCTCACGCAACTCGGCCAAGTGGCGATGATGACGAGCGACCTCATTCTCATCGGCCATCTCGGCGACCGCGCGATCGCAGGCGCGGCGCTCGGCCAGACCGTGATGTTCGTCGCCTTCATGCTGGGCCTTGGGCTCGTCTCCGCGGTGGCGCCGCTGGCGGCGCAAGCCTACGGCGCGCGCGAGCCGCGCATGGTGCGGCGCGCGCTGCGCGTCGGACTGTGGGCTTCCGTGCTGCTCGGCATTCCGCTGATGGCGGTGCAGCACATGGGCGAGACGCTGCTGCTCGCGCTCGGCCAGCAGCAGGACGTCGCACGGCTCGCCGGACAATATCTGATGGGGCTCGGCTGGAGCCTGCTGCCGGCCTGGTGGTTCATCGCCTTGCGCGGCTTCATGAGCGCGGTGAACTGGCCGGAGCCGGCATTGTGGATCACGCTCGTGGCGATCCCGATGAACGCGCTGCTCGCCTATGCGCTCATCTATGGCGCCTTCGGCCTGCCGCGGCTCGAACTGATCGGCGCGGGGTTCGCAACGACGCTGGTGACCATCGGCATGTGCGTCGTTGGGTTCTGGATCGCCTATACGCAGCGCCCGTTCAAGAAATACCGCGTGCTGAGCCGCTTCTGGCGTTTCGATGCCGCGCTGATGCGCGCGCTCATCGTCGTCGGCGCGCCGATCTCGGGCGCGTTCCTCTTGGAATACGGCTTATTCGCCAGCGCGGCGATCCTGATGGGCTGGATCGGCACCACGGCTTTGGCTGCGCATCAGATCGCGCTGCAGGTCGCGGCGATCCTGTTCATGGTGCCGTTCGGCATATCGATGGCCGCGACCGTGCGCGTCGGGCATGCGGTCGGCCGCGCCGACGCGCCGGCGAGCCGCCGCGCCGGTTTCGCCGCGATCGGACTCGGCGCCGTGTTCATGGCAGGCATGGCGATGGTGATCATGGTGCTGCGCCATGTGATCCCGCTCGCCTTCCTCGGCACGGAGACGGGCGATGCCGGCGCCACCGTCGCGCTGGCGGCGACCTTGCTGGCGCTCGGCTCGACCTTCTTCGTCGTCGACGGCATCCAGACTATCACCGCCGGCGCGCTGCGCGGGCTCAACGACACGCGCGTGCCGCTGATTTTCTCCGGCATCAGCTTCTGGGTGGTCGGCTTCCCCACCTCCTATGCCCTCGCCTTTGCGGCGCGGCTGGGGGCGCCCGGCATCTGGATCGGCTTCACGCTGGGCCTGGCGCTCTATGCCCTGCTGCTGGTGTGGCGGTTCAACGCGCTGACTCGCCGCGGCTACATGCCGGCGGCGCCCGGCCACGCCGTCCCGCACTGAAGCATTGCCCGCGGCGGCGCTTGTCGGCTAAGCCGGCGCATGACCGAACAACTGACCATCACGCGCCTGGGGCACCGCGGCGACGGCGTCGCCGATACGCCCGTAGGGCCGGCGTTTGTGCCCTATACGCTGCCGGGCGAGGTGGTGACGGTCGAGGCCGTGCCGGGTCACCCGGACCGGCGGCATCTGCTGCATGTCGACAAGGCGAGCCACGAGCGCGCCGTGCCGATCTGCAAGCATTTCGGTATCTGCGGCGGCTGCGCGATGCAGCACTGGTCGCTGGCCGAATATCATCTGTGGAAGCGCGGCCTGGTGGTCGAGGCGCTGGCACAGGCAAACCTTGTTGCGCCGGTTGCCGATCTCATCGACGCGCACGGCGCCGGACGGCGGCGCGCGGTGCTGCATGCGCGGCGCGGCACGCATGATGTGCTGGAGGTCGGTTTCACGGCGCCGCGCGCGCATCACATCGTAGCAATCGATACTTGCCCGGTGCTGGCGCCGGGTCTCGACGGCGCGGTGCAGGCGGCCTGGGCGATTGCCGAGGTGCTGAAGCCCACGAAGAAGCCGCTCGACATCCAGGTGACGGCGGCTGACAGCGGCATGGACGTCGATGTGCGCGGGTCCGGGCCATTGTCGACGAAGCTGACGACGGTGTTGGCCGAGATCGCGCACAAGCACAGACTTGCGCGCCTGACGCGTCACGGCGAACTTGTGGCGCAAACCGCGCAGCCGATCCTCAAGATCGGCCGCTCCAATGTGCCGCTGCCACCGGGCGCCTTCCTGCAGGCGACGGCTTTGGGCGAGACCACGCTGGCGAAGCTCGTCACGCAGCATGCCGGCAAGGCCAAGCGCATCGCCGACTTGTTTGCGGGCATCGGCACATTCGCCTTCCGCCTGGCGGAGACCGCACGGGTGACAGCCGCCGACAGCGAGGCGAGCGCGGTGAAGGCGCTGGAGCGTGCGGTGAACATGACCAGCGGCCTGAAGCCGGTCGAAGCGATCACGCGCGATCTGTTTCGTCGGCCTTATGTGCCGATCGAGCTGAAAAATTTCGACGCTGTGGTGTTCGATCCGCCGCGCCAGGGCGCCGAGGCGCAGGCGCGCGAGCTCGCCAAGAGCAACGTGAAGACGATCGTCGCCGTATCGTGCGACGCGGTGACTTTCGCGCGTGATGCGAAGATCTTGGTGGACGGCGGATACAAGCTCCTTGGCGTGACGCCAGTGGACCAGTTCCGCTATTCGTCGCATGTGGAGTTGGTGGCGAAGTTTGAGAGGTGAGAGGCCGCCCCACGCTCAGTTGTCATCACCCGCGCAAGCGGGTGATCCAGTGCGCCGCAGCGTCGCAATCAGACATCCAGACTGGGATTACTGGGTGCCCCGCTTTCGCGGGGCATGACACCGCGAAAATGCGGCGCGCCTGTCCTCTACTGAAAATCCAATCCGCCGCCCCAGCGCTCCTGCCAGAGCTTCTCGCCGATGGTGCAGGAGATGCGCGGCGGATGCGCCGCGACCGGAATGACGCGCGCCGAAGGCTGACGTCCGGCGACTTCCAGAATCAGCTTGTTACGCGTTGCCTCGATGAACTGCGAGCGATCGCGGATCGGGATCATGAAGGCGCCTGGTCCGCCGATGACGCAGTCTTCGTAATAGACGTCGAGGTTTTCGATATCGAGCGTGCCGGCATTGGGGCGCTTGAGTACCAGCGGCAGCCCGTTGATGGTGATGCCGCTCGCCACCACGTCGTCGCGCACGGGCGCTACCGGCACGCCGTTGTTGTTGGCGCCGTCGCCGGACACATCGATCACGCGGCGCAGGCCGCGATAACCGCTGTTGTCGAACAACGGCTTGGCAAATTTCAACGCGCCGGAGATCGAGGTGCGCGAGGCGCGCCGGTATGGCGCATTGGCGATTTCGGCGGCAACGGCGTCGGCGGACTCAGGTCCGTCGATCAGCCGCCACGGCACCAGGATTTTCTGGTCTGACGAGCCGGCCCATTCGACATAAGTGATAGCGATCTTGCCATTGGCACCTTCGTGCAAGGCTTGCAGGAATTCCTTGGACGTGAGCGCCTCGACATAGCCGTCGCGCTGGAGCCGCTGCTCGTCCGGATCCATCGAGTAGGAAACGTCGACCGCGAGCACGAGCTCGACATCGACGGGAACGGCGTCCGTACTCTTGTCGGCGAAGCGGGGGTGAGGCGCAGCGTAGGCCGCGAGCGCACAACCCGCGGCGACAGCCAGTCCGGCGATGGCAATTCCAAGACTGCGTCGCCTCATGCGTGAAGACTGACACGCGGCCCAAGCGAAAGAAAGGCTCCGAAGCGTCATTCCGGGACTGCGCGGAGCGCAGGACCCGGAATCCAGACACGAGCACTGTATCCGTTTCTGGATTCCGGGTTCGCTCGCTCCGCTCGCGCCCTGGAATGACGGGATACCTCAGCTATTCGAGAGGATCGGTGCCGACGATCTCGATGCCGAAGCCGGACAGGCCGACATAGGTGCGATGGCTCGAGGTGAGCAGCTTGATCGAGGAAATGCCGAGGTCCTTCAGCACCTGCGCGCCGAGACCGATCTCCCGCCACTGACGCGAGCGCGCGGCTTCGGTGCCGGTGTCGCCGTGCGGAATCTCCGCCACCGGCACGCCGGCGGTGCCGTCGCGCAGATAGACGATGACGCCGCGGCCGGCTGCCTTGAAGCACGCAAGCGCTGCGCGGATCGTCTTCGCGCCACCGAACACGTCGCCGATCACGTCGGCGCGGTGCAGGCGGGCAGGTACGTTCTTGCCGTCACCGAGATCGCCATAAACGAAGGCCATGTGATGCACACGATCGAACGGCGTGATGTAGGCATAACCTTTCAGCGTGCCGATCTCCGACATCAACGGAAATTCACCGACGCGCTCGACCAGCTTATCGCGCACCTGCCGGTAGGCGATGAGATCGGCGATCGAGACATGCAGGAGCTTGTGCCGCTCGGCGAAGGCGGTGACTTCCGGCCCGCGCATCACGGTGCCGTTGTCGTTCATCAATTCGGACAGGACGCCGACCGGCGGCAATCCGGCCAAGCGGCAGAGATCGACGCACGCTTCCGTATGGCCTGAGCGCATCAGCACGCCGCCCTGGCGCGCGACCAGCGGGAACACATGGCCGGGCCGTACGAAGTCCGACGCGCCGCTGTTGTCGTTGGCGAGCGCGCGCACGGTGTTGGTGCGCTCCTCCGCCGAGATGCCGGTGGTGAGACCGTGCCGCACGTCAACGGTAACTGTGAAGGCGGTGCCGAGCGGGGCGTCGTTTTCCGCCACCATCGGATCGAGATGCAGGCGGCGCGCAAGCTCGACGCCGAGCGGCGCGCAGACGATGCCGGAGGTGTGGCGGATGATGAAGGCCATCTTCTCCGGCGTGCAGAGCGAGGCGGCGATGAAGAGGTCGCCCTCGTTCTCGCGGTCATCGTCGTCGGTCACGACCACGAGCTCGCCTCTGGCGAAGGCCTTGATCGCCGCTTCAACGCGTTGGTGGATATCGGGCACTGAAATCTCCATTTACTCCGTCATTCCGGGACGCGAAGCGAAGCGAGCGGACCCGGAATCCATAATCCGCAGCGTTGGGGGTTATGGATTCCGGGCTCGCGGCCACCGATCTCGGGTTTACCCGAGATCGGTAATTCATCTTGCCCAAGTCGGCTAAAGCCGACTTGGGTGGCCGCGCCCCGGAATGACGAAGAACATTTTATCGCTTTTCGAACGGCCACGCCGTTCCCTCGCCGACCTGGCCGCGCTGCATGAGATAGTGATCGGCCAGCACGCATGCCACCATGGCTTCGCCGATGGGCACGGCGCGGATGCCGACGCAGGGGTCGTGGCGGCCCTTGGTCATCACGTCGGTGTCACGGCCATAGCGGTCCACGGTCTTGCGCGGGGTGAGGATCGAGGAGGTCGGCTTCACCGCGAAGCGCGCGACGATGGGCTGGCCGGTTGAGATGCCGCCGAGGATGCCACCGGCGTGATTGGACAGGAACAGCGGCTTGCCGTCATTGCCCATGCGCATCTCGTCGGCATTGTCCTCGCCGCTCAGCCCGGCGGTGGCGAAGCCGTCGCCGATCTCGACGCCCTTGACCGCATTGATGCCCATCAGCGCCGAGGCGAGATCGCCATCGAGCTTGGCGTAAATCGGTGCGCCCAGACCGGCAGGCACGCCTTCGGCGATCACCTCGATCACAGCGCCGATCGAGGAGCCGGATTTGCGCACCTCGTCCAGATACTCTTCGAAGAATTTCGCCTGCACCGGATCCGAACAAAAGAACGGGTTCTTGTCGACCTCGTTCCAGTCCCAGCGCGCGCGGTCGATCTTGTGCGGGCCCATCTGCACCAGCGCGGCGCGCACGGAGAGGCCCGGCACGACCTTGCGCGCCACAGCGCCGGCCGCCACCCGCGCGGCGGTCTCGCGCGCCGAGGCGCGTCCGCCACCACGATAGTCATGAATGCCGTATTTGATGTCGTAGACGTAGCCGGCGTGACCGGGCCGGTACTTGTCCTTGATGTCGGAGTAGTCCTTCGAGCGCTGATCGACATTCTCGATCAGCAGCATGATCGGCGTGCCGGTAGTGACCTGCTGTCCGGTCGCCTCGTCGGTGAACACGCCGGACATGATCTTCACCGCGTCCGGCTCCTGCCGCTGCGTGGTGAAGCGCGACTGGCCCGGACGGCGCTTGTCCAGATGGAGCTGGATGTCCTCGGCGGTCAGCGGGATGCGCGGCGGGCAGCCGTCGACCACGCAGCCGATCGCCGCCCCGTGGCTTTCGCCGAAGCTCGTGTACCGGAAGAGATGGCCGAAGGTGTTGAAGGACATAGTCGATCCGCTGTTGCCCCGGGTGGTAACCCGCACTTCGGCTAGGGTCAAATCGACCCGTCATTCCGGGACCGCCCGAAGGGCGGGACCCGGAATCCAGCCGCAAGCACAGCATCCGTCTCTGGATTCCGGGTTCGCTCGCTTCGCGAGCGCCCCGGAATGACGGTTTTAGACATACCGCGTCAGCTTCCCGCCCTCGAACACGTAAACCACCCCCTGCTCGATATCGATGAGCGGGGCCGCGGCCGGTTTGGCGATCCCGAGATAGGCCATCAACCCGCGCGCCGTGCCGCCGTGGGCGGCGGCCACCGTGTCGCGGATGAGTGTCTCGTACCAGGCGCCCATGCGCGCCGCGACCATCTTGTAGCTCTCGCCGCCCGGCGCCAGGAAATGCCACTTGTCCTGCTCGCGCTGCACGGTGCCCTGCGGGTCGCGCTGACGCATCTCGGCGATGGTGTAACCCTCCCACGCACCGAAGGAGATTTCGGCGAGCTGCGGCTCGACCCTGTAAGCGTCGGGGGCGAGACCCATGGCGGCACGCGCCAATTCCATCGTCACGCGAGCGCGGCCGAGCGGGCTAGACACGTAGTCGAGCGCCGCAGGATCGCGGCCGTCACGCGCGAAGAGGTCGCGCAGGATCTCGCCGCAGTGGGTCGCCTGAACGCGGCCGCGCGCGTTGAGCGGGATGTCCTTTTGGCCCTGCAGACGGCGGTCGACATTCCAATTGGTCTCGCCGTGGCGGATGTAATACAGCGTCGGCCGCTTAACGGACATTGCGCGTCACTTTCACCAGCACGGCGTCGGACCCTTCCGGCAGCCGCACGTGGAAATGCTCGCGCAGCAACGAGGCGAGTTCTTCCGGGTCATCGATCGTGCGTTTTTCCGTTCGGCCATTCAGGTGATGGATCGAGAAGGCATTGTTGAACAAGCCGTAGCGCCGATCCGCCGCCGGCCGAGCGACCATCAGATGATTGGTGAAGATCGCATTCGGATGCGTCGAGGTGAACCAGTTGAAGACTTCATAGTCCTCCGGCGTGACGTCTTGCAGCGACAACAGATAGAGACCCGCCCAGTGTCCTGCGAGATGCACCTGCAGCTGGAATTGCAGGCCGTCCGGCGTCAGCCGGAAACGCTCCATCGTCGTTTCCTGCGTGACGTCCGGCACAAGCCGCAGCGGCGACGTCAGCGTCAGGCCGCCGAAGCCGACATCGGCGATGAACGGTCCCTCGGGCATATCGACACGCAGCACCATATGCGTGCGCGGGATGGTCACACCGGCGGGCCTGTTCCATTGCGGCACGGCGGCAAGGCCCGAGACCGAGAAGCCCAACGTGCGCAGCGCGGCCTGGAAGAGTGTGTTCTGCTCAAAGCAGTAGCCGCCGCGCTCCTCATCGAGGAATTTGCGCGTGAGCGCGGGCAAGTCCAACGCCACCGGCCGCCGCATCAGCGGATCGAGGTTCTCGAATGGAATCGCCGCGGTATGCAGCGCCTGCAATTGCGCCAGCGTATCCCGGGTGGCGGCGGCCGAGCCGGAATAGCCGATGCGGCGGAAATAGCGGTCGAGGTCGCGATCACTGAGCGTCATGACCTGTGACCGAATTGGGCGCTACGCGTCACTCGTCCTTGCCGACGGCGATGTCGGGCGCGTTCGGGTGCTTCATGCCGACGATGTGATAGCCGGCATCGACGTGATGCACTTCACCGGTGACGCCGCTCGACATGTCGGAGAGAAAATAGACGCCGGTCTTGCCGACATCCTCGAGCGTCACGTTGCGCCGCAGCGGCGCGTTATACTCGTTCCATCTCAGGATATAGCGAAAGTCACCGATGCCCGAGGCGGCCAACGTCTTGATCGGCCCGGAGGAGATGGCGTTGACGCGGATGTTCTTTTCGCCGAGATCGGCGGCCATGTAGCGCACCGAACATTCGAGCGCCGCCTTGGCGAGGCCCATCACATTGTAGTGCGGCATCCATTTCTCGGCGCCGTAATAAGAGAGCGTCAGCAGCGAGCCGCCGTTCGTCATCAGCTTTTCCGCCCGCTGGGCGATAGCGGTGAACGAATAGCAGCTCACCACCATGGTCTTGGTGAAGTTGCCTTCGGTCGTGTCGACGTAGCGCCCGTCGAGCTGGTCCTTCTCGGAGAAGGCGATGGCGTGCAGCACGAAATCGAGCGAGCCCCAGGCCGATTCCACAGCGGAAAAAACGGCATCGAGAGTCTTGGGATCGGTGACGTCGCAATGGCCGACCACCAAACCGTCCACCTCCTCTGCCAAGGGCTCGACCCGCTTCTTGAGCGCATCGCCCTGGTAGGTGAAGGCCAAGTCCGCGCCCTGCTCGCGGCAAGCGCGCGCAATCCCCCAGGCAATCGAACGGTTGTTCGCCACGCCCATAATCAGGCCGCGTTTTCCGCGCATCAAACCCGAGGCTTCCGCCATTACGCTCCCCGTCTTGGCCGGCAACCGCCGGTGGCCTCCTATGGCATAGGGTCCGGGGGCCATCAAGCAAAGGGAGCCATACAACCGGCCGAGGCTGTTAATTCAATTCATTTCCGGGAATATGTTCGCAATTCAGGGGTTTTTTCATGCGAATGACGGTGCCAAATCCGGCACGCGGTCCGGCATAGGAGGGGCGGCTTGGCCACGTTCCGGCAGGATGTTGAGGCGACGATTCCCGCCTTGCGGCGCTATGCGCGGGCGCTGACGCGGAATGCGGACACTGCCGATGACCTGGTCCAGGACACTTTGGTGCGGGCGCTGCGCTCGGAGCATCTGTTCCACGGCGGCGATGTGCGCAGCTGGTTGTACACGATCCTCACCAACCTGAACCGCAACCGGTTGAGATCGTTAGCGCGGCGCCCGGCCTTGTCATCGCTCGAGGATAACGACGCGCCGGACCTCGCCGGACCGGAAGCCGGCGGACGCGACATTGAACGCGCGCTCGCCACATTGGTTGAAGACCAGCGCGACGCGTTGCTGCTGGTAGTGTTGGAAGGCCTCACCTATCGCGAAGTCGCGGAGGTGCAGGGCGTGCCGATCGGCACTGTGATGTCGCGTCTCGCGCGTGCGCGTGTGCAGATCAAAAGCTATCTCGACGGCGAGCGCCCGGCGCTGCGTCGCGTGAAATAGAGGACCAGGGGCCATGACTGATCGTGATTCACCTGTGAGCGAGGACGAGCTCCACGCCTATGTCGACGGCGAATTGCCGGCCGACCGGCGCGAGGCCGTAGCCACTTGGCTCGCCGAGCATCCGGAGCAAGCAGCGCTCGTCGCCGCCTGGCGGGCGCAAGCGGAGAGCATCCGCGCGCGTTTCGACTCCGTCGCCGACGAGCCGGTGCCGGATCGGCTCAGAATTGACAATCTCCTGCGCGCGACCCGTGCCAACCGGCGTTCGTGGACGGCTATCGCCGCGGCGGCGGCGCTCGCGGCATTCCTTGTCGGCGGCGCGACCGGCTGGATCGCACGCGGCGCGACGGCAGGTTCACCGCCCGGATTCGACATGTTCACGGCCGAGGCGCTCGATGCCTACAAGCTCTATGTCGTCGAGGTGCGCCATCCGGTGGAAGTGCCGGGCAGCGATCGCGCGCACATGACGCAATGGCTGTCGAAGCGGGTCGGCTACGAGCAGAGCATTCCTGATTTGAGGGACCTGGGCTTGTCGCTGGTCGGCGGGCGCCTGCTGCCGGGACCGACCGGCGCCGCGGCGTTCTACATGTACGAGAGCGCGTCGGGCGACCGCTACACGATCTACTGCGCCAAGGCGCGCATGCCGGAGACGTCGTTGCGCTACAAGAACGGCGAGCGTTACGCGGCGTTCTATTGGGTGGACAACAAGGTCGCCTATGTGGTGAGCGGTCCAGCCGAGCGCGAGAAGCTCGAGGTCGTCAGCAAGGCGATCTACGATCAGATCGACAAGACGACGAAGAAGTCGTGAGCGACTTGTCCCGGACGCGGCGCAGCACGGAGCGTGAGCGGAGTGGTGCGCTGCAGATCCGGGACCGCGCAAAGTTCGGAGCCTGTGACGATCGCGGGTCTGCAGCGCACCGTTTCGCTTTCGCTCACGCTGCGCTGCGCCCGGGAAAAGCTCACTCCAAATCGCCGCGCGGATCGTACGGCTTCTTCTCGCGCCACTCTTTCATCAAGTCGGTGAACGCGTCGTCGGTCTCCTGAGGCAGCATGATCCGCACAGTGGCGAGCAGATCGCCGCTGCCGCTCTTGCTACCGTCTTTGGTTTTGAGCCCTTTGCCCTTGAGACGGAAGGTGCGGCCGGAATTGGTGTTGGCCGGGATCGCCAGCTCCACCGCGCCGTCGAGCGTCGGTACGCGCACCTTGCCGCCAAGCACGGCTTCATAGAGCGTGATCGGCAGATCGAGGCGCAAGTCGGCGCCGTCCGGCTTGAACACCGGATGCGGCGCGACATTCACCGTGATCAGCGCGTCTCCGGCGCGGCCTTGCGCGCTCGGCCAGCCCTGTCCTTTCAGGCGGATCGTCTGGCCGCTGGCGATGCCGGCGGGAATCTTGGCCTCGATCTCCTTGCCCGTCGGCAGATGCACGCGCGCCTTCGAGCCTTTGGCTGCTTCCGGCAGGCTGATGGTCAGCGAAGCATGCAAGTCCTGTCCGGTCGAGGGCGCGCCGAAATCGTCCGGCTCGAATTGACGCGCGCGCGCACCGGCGCCACCACGCGCCGCACCGCCGCCGAACATGCCACGCAGCAGATCTTCGAAACCACCCGCACCGGCGCCGGGGTGAGCGCCACCGCCGCCGGCGGACCGCTGGAAGCCGTCCGGGCCGAAACTGAAGCTCTCGAAATTACTGCCGGCGCCGGGCCCCCAGGGGCCGCCCGCGCCGGGCTGCGCGCCTTCGAAGCCGCGGAAGCGCGGCTTGCCTTCGGCGTCGATCTCGCCATTGTCGAAGGCCTTGCGCTTCTGGTCGTCACCGACGATCTCGTAGGCAGCGTTGAGCTCCGCGAACCGTGTCGCCGCTTTCGGATCGTGCTTGTTGGCATCGGGATGCAGTTTCTTGGCGAGGCGCCGGTAGGCGCTCTTGATCTCAGCCTCGTTCGCACCCTTCGAAACCCCCAAAACCTCGTAGGGGTCGCGCATCCGTCTAAACTCCTGTGAATTTCCCCTGCCCGCCGGCGGGACCGGCGACTCAGCCGTGAATGTGGGGGTCAGACGGCGCGGATGCAACGCGCATTCGCCCTTTCAGCGCTTCGGCGGCGCAGGGCGCTGATCAGGAACGCTTCCAGGGCTTGAGAGTGCGTACTTCCCAGGCGCCCTTCTGCTCCCGGCAGGCTTCGCCCTGGAGCCAGGCCTCGGCGCTGTTGGTCACGTAGCTGGCGAGGAAATTGCGGCAGGTCTGTCCGTCCTGGGTATAGGCTGAAGCCAGCGGCGTGATCGTGCCGCGCGCGCCGGTATGAGGATTTTCCCAGGGCTGGCTCGCGTCCTTCTCACCGCGGCGGAGGACTTCGCTGGCGGCGGCACGGGCATAGGCGAGATCGGTGTCGGGCGGCAGCTCAGCGGTGCCCTTGGTACCGGGCGGCGGCGTGATCGAGCCGGTCCGGTCGGACTTGTCGAGAAAAGAGTCGAGTTGGCCCGAGAGGCTGCATCCGCCGCCGCCCAGGGCCGCCGCCAGCGCACAGGCGAGCGGCAGGGCCCGCCATAGGCGCGGCAGAGCGCATCCCCTATATAGATGGACCAAAGAGGGCCACTGCTGGCCCAACCGACGGTCCTTGGACCCAGCCAAACGAAACGCTCCGACGAATGTCCGATACGGCCCCAATTCAACACCCGAGCTGGTTAACGAGTGGTGATTTCACCGCCGCCGACGAGCCATTTCGGCTCTTCGCCGCGTGGCTCGATGAAGCCACCCGCTCCGAACCGCGCGATCCGACCGCCATGACGCTGGCGACCGTCGATGCCGACGGCCTCCCGAACGCGCGGATGGTGCTGCTCAAAAGCGTCGATGAAAGGGGCTTCGTTTTCTATACGAACAGAACCAGCCAAAAGGGGCGGGAGTTGGACGCGCATCCGCTCGCCGCGCTGGTCTTCCATTGGAAATCGCTCAACAAACAGGTGCGCGTCCGCGGCGCCGTCGAGCGTGTGACAGACGCGGAGGCCGATGCCTATTTCGCGACGCGCGCGAAGCAGGCGCAGATCGGAGCCTGGGCCAGCAAGCAGTCGTCACCTCTGGAAAGCCGCCTCGCCTTCGAAAAAGCGGTCGCGCTTTACGCGGCGAAATACGCGCTCGGCGAGGTGCCGCGGCCGCCGTACTGGTCGGGATACCGCATCGTGCCGCTGCGCATCGAGTTCTGGCAGGATCGGCCCTTCCGCCTGCACGACCGCGTCGAATTCGTCCGCACGACGCCGGATGAGCCGTGGAACAAGACGCGGCTCTATCCGTGAGCTAATGTTTTTGCTTCAGCGACACGCTCTAAGTTTAGAGTCATTGCAAGGATCATAATGCCGACTTCGCACAACAACCAACCGCGGCGCACGCTGCTGCTCACCGGCGCAAGCCGCGGCATCGGGCATGCGACGGTGAAGCGTTTCTCGGCGGCGGGGTGGCGCGTGATCACCTGCTCGCGTCATCCGTTTCCAGAAAATTGCCCGTGGGACGCCGGGCCGGAGGATCACATCCAGGTCGATCTCTCCGATGAGGTCAACACGCTGGAAGCGATCGAGGAGATCAAGCGCCGGCTCGATGCGCACGAACTGCACGCGCTGGTGAACAATGCCGCGATCTCGCCCAAGGCCGAGGGCGGCAAGCGGCTCGGCTCGCTCGATACCGAGATCGACGTGTGGCGGCAGGTGTTCCGGGTGAACTTCTTCGCGCCGATCATGCTGGCGCGCGGCCTGATGAACGAACTCAAGGCGGTGAAGGGCTCGGTGGTGAACGTCACGTCAATTGCCGGCTCGCGCGTTCACCCCTTCGCAGGGGCGGCCTACGCAACGTCGAAGGCGGCGCTCGCCTCGCTGACGCGCGAGATGGCGGCCGATTTCGGCCGCGTCGGCATCCGCGTCAACGCCATCGCGCCGGGCGAGATCGACACGGCGATCCTGTCGCCGGGCACCGACAAGATCGTCGAGCAGATCCCCATGCACCGCCTCGGCACGCCCGACGAGGTGGCGAAGATCATCTACGTGCTGTGCACGGAGACCAGCTCATACGTGAACGGCGCGGAGATCCACATCAACGGCGGCCAGCATGTGTGAGCGGCGTGGTGCGCCCTCACGTTACAACCACTTCCGCCACTTGAAATACATATAGGGCAGAATCGCCGCGAAGATCATCAGGATCAGCGCGATCGGGTAGCCGTATGTGAGATCGAGTTCCGGCATGTGGCGGAAGTTCATGCCATAGATCGACGCGACGAGCGTCGGCGGCATTAGCACCACCGCGGCGACCGAGAATATCTTGATGATGTTGTTCTGCTGGATGTTGACCACGCCCAACATGGCATCGAGCAGGAAGGTCACCTTGTTGCTGATGTAGGTCGCGTGGTCGGAGAGCGAGACGGCGTCGCGCTGCATCGACTTCAACTGCGCACGCGTGTCCTTCGGCCACTTCAGTGCGTCGGCTTCGTTGGCCAGGAACAACACGAGACGCCCGACCGACACCAGACTCTCGCGCACCTTGGAGGTGAGGTCGCCCTTGCGGCCGAGGGCCTTGAGGATCTCGTTGTAGGATGGCGGCCCGGCATCCGGGTCCGGCTCGAAGATCGTGTGCGAAATCTGGTCGACGTCGGCGCCGATGCGCTCGAGGATGTCGGCGGAGCGGTCGATGACCGCGTCCAGCAAATCCATGAACACCGTCTCGCCGGAGACCTTGGGCGAACAGGCGCGCGCGAGCTTGTGCTCGACGATGGCGAAGGGGCGCGGATCGTCGTAACGCACGGTGACGAGGCGATGGCCGGAAAGGATGAAGGTGACGGCGGTCGTCTTCGGCGTCGCCGTGTCCGACTGGCACATCAGCGTCGCGGTCATATAGCGCGCGTCGTTCTCGACGTAGAGGCGGCTCGAGACCTCGATCTCCTGCATCTCCTCGCGCGTCGGCACGGCGATGCCAAGCATCTGCTCGACCGTCTTGTCTTCCTGTGCGGTCGGCGCGACCAGATCGATCCACACCGCCTCAGGTGGCGGCTGCTTGCCGGCTTCGAGGGGAATGCGCTCGAGCGTGGTGCCGCGCGGAACATAGACCGAGATCATGCGGACTCCGTGTCGATCGGGCCACTTGTCATGGCCCGATCGTGTGGCGGCGCGCAAGGCATAAATGGCACAACCCACCGCGTACACGCGGCCGGCCACTCAAGTCCGGCGATGATGGTTGTCTTGCGCCGCGTTTAGGCTCGCGACGTCGGTCAAGCCCGTCCGCGTCAATCGCGGTCGTAAGGCACCAAACGCGGCTCCTTGCCGTCACTGTCTTTCTCGCCCTTCGGGCACACGGCCGCCGCGACGGCGGAAATTCCGATCTTTCCGTAACGGTTGTCGAGTTCTGTCTTCTGGCGCTTCGACTCCTGAGACTTGGAGTCTTGGTGCTCCGTTGTCGTCGCTTTCATTGGCTTCTCTCCGCTCCGTCCTTGGGTTCCCTAGTACCAGTCATGTGGTGACCGACTTAGGCAAAATTGCGCAGCAATCACTGACAATCCATGACATTTCGCAACACCGAGGGGGCTACCCCCTCGGCGCCTAAACTACTGCCTCCTATGGTAAACCCTCCGTTAATATCTTGAAGGCAGTGTCATTTTTGCGAGGTGGCGGTGCGGCCGAATCGCGCAGATGCGCGTCCAAGGTCGAGTGCGGCATTCCTGCAACACGTTCACAAGAGCTTTCCGCGTATCCGTCGGAAAACGTGGCGTTCCCGTGGCGGTTTCGGTTAATTCCAACGTGCAGTTTGAAC
The DNA here is from genome assembly GCA_036494425.1 of Pseudolabrys sp. Taxonomy (GTDB): domain Bacteria; phylum Pseudomonadota; class Alphaproteobacteria; order Rhizobiales; family Xanthobacteraceae; genus Pseudolabrys. The sequence continues at coordinate 22,746 of DASXOK010000202.1, forward strand.
ACGCGGGCGCTACGCGGAGCGACCGGGAAAGAGGAAGAGCATGGCGGCAAGGGGGTTGTGGGTTGTTTTGGTGGGGGTCGGCTTGGTACTCGGGGGCTGTATGCAGTCCACGATGGAGCCCGCCTCGGAAGCAAACCTGACGGTGCGCGACAAGAAGCTCCTGGCGGCGGCGCCTTATGAAAAGGTGGCGATCGCGGAGCCGTACCGGCGGCATATCGTCGAGTATTCCCGCAAGGAAGTGCCGGGAACGATCGTGATCGATTCCGACAACAAGTTTCTCTACTACGTGCTGCCCGACGGTAAGGCGATCCGCTACGGCGTGACCGTCGGCGAAGAAGCGCTGGCGTGGTCGGGTGTAGCGAAGGTGCAACGCAAGGCGGAATGGCCGACCTGGACGCCGACCGCAGAGATCAAGAAGCGCATGGACGTGCCGAACTTTGTCAGCGGCGGCCCGCAGAACCCAATGGGTGCGCGCGCGATGTACCTGTATGAGGGCAACAAGGACACCCTCTACCGCATCCACGGCACCAATCAGCCGGAATATATCGGCCAGGCGATCTCGTCGGGCTGCATCCGCATGACCAACGAGGACGTCATCGACCTGTACACCCGGGTGAAGATGGGCACTGTGGTCGTGGTGCTGGCGCCGGGTCAGGGCACATCGACATTCGGTCCGAAGATGGCCTCGACCGGCGGGCTGTTCAACTAAGTCCCAGCTTCTTAGCGAATACGAAAACGGCGCCTTCAGGCGCCGTTTTTGTTTCCGGGCTAGACCCCCAGTGTAATCCGCACGATCTCGGGCGGTACGCCGAGGCGCAGCGGTACTTTGCTGCAACCGAGTCCGCCGGACACGATCAGGTGCCGGCCTTCCTCGACGATGTGGCCGTAGACAAAGCGATCGGCGTATTCTGACGGCGTCCACGTCGGCGGCACGAACGGGATGCGGATCTGCCCGCCGTGGGTGTGGCCCGCCAAAGTGAGCGACACGCGTTCCGGAACTTCCGTGAAGATATCCGGTTCGTGGGCGAGCAGGATGACCGGATCATTTGTCGTAATCTTCGTGAGGGTGCCGGGCAGATCGTCGATGCCTTTGAACTGGCTGGGTCCGATCCAATGGGCGAGCTGGTCGCCAAGGCCGGCCACCCAGAAGCGCCGGCCGGCCTCGCCCAGCAGCACGGCGTCGTTTTCCAGGACCGGGATGTGCACGGCGCCGAGTGCTCGGCGCACGCCCTTCACGTCGTACCACCAGTCGTGATTGCCGAGGATCGAATAGACGCCGAGCGGCGCGCGCAGACGACCGAGCTCGCCCGCCCAGGCGGCGTTCGGCACGTGCTCGGTGATGAACCGATGGGTGGCGAAATAATCCCCCATGACGACGATGAGGTCGCTGCGGAGGGCGTTGCCGGCATCGACCACCTGCTGCACCCGCTTAAGCCCCATGTTCGGGCCGCCGGCGTGCAGATCGGCGATGACCGTGATCGTGACCCGGTGGCCGGGCCGCCAGCCCGGCGGCGTCAGGCGATAGTCAGTGATGACAAGACCGTCGGCCGCTTCCATGGCGGCATAGGCGCCGGTGGCCGGCAAGACGAGGCCGGCCGCGCCGGTAAGGCCGAGGCCGGCCTTGAGGAGGCCGCGGCGGCTCAGGCCGCCATTGCCGGGCGGCGCCGCGCGAAGAAGGGCCGTGGGATTGCCGGTGGTCATGAGGCTTTTGCTACCTGAAAACGGTGAACGGAGCGTGGAAACGAACTCATAATTTGCGGCTGTCGCCCGAGACATGCGGTCGCGGAGGCGGCAGCGGCACCGGGTCGCCGGCGGCGACGGTCGCGGCTTCCGGTTTGGGCGGTAATGGGACGCGCACGTCCCATTGGCAAATGCGATAGCCGTTGTGGCGCTGGAGCAGATCGAGATGGATGTGCTCCTCATGGTAGCCGTCGGAGCCCGGACCGAGCACGGTCGTAAAGCGCCCGCAGGCGCTCTCGCGCAGATCGTCGCGCAACTCCTTGTCCGCGTTGATGTCGGTCAAGGCGATAAATGACCCGTTCGCCAACTTAAAGCCCCGTACGTCGATGGCATTGGCTTTGCCGTGCTCGCTGACCTTGCCGGTGATCTGGCCGTTGCGACCGCGGCATTCGAAGTCGTCCGCGGACTCGACACTGGCGATGGCGGGCCCTGCCTTGGCGACGCGCGGAGCGGCCTGATCGCGCAGCCACGAAGCGAGTTGCTCCGCCATTGGACATTGCAGCAGCGGCGCGGGCTTCATCTCGATTCGCTTGTTGCCGGCGAGCAGCACCGCGTCGACCTGCACGATGTCGCCGCCACCGCAGGCGCCGGGCCCGATCAGACGCGGCATCGGATCGATAACCGCAATAGATTGCAGGCGCGTGTCGCAATCGGTGGGTTTGGCGGTAACGGTGGACGTATCGAAATCCGGTCCAGCGGCTTCGCGAAACGAATGAGGCTCGCTCCAGACCGCAGGCATCGCCGGCCGCGGACGCGGCATTGGCACCTCATCGGCCGCGGCTACGCCGCCGCCCGCGCCCACCAGCCAGAGGATCGCGATCAGTTGCCTCATCCTTGCAATGTCGTGTCGGGATTGCGGCATTTCTGCGGGGTATTCGTCCGGCTTCCCCGAAAGGGATGGTCCGGCTAACCTTAATTCCGACCGGCGAGGGGTTGCCGGCCCAAAAACATAAACGGCGCATGATCGGCGAAAAGCCCGTCCGGACAACGGACGAGATGATGCGCATCGAGGGAGGGGACTGCCATGCTGGGCTTGATGCAAGACTGGCCGCTGTTGTGCCATCGCGTCATCGATCACGCCGCCACGTTTCATGGCGGACGCAAGGTCATCACCCGTTCGGTGGAAGGACCGATCCACACCACGAATTATACCGAGATCCGCGCGCGCGCGTTGAAAGTCGCGCAAAGGCTCGAACGCGACGGCATCACGATGGGCGATCGCGTGGCCACGCTCGCGTGGAACACGTGGCGGCATCTCGAGACGTGGTACGGCATCTTAGGCATCGGCGCCGTGTACCACACGGTGAACCCGCGGTTGTTTCCCGATCAGATCGTCTGGATCGTTAATCACGCCGAAGACCGCGTGGTGATCACCGATCTCACCTTCGTGCCGCTGCTCGAAAAGATCGCCGACCGGCTGCCGACGATCGAGCGCTATATCCTCCTCACCGACGCCGCGCACATGCCGCAGACGACGCTGAAGAACGCGGTCGCTTATGAAGACTGGATCGGCGAAGCCGACGGCGACTTCGTCTGGAAGGAATTCGACGAGAACACCGCCGCCGGCATGTGCTACACGTCCGGCACCACCGGCCATCCTAAGGGCGTGCTCTACTCTCATCGCTCCAACATTCTCCATTCGATGATCGCGGCGACGCCGGACGCGATGGCCGCATCGAACCGCGACGTGATCCTGCCGGTGGTACCGATGTTCCACGCCAATTGCTGGGGACTGGCGGTAACGTCACCGATGGTGGGCGCTGCGCTGGTGATGCCCGGCGCCAGGCTGGACGGCGCCTCGATCTATGAATTGCTCAACACCTACCAAGTGACTTTCACCGCGGCGGTGCCGACGGTGTGGCTGATGCTTCTGCAAGACCTCGAGAAGACCGGCGCCAAGCTGCCGCACCTGAAGCGCGTGGTGATCGGCGGCTCCGCCTGCCCGCGCGCAATGACCAAGACGTTCGAAGACATCTACGGCGTCGAGGTGATCCATGCCTGGGGCATGACCGAGATGAGCCCGCTCGGCTCGCTCTGCACGATGAAGCCGGAATACGACGCGCTCACCGGCGAGGCCCGCCTCGACATCAAACAGAAGCAAGGTCACCCGCCCTTCGGCGTCGAGATGAAGATCACCGACGACGACAATCGCAACCTGCCGTGGGACGGCAAGGTCTTCGGCCGGCTCAAGGTGCGCGGGCCGGCGGTGGCCAAGAGCTACTACAAGAGTGAAGGCGCCGAAGCGTTCGAGGATGACGGCTGGTTCGACACCGGTGATGTCGCCACCATGGACCGCTACGGCTTCATGCAGATCACCGACCGCTCCAAGGATGTGATCAAGTCGGGCGGCGAGTGGATCTCGTCGATCGATCTGGAAAATCTTGCGGTCGGCCATCCCAAGGTGGCAGAGGCCGCGGTGATTGGCGTGGCGCATCCGAAATGGGACGAGCGCCCTCTCCTCGTGGTCGTGCTCAAGAAGGGCGAGAGCGCTACCAAGGAGGAACTGCTCGGCTTCATGCAGGACAAATGCGCCAAATGGTGGCTGCCGGACGATGCCGTCTTCGTCGACGAAATCCCGCACACGGCGACGGGCAAGATCCAGAAGCTGGCGCTGCGCGAGCGCTTCAAGGACTACGTGCTGCCAAGTGTGCAGGCGGCGGAGTGAGGGCCCTTTCACGGCTTCCGAAAATTGATGCAAGGCGCCAATAATCGGCGCAAG
>DASXOK010000203.1:0-12907 GCA_036494425.1 Pseudolabrys sp.
CGAACCCGGCGGGTGCTTCTCGACGAAGACTTCCCACGGATTGCGCATGGTCTGCTTGAGGCCGAGCGAGATGCGGCGCTTGACCGGATCGACCTCGAGGATCTGCACTTCCACTTCCTGCGAGGTGGAGACGATCTTGCCGGGGTGGACGTTCTTTTTGGTCCACGACATTTCGGAGACGTGGATGAGGCCTTCGATGCCCGGCTCCAGCTCCACGAAGGCGCCGTAGTCGGTGATATTGGTGACGCGGCCCTTGAAGCGCGCGCCGACCGGATACTTGGCCTCGATGCCCTGCCACGGATCGTCGAGCAGCTGCTTCATGCCCAGCGAGATGCGGTGCGTCTCATGGTTGATCTTGATGATCTTGACCTTCACCGACTGGCCAATGTTGAGCACCTCGGTCGGGTGATTGACGCGGCGCCAGGCGATATCGGTGACATGCAGCAGGCCGTCGATGCCGCCGAGGTCCACGAAGGCGCCGTAGTCGGTGATGTTCTTGACCACGCCGTCGATGATCTGACCCTCTTCGAGGTTCTGCACCAGCTCCTGGCGCTGCTCGGCGCGGGTCTCTTCCAGCACGGTGCGGCGGGAGACGACGATGTTGCCGCGGCGGCGATCCATCTTGAGGATCTGGAACTGCTGCTGATTGTTCATCAGCGGCGTCACGTCGCGGATCGGGCGGATGTCCACTTGCGAGCGCGGCAGGAAGGCCACGGCGCCGTCGAGATCGACGGTGAAGCCGCCCTTCACCTGGTTGAAGATGACGCCCTGGACCTTCTGGTTGTCGTTGAAAGCCTTCTCCAGCTTGCCCCAGCTCTCTTCGCGGCGCGCCTTGTCGCGCGACAGCACGGCCTCGCCGAGCGCATTCTCGACGCGCTCCAGATAGACCTCGACGGTGTCGCCGATCTTGATGTCGGACTGGCGGCCGGGCGCTGCGAACTCGCGCAGGGCCACACGGCCTTCGGTCTTGGCACCGACGTCGATGACGGCCATGTCCTTTTCGATGCCGACAACCTTACCCTTGACGACAGACCCTTCCTGCGGACTGCCTTGGGTGAAGGACTCTTCGAGCATCTTGGCGAAATCTTCACGCGTCGCGGTAGCTGTAGCCATGTAATCTCCTGAAGCCAGCGCCGGCGGGTTTGAATGGCGTTCGAAAGCGCGGGCCGGTGGCCTCGGCAATGCCAACGGCGGCCCCAGGGAATCTCCGGTGGCCGGCGCAAAAACCGTGCTGTCGAACGATTGAGCTTGGCGGGGCGCCTAACGCAGAGACTCGAGCGGGGCTTTGTCCTCCAACGCGAGGGGCAGTCAGCTGCGCCCTCGGCCCGCTCGGGTAGCCTCGACGATGTCGATGGCGGCCCGGATGGCGCTGGATATATCCAATGCGGTCGTATCGAGCAAGTGGGCGTCGGGCGCCTGACGCAACGGCGCCACCGCACGCCCCATGTCACGCTCGTCCCGCTTGCGGATATCGGCCAGCACGTCTGTCTCCGGCATCGGCTTGCCGGCGGCGGCAAACTCAAGCGCTCGGCGATGGGCGCGCACCTCCGGCGCGGCGGTGACAAAGATTTTCACGTCGGCGTCAGGGCAGATAACGGTGCCGATATCGCGGCCATCGAGCACCGCGCCGGGCGGCTTTGCGGCGAAATCGCGTTGAAAAGCCAGAAGTTCCGTGCGGACCTGGGGGATCGCCGATACGATCGAGGCGGCCTCGCCGACCGCCTGTGCCTTGAGTGCGGTCTCGTCGAAGCGGGCGGGATCGAGCGCCTTCGCGGCTGCGATAGCCGCATCGGCGTCGTGCGGGCGCCTGCCGGCATCGAGCAGGGTCTTGGCCACCGCGCGATAGAGCAGGCCAGTGTCGAGATGCCGCAGCCCGTAATGCGCTGCGAGCTTCTTGCCGAGCGTGCCTTTGCCCGACGCGGCGGGGCCGTCGATGGCGATGATCATCTTTACCCTCCCCTGCAGGGGGAGGGTCGCTCGCCTGAGCGAAGCGACGGCGAGCGGGGTGGGGTGAGTTTTTTTTGCGAGGAAGCGTCACCCCCTCCCGATCGCGCTACGCGCGCATAGCCGATGCTTCGCATCGGCGTCCTCAAAGCAAAAGACGGCGGCCGTGGGCCGCCTTTTGCTCCCCCCTCCAGGGGGAGGTGAAGAGAGAGCGTGGCGCAGGTCATGAAAGATCGGCGCCGAGCGAGCGCATCAGTTCGACGAAGCCGGGGAAGCTGGTGGCGATGAAAGCCGAGTCGTCGATGCGCACCGGGTTCTCGCTCGCCAGCCCCATCACCAGCGCCGACATGGCGATGCGATGGTCCATGTGCGTCTTCACTTCACCACCACCGGCAACCGTACCTTTGCCGTGCACGATGAGGTCGTCGCCCTCGATCTCGATCGAGACGCCGTTGACGCGCAGCATGTCGGCGGTCGCTTCCAGCCGGTCCGATTCCTTCACGCGTAATTCCTTCAAGCCGCGCATGCGCGTGGTGCCTTCGGCGAATGCCGCGGCGACGCCGAGGATGAGATATTCATCGATCATCGACGGCGCGCGCTCGGGCGGCACCTCGACGCCTTTCAACTGCGACGTCTTCACGCGCAGATCGGCGACCTCTTCGCCGCCGTCGTCGCGTTTCTCGATCGTCTCGATATTGGCGCCCATCTCGAGCAGCGTCTTGAACAGGCCGGTGCGCAGCGGGTTGGTCATCACCGAATGAAGAATCAATTCGGAGTCCGGCACGATCAGCGCCGCGACGAGCGGGAACGCGGCCGAGGAAGGATCGGCCGGCACCACGACGCTCGCGGGTTCCAGTTCCGGCTGGCCCTGCAGCGTGACGCGGCGGCCGAGGTCGCCATGCGGCTTGGTGACGATCTTGGCGCCGAAATGCTTCAGCAGCCGCTCGGTGTGATCGCGGGTCGCCTCGGCCTCGATCACCGTGGTCTCGCCCGGCGCGGCGAGGCCCGCGAGCAACACAGCCGACTTGAGCTGCGCGGACGGCACTGGCGATTCGTACTCGATGGGCATGGGATCGGTGGCGCCCTGGAGCGTGAGGGGCAGACGGCCGCCCTCGGCCTGCTCGATCACGCGGGCGCCCATTTGCGTGAGCGGATCGAGGACGCGCCGCATTGGCCGCGAGCGCAGCGAGGCATCGCCGTCGAACGTCGCGATGACGGGGCAGCCAGCGACGGCGCCGATCGCCAGACGGCAGCCGGTTCCCGAATTGCCGAAATCGAGCGGGGCCGAGGGCTGCGCGAACCCCCCTACCCCGACACCATGGATGCGCCAGAGCCCCTCTGGAGTTCGCTCGAGACGGGCGCCCAGCGCGCGCATGGCCTTACCCGTGTTGAGAACGTCATCGCCCTCCAGAAGGCCGGCAACCGTGCTCTCCCCCACCGTCATGGCGCCGAGGATCAAAGCCCGGTGGGAGATCGACTTGTCCCCGGGCACGCGGGCGCGGCCCTGGATAGGTCCGCCACGGCGGGAGGTCAGCGGCGTGAGTGCGACTGGATTCAAGGGCGCGTCCGTGCTTTGGAAGTTGCGCCCTCCTAGCACGCGCCCGCGCGTGGCGTCACCCGGCGGTTTACCGTCTCCGCGGCCTGCCTGCGCTATTGACAGGGCGCTTGCAACTAGCCAAGTGAAGCTCCGATTTTAGCGAGCCCCTTGAGGAACCTGGACCCGTGGCGAAATCCGAGCTCGGCACCAAACGCATCTGTCCGGATACCGGTCGTAAGTTCTACGACCTGGGCAAGACGCCCGTGATCTCTCCCTATACCGGTAAGGTCGTCCCGATCGCGCCGATCCCGGTGTCGCGCTCGCGGCCGGAGACGGCGTCGGCTCGTCCAGTAGCCGACGAGGCCGAGGCCGTCGTGCCGGAGACCGCGGACGCGGAATTCGTCTCGCTCGAGGACGCCGAGGCCGAGCAGCAGGGCAAGAAGCCGGCGAAGGCCGGTGAGCCCGTCGCGGCCGACGACGACGTCGAGATCGACGAAAACCTGGACGACGATGATGCCGCCTTCATCGAGGAAGAAGAGGAAGGCGACGCCGATGTCACCGACATCATCGGCGAGACCATCGAAAAGGAAGAAGAGACTTGAGCGCGGCCTCCGGCTAGGATAGGCCATCGCGCTGCTGCCGCACTTCCTTCCCACGCGCGGCAATGTTTTTCGAGATTGGGGCCATAGCTCAGCTGGGAGAGCGCCTGCATGGCATGCAGGAGGTCGGCGGTTCGATCCCGCCTGGCTCCACCAGCCTTCGCTCGCTTCGCGAGCTACGGCTCGGCGAGCCGACCTTGCCAAAGAATAAAATGATTGAAGCTGCAAGCCGCCCGACGAGGCGGCATTTTGTTGTCGCCCTTGCGTGCGCACGCGCACCCCGTGACTGCGCTGGAAGCCGCCGCCGCCGCATAGCATGATGCCGGCCGCGCCACCTTCAGGGGAAACAAACAATGCAAGGCAAGATCGCGATCGAAGAACACTTCGCTATCGAGAAGACGCTCGGCGACTCGCAGGTCTTCGGCCCGCACGTGTGGCCGGAGCTGCGCCATCGTCTGCTCGACATCCAGGGCGCGTGCCTAGCCGACATGGACAAGCACGGGATCGAGATGATGATCCTGTCGCTGAACGCTCCGGCCGTGCAGGCGATCCCCGACGTGAAGCAGGCGATCGCCATCGCGCGCGAAGCCAACGACGCGCTTGCCGACGAGGTGCGCAAGCGGCCGGATCGTTTCGCCGGATTCGCGGCACTCCCGATGCAGGACCCCGAGGCCGCGGCGGTCGAGCTGACGCGCTGCGTCAAGGAGTTCGGCTTTGTCGGCGCGCTGGTGAACGGCTTCTCGCAGGCCGGCTCGGCCGAGAACGTGGTCTATTACGATCTGCCGCAATACCGGCCGTTCTGGAAAACGGTCGAGGCGCTGGACGTGCCGTTCTATCTGCATCCGCGCAATCCGCTGCCCAACTGGACCAAGTTCTACACCGGCCATCCCTGGATGCTCGGACCCAATTGGGCCTTCGCGGCCGAGACCGCCGTGCATGCGCTGCGGCTGATCGGCAGCGGCCTGTTCGATGAATTTCCGAAGCTCAAGATCGTGCTCGGCCATCTCGGCGAAGGCATACCGGTGCAGCTCTGGCGCATCGACAACCGTAACGGTTGGATGAATGCGCCGCACAAATACGCGGCCAAGAAGGGCGTTGCCGATTATTTCAAGACGCACTTCCATGTCACCACGTCCGGCAACTTCCATACGCCGGCGCTGGTCAACGTCATGACCGAGCTCGGCCCCGAGCACGTGATGTTCTCGGTCGACTGGCCGTTCGAGGATGTCGGCGAGGGAAGCGAATGGTTCGACAAGGCGGCGATCAGCGAGGCCGATCGCGCCAAGATCGGCCGCGAGAACGCGATCAAGCTGTTCAAGCTGAAATTGAAGTAGGGACTTCGCCGGCTGTCACGCCAGCAGCTTCATCAAGTCGGCCTTCTTCTGCGCGAGCTGATCCATCGTGCATTGCTCTGGCGCCTTGTCCGGGCGCCAGCGCATGAGCCGCGTGCCGTGGCGGAAGCGGCCGCCGCTGAAATGGTCGTAGCAGACCTCGACCACCAATTTCGGCTTAAGCGGCTGCCATTCGCTCGAACGCTTCGTCGACCAGCGGCTCGGCCCTCCGGGTTTGTCGCCGGTGAAGCCGGGCGGCGCGATCAGCTTCTCGAGCTTGGCAGTGAGCGCTTTCTTCTCGTCGCTCTTCAGCGATGACGTGAAGCCGACATGATCGAGCAGGCCCTTGGCGTCGTAGAGGCCGAGCAACAGCGAGCCGACCGTCTTCTTGCCTTCGTTGTAGCGGAAGCCGCCGACCACGCAGTCGGCCGAGCGAAGATTCTTGATCTTCTGCATGCCATGCCGGTTGCCCGACTCGTAGGGAAGGTCACGCCGCTTGGCGATGATGCCATCGAGCGTCGCGCCAACCTGTTTGAGCCATCTCTTCGCATCGGAAAGCTTGGTGGTCGACGGCGAGACGCGGATGGATCTATGGCCGCGCAGATAGTTCTTCGCAAAAGTGTCGAGCCGCTTGCGGCGTTCGCTGAGTGGCTCCTTGGTGAGCAACTCGCCATCCTCGTCGAGCAGCAGGTCGAACACGATCAGCAGCGCCGGCGTCTCGGCGGCCAGGCGCTTCACCCGGCTTGCGGCCGGATGGACCCGTTGCAGCAGATCGTCGAACGAGAACGCGCGCCCGTGCGGTACGACGATTTCGCCATCGAGCACGAAGCGCTTGGCCTTCACGTTTGCGACGGCCGCGACGATCTCGGGAAAATAGCGCGTCAGCGACTGCTCTGATTTCGATTGCAATTCGATCTTGCCGCCGTCGCGAAAGACTAGGCATCGGAAGCCGTCCCATTTGGGCTCGTATTGCCAGTTCTCGCCCTCCGGGATCGTGTCCACGGAGAGGGCTTCCATTGGCGCGAATGGCTGGCGTAAAGCGAGGCTCATGGCTCACATCAACGCCGGCGGCGGGATTCGGTGCCGTTTTCGCCAGCCACCTTACCTCCCGCGCCCAAGCCACTATATTCACGCCAATGCGCCGTCACTGGCTACGCCCGCTCTGGACCGTCCTCGCGCTGCTTTTCCTGCTGGAAGCGTGGCTGTGGGACCATCTGCGTCCGCTGGTCGGATGGGTCGTCGATATCGTCCCCTGGGATCGGTTGAAGCAGCGCCTGGCGCAGACGATCGAGCGCCTGCCGCCTTACGCCGCACTGGCCGTGTTCATCGTCCCCTTCATCGTGCTGCTGCCGCTGAAGTTCCTCGAGGTCTACTTCCTCGCCACGCGCAACTGGCTCGGCGCCGGTCTGGTGCTGGTCGCCGCCAAGCTGCTCGGCCTCGGCGTCACGGCTTTCGTGTTCGACGCCACGCGCGGCCAGCTCTTACAAATGGCGTGGTTCCGCCGCATGTTCGATTGGTTCATGTGGGCGCGCGAATGGGCGCATGCGCAGACCGAGCCGATCCGGCAGCGCGTCCGGCAGTTGGCCTGGTTCATCAAGCCGCCGCGCGCCGGCAAGTTCTTCCGCCGGCTGATGCGCCTGCGCCGCCGCGCCTATCGCGGCGGTGCGGCTTAACGTCCGGCTAAAACAAATGCACTGCGTGCGGCGCCCACAGGCCGATGGCGCTGAAGACAAGGCCCGCCACGCCGAGCAGCCCCGACAGCCATCCCAGCACGGCCATGCCGGTGATCACTTCCGCCGACGCCAGCACGATGCCGATCTGATAGGCCGCCGAGGCGACCTCGTAGTGGTGGTAGCGCGCCATTGACAGGTCGCGATGATGCTCGGCTTCCTTGGCGCGTTCCATGAGCTGCTTACGGCCTTCCCCCGTTGACGGATCGTCGTCGTAGCGGGCGGCGTTCTTCTTCCACGTGCCGATGGTCTTGAGCAGACGGTCGCGCAGCGCCGGGTCGGCGGCGCGATCGGCCTCGATCTGCATCTGCTCGATGGCCGTGGTCAGCACCGTGATGCGGATGGTCTTGGCTTGGAAGAAGGCCCACAGGTCGCTCGACTCGACGTTCTTGGCGATCGCTTCTGTCTGCGAGCTCTTGCCCAGCGTTTCGGAGAACGCGAGAAATAATGCCAGCACTGCGATCAGCAGCGCGATCTTCTTGTTGCCGCCGTGCGAGGCATGTTCGGCATGCTCCGCGGTTTCGAGATTTTCGTGTACGCTCATCGCCCCCTCCCCACTGTAATGACGGACGATGATAGCAAAGCGCCGCCGCGCGCAAGCGTTTTTGCCACCCGGAATTACGAAGAGACTATGACGATGTTGTCATGCGCGCGGATGCGCGCTGGCATAAACGTCGAGTAACCGCTCGGCATCGACCGCGGTGTAAATCTGCGTGGTCGAGAGCGAGGCGTGCCCGAGCAATTCCTGGATCGCGCGCAGGTCGCCGCCGCGTGCGAGAAGATGCGTGGCGAAGGAATGACGCAGCGCGTGCGGGGTGGCGCTATCCGGTAAGCCGAGCGCGCCGCGCAATCGCGCCATCGCCAACTGCACGATGCGGGGCGAGAGCGGGCCGCCTTTCGCGCCGACGAACAACGCGCCGTCCGGCGGCATCGCGTAAGGGCAGAGCGCGAGGTAGTCGGCGACGAGCTTGGTCACCTGCGGGAGCACCGGCACCATGCGCGTCTTGTTGCCTTTGCCGGTGATGGTGAGCGCATCGGTTGCGGCGGCGATATCCTTGCGTTTGAGGCTCAACGCCTCGGAGATGCGCAGGCCCGAACCGTAAAGCAACGCAAGCACTGCGGCGTCGCGCGCCAGCACCCAGGGTTCGCGCTCCTCGCCGGCGCGCAGGTTGGTATCGGTCATCTGCCTGGCGGCGGAGACGGCCAGAGGCTTCGGCAGAGTCTTGGGCAGCTTCGGCGTGCGCACGGCGGCGAGCGCGCCGACCTTGCCCTTGCCGTTGCGTTCGAGGAAGCGGGCGAAGGAGCGCGTGCCGGCGAGCGAGCGCATCAGCGAGCGGTTGCCGGCGCCGCTGTTACGGCGCGCCGCCATGAAGGCGCGGATGTCGGCCGGGGTGAGCTTCGCCAGTTGCTTGAGCGAGGGCCGCCCGCCGAGGTGATCGGCCATAAACGTGAGGAACTGCCCGACGTCGCGCTGGTAGGCCTCCAGCGTCTTCGGCGACATGCGTTTTTCGGCGGCGAGATAGGCGAGCCAGCGCCTGATTTCGCTGGCGACGTCGGGAGCGATACTTATCTGCAGGTCCATGTTTTCGAGGGTAAGATGGCTTCCTTCACCCTTCCTTAACCGCGCGGAATCGGCCTAGATCAATCATTATGAGCACGCGCGTCGTAGATGTTCTGGTGCCGGTCGCGCTGGACCAAGCCTATTCCTACCGCGTTCCCGCGGGCCTCGCGCTCGCGCCCGGCGACGTCGTGACCGTGCCGCTCGGCGCGCGCGACTGCGTCGGCGTCGTCTGGGCCGACAACCCGGCGCCCAATCCGCGCATCCACAACCGCATGAAGGACGTCGACGGCAAGCTCGACGTCGAACCGCTCAAGCCGGAATTGCGCCAGTTCGTCGACTGGGTCTCGAACTACACGCTGGCGGCGCGCGGCATGGTGTTGCGCATGGCCTTGCGCATGGGCGACATGAGCCCCGGCCGCGAGCGTGTCGGCGTCCGCCTCGCAGGATCGCCGCCGAAACGCATGACGGCGGCGCGGGAACGCGTGATGGCTCTGCTTGCCGACGGTCTCGTGCGCAGCAAGGGCGAGACGGCGGTGGAATCAGGCGTCAGCGCCGGCGTCGTTGATGGGCTCATCGACGAAGGCACGCTGGAGACGATCGTCTTGCCGCCTGAGCCGGTGATGCGCGCCCCCGATCCGGACTTCCGCAAACCCGAATTCTCGCTGGCGCAGCTTGCCGCCGCCGATGCGCTGCGCACGACGGTCGATCAAGGCGGCTATACGGTGTCGCTGCTCGACGGCGTCACCGGCTCCGGCAAGACGGAGGTCTATTTCGAGGCGGTGGCCGAGAACATTCGGCGCAAGAAGCAGACGCTGATCCTGATGCCGGAGATCGCGCTGACCGCGCAATTCCTCGATCGCTTCGGCAGCCGCTTCGGCGTGCATCCGGCCGAGTGGCACTCGCAGCTCTCGCCGCGCAAGCGTGCGCGCACCTGGGCGGCGGTGGCAGCCAACGAAGTGCCGGTGGTGGTCGGCGCGCGCTCGGCGTTGTTTCTGCCTTATGCCGATCTCGGCTTGATCGTCGTCGATGAAGAGCATGACCCCGCCTACAAGCAGGAAGACGGCGCGCACTATCACGCGCGCGACATGGCGGTGGTGCGCGGTTCGATCGCGAAGATTCCGGTTGTGCTCGCCTCGGCAACGCCGTCCGTTGAATCAGAAGTCAACGCGCGGCGCGGCCGCTATCGCCAGATCCATCTGCCCGAGCGATTCGGCGGTGCGCACCTGCCGCAGATCAAAGCCATCGACATGCGCCGCGAAGGGCCGCCGCGCGGACGCTTCATCTCGCCGCGTTTGGCCGAAGCGGTGCATCACACCTTGGAGCGGCGCGAGCAGGCACTGCTGTTCTTGAACCGACGCGGCTTTGCGCCGCTGACATTGTGCCGCACCTGCGGTTTCCGCCTGCAATGCCCGAATTGCGATGCCTGGCTGGTCGATCATCGCTTCAAACGGCGGCTGGTCTGTCATCACTGCGGCTTCTCGATGCCGCCGCCGGCGGAATGCCCGAAGTGCCATGCGACCGAAAGCTTCGCGCCCGTCGGGCCCGGCGTCGAGCGGCTGCAGCAGGAGGCGGCCGAGCTGTTTCCCGGCGCGCGTATCCTGGTGCTTTCAAGCGATCTCGTGGAATCGATCGAGCGGCTGCGCAGCGAGCTTGACGATGTTGCACAGGGGCGATTCGACATCGTTGTCGGCACGCAGCTCGTCGCCAAGGGGCATCACTTCCCCAAGCTCAATCTCGTCGGCATCGTCGATGCCGACTTAGGCCTCGGCAATGGCGATCCGCGCGCGGCCGAACGCACGTTTCAGCTTTTGCATCAGGTGACGGGCCGCGCAGGGCGCGAGGAAGGGCGCGGCGTCGGCTATTTGCAGACGCACCAGCCGGAGCACCCGGTGATGAAGGCCTTGATCCTCGGCGATCGCGAGGCGTTCTATTCGAGCGAGATCGAGTTACGTGAGCGCACGGGCTATCCGCCCTTCGGCCGGCTGGCGAGCCTCGTCGTCAGCGCCGGCGAGCGCCACGCGGCGGAAAGCTATGGCCGCACGCTTGTGTCCATTGCGCCAAAGGACGAGCAGGTGCGCGTGCTCGGGCCGGCGGAAGCGCCGGTCGCCGTGGTGCGTGGCCGCCATCGCTTTCGTCTGCTGGTGAAGGCGCCGCGTGCCTACGATCTCTCGGGTTATCTGCGTGATTGGCTGAGCGCCGCGCCGAAGCCGCGCGGCAATGTCCAACTCGAGGTCGACATCGACCCTATGAGCTTTTTTTAGCGGCGCGGTCGGCCTGCTTCGCATCGGCGGCCGTGGCGGCGAAGGCGACGAGCGGCGGCTTCAGTCCGGCTTTGTTCAGCACGCGCCGCACGGAGGGGCGCGCCGCGCTGAAATAGACGGCGGTGCCCGAGCGTCTGAGCTTGTGCACGAAACCGACCAGAGAATGCGCCGCGCTGGTGTCGATCAATGGCACGTCGCTGAAGTCCAAGACGAAGACGCGCGGCGGCGCGCCGATCCGATCGAGAACCGGCAGCACGCGCGCGGTGGCGCCGAAGAAGAAAGCGCCATTGATGCGGAATACCACGACATCGCTATCGGTCGCGGCGTCCGCGTCATAATGTTCGCGCGGATCGGCGCTGTCGGCTTTATCGTCGAGCGATGTGCCGTCTCCTTCGACCTCGACCGCCTCCGCCATGCGATGCAGGAACAGCAGGGCGCCCATCACCACGCCGACGGCGATGCCGGTCATGAGATCCACGAAGATCGTGAGCCCGAAGGTCGCGAGCAGCACGGCGGCATCGCCGCGCGAATTGCGCAGGAGCGACCAGAACTCCTCCTTCTCCGCCATATTCCACGACACCATCATGAGGGCGGCGGCCAGCGCGGCGAGCGGAATGTAGCCGACCAGCGGCGCCGCGATGGCGAGAAAGATGACCAGGTAGCCGCAGTGGAATATGCCGGAGATCGGCCCGCGGGCGCCGGAGCGCACATTGGTCGCCGTGCGGGCGACCGCGCCGGTGACGCAGATGCCGCCGAAGATGACCGCGACGATATTGCCGTTGCCTTGCGCGCCGAGTTCGCCATTCGCACGATGGCGACGGCCGGTCATGCCGTCGGCGACGACGGCCGAGAGCAGAGATTCGATCGCGCCAAGCAGCGCGATCGCGAAGGCCTCGGGAAGAATGGCCTGCAGCTTGGCGAGGCTGAATGGCGGCAACGCGGGCGGCGGCAATGAACGGGGAACCCCGCGCCGAAGCGCGATGTCACCGTGTCGACATCGAGGTGCAAGGCCACAGAGGTAATCGCCGCTACGGCAATAGCGATAAGGAATGCAGGCCAGGCTGGGCGCAGACGTCGCACGAGGACGATCACACCCAAGGAGAAAACCGCCACTGCGGCTGTCGGCCAATGAAGTGTCGGGAAAGCATGCGTGATCGCGATCAGTCTCGGCACCAGAGCCGACGGCTCGTGCGCGATCGTCAGCCCGAGGAAATCCTTGATCTGGCTTGCGGCAATGATGACGGCGATGCCGGCGGTGAAGCCAACTGTCACGGGATAAGGGATGTATTTGATGTAGCTGCCCGCGCGCAGCAAGGCGACGATAATGAGGATCAACCCGGCGACCATCGTCGCCAGAGCCAGCCCATCATAGCCGTGGCGCTCGACGATGCTGGCCACCAGTCCAATGAAGGCGCCCGCCGGTCCGCCGATCTGGAAGCGGCTGCCGCCTAGCAGCGAAATGATCAAGCCGCCCGCGATCGCCGTGTAGAGGCCTCGTTCCGGTGAAACGCCTGAGGCGATGGCAATGGCCATCGACAAGGGCAGCGCGACGACCGCCACGGTGAGGCCTGCGACTGCGTCGGCGCGCAGGTCGCGCCAGCCGTAGCCTTCCCGCAGCACTGTGAGGAGCTTCGGCGTGAACAGTTCGACGAAAGTAGGTGACGTGGCGCGGGCCTTGGGATGGGGATCGAGCATTTGACGGGCACTCATGTGCAAGAAGGCGCACGCAATAAAATGTGCCCGCCGAATGCAGCTCAGGGAAACTCCTGAGGTCCGGCGGGCTACTGTTTGTGCAGAAGAAATAGAAGGCGCGTTTACGCCGCCGCTCGCTCCGGCGGCGCCATGAATTCCGGTCCGACCGGGTCCTTCACAGTGTCGGCGAGGATCTTGTCGATCTCCGCCATGGCGGACGCATCGAGCGACCAGCCGTAGACGTCATCGATC
>DASXOK010000204.1:0-3287 GCA_036494425.1 Pseudolabrys sp.
GCCGTCGATGTTGCGCACGCCGAGCTTCGACATCTTCTTGTAGCGGCCCTCCATCTCGCGCACCGCCCATTTGAGCGCGACCACCGCCTTCTTCGGATCGGTGACGACGGGCGTGAGCAGATGCGGGATGCCGTCATAGACGGACAGTTCGAGCATCTTCGGATCGACCATGATCAGGCGGCACTGGTCCGGACGCAGCCGGTAGAGCAGCGAGAGGATCATCGTGTTGATGGCGACCGATTTGCCCGAGCCGGTGGTGCCGGCGATCAAGAGATGCGGCATGCGGGCGAGATCGACGATCACCGGCTCGCCACCGATGGTCTTGCCGAGGCAGAGCGCAAGTTTCGCCGTGCTGTCGGTGTAGTCCTTGGTCGAGAGCAGTTCGCGGAAGTAAACCTTCTCGCGCGTCGGATTGGGCAGCTCGATGCCGATGGCGTTGCGGCCGGAGACGACGGCGACGCGCGCCGACACCGCGCTCATCGAGCGGGCGATATCGTCGGCGAGACCGATGACACGCGACGATTTGATGCCGGGCGCGGGTTCGAGTTCGTAGAGCGTGACGACGGGGCCGGGACGCGCGTTGATGATTTCGCCGCGCACGCCGAAGTCCTGCAACACGCTTTCCAGTGAGGAGGCGTTGGCCTGGATCGCCTCCTTCGACAGCGTCGCGCGTTCGTTCGGGCGCGCCGCGGTCAGGAGGTTCAGCGAGGGCAATGTGTAGCCGCTGCCGGCCTTCTTGGCGGGCTTCGGCGCGGCGGCGGCGGGACGCTTGCGCGGCGCGGGTTGAGCGGGCGGCGCGTCTTCGTATTCCTCGTCGCCCTCTTCTTCGTCGGCGGCATAGTCGTCCCGCTCCGGCGCGGTGCTCGGCGCGGCGACGCGGCCGAGATTGTCGAAACGCGGCTCGTGACGTGCGCCTGTGGGCGCTTGTCCGGGCGCGCGCGCGGGCAAGCGGGCATTGCGGCGCAGGACCAGCCCGAGACGCGCCTTCCAACTCAGCAGCGCATGCACGATCATGCCGAGCCAGGGCGACGCGCGGTCGGGCGCGTCTTCGTCTTCTGCCTCGCTCTCGTCTTCTTCTTCCTCGTCTTCATCTGCCGCGGCATCGCGCTGCGGCAAGCCGAAGCCGGCGGCGAGCAAGAGCGTGACCAGCGCGGCGCCGCCGTAGACGGCCGCGAGGACGAGAAGAACGATGCCGTGCAGGCCGCCGGCGATCATCGCCGGCAGGCGCAGTAATCCGTCACCGGCGACGCCGCCCAGTCCGGTCGGCAGCGGCCAGGAGCCGATGATCGGCAGCGTCGAGGCAAAGGCGGCGGCGAAAAGCGTGGCGAGGATCCACATGGCGCCGCGCCATTTATCGCCGAGCGGCTTGTGAGAGAGAAGCCGCCAGCCGAGCAAAGCTTCCGGCGCCAAGAGCAGCACTGCTGCGAGGCCGAGCAACTGCATCGCCAGGTCTGAGAAGATCGCGCCGGGATAGCCGAGCAGATTGTTGATCGGCTTCTGTGTGGCGTGGCTGAGCGAGGGATCCTGCACCGACCACGTGGCGAGCGCGATCGCGCCGAGCAGCGCAAGCGTCAAGAGCGACAGCCCGGCGAGCTCGCGCAGGCGCCGCTTGATGATCTCGCGGAAATGCTCCGAGAGGAAAGCGACTACGTCGAGGCTGCGGTCCGCCGAGGCCATGCGTCTATTGTTCCACCATCATGCTTTAGCTGAGCACCGCGACGAGGCGATGCAGCGCCTCGGCCGTAGCCGCCTTGTCCTGCACCATGGCGACGCGGATGAAATCCGCGCCGGGATTCGAGCCGTCGGCCTGCTCGCGCGCGAGATAGCGCCCGGGGACGACGCGCACACCGGCTTCCTGCCACAGACGTTTGGTCACGATCTCGCTGCCACCGTATTTCGATACATCGAGCCAGAGAAAGAAACCGCCCGCCGGCCGCTCGTAGCCGTAGCGGTCGCCGATGATCTGGTCGGCGAGATCGAATTTTGCCGTGTAAAGCTTTCGGTTTTCTTCCACGTGCGCCTCGTCGTTATAGGCGGCGATGGCGACGTGTTGCGCCGGCGTCGGCACTTGCGGCGCGGCGACGTTGCGCAGTTCCAGATATTGCATGACGAACCGCTTGTCGCCGGCGGCGAAGCCGACGCGCAGGCCGGGCAGGTTCGAGCGCTTCGATAACGAATGAAAGATGATGACGTTGGCGAAATCCGGTCCGGAGCATTCCAGCATGCCGGACGGAACCTGCTCGCTGTAGATCTCGCAGTAGCATTCGTCGGCGAAGACCAGGAAACCGAAGCGGCGCGCGAGTGTCGCGAGCCGTTCGAGATAGGCTTTGTCGGCGACCGCGCCTTGCGGATTCGAAGGCGAGGCGATGTAGAAGGCGACGGTGCGCGCGAGCAGCGCGTCATCAATTGCGTCGAGATCGGGCAGGAAGCCGCTTTCGCGTGTCGCCGGCAGATAGACCGGCTCGCAGCCGGCGGCGAGCGCGCCGGCAGCGTAGGCCGCATAGAACGGATTCGGAATCAGCACCGCCGGTTTACCGGCGCGCGGCGAAACCCAGCGCATCGCGGAGATGGCGGCGAGGAACAGGCCTTCGCGGGTTCCATTGAGCACCAGCACTTCGCTCTCGGGATCGACCGGGCGCGGCAAGGCATAGCGGCGGCCGAGCCAACCGGCGACGGCTTGGCGGAACGGTTCGATGCCTTTGTTGGCCGGGTATCGGCCGAACTCGTTGAGATGCGCGGCGAGCGTCGGGCCGACGAAGGCCGGGATCGGATGCTGCGGTTCGCCGACGGACAGGTTGATGACAGGCTTGCCCGGCTCGATGCCGGCAATGAGGTCCGTCAGGCGGACGAACGGCGATCGCGACTCGACGGCCGCAGCAGGGGATGGAGAAGGCTCGCGCTGGGCGGTCATTTTGGACATGCGGTTACGAGGCGGGACTTAACCCGCGGCAGGGCGTTTAGCCACATTAAATAGGGCGAGGTTAAGACCCGATTAACCATCGGGATTTGGGTTGGCGACTGTGCGCCTGCCCCGTCATCCTGAGGTGCGAGCCGCGAAAGCGGCGAGCCTCGAAGGATGAACGGCCCCTGTACCCGAGCCTGTTGCCGCCCCTTGGCCGTCGACCCTTCGAGGCTCGCTGCGCTCGCACCTTGTATTAGCGCAAATCGGTATGGTGCGTCCGTTCCGTGAGGAATGACCCGCTCCGGGTGGCCACCCGGAGCGGGTCGCCGATCGTCGGATCGTGAGCACCGAAGCCGCAAGGGCTGTCCCTGAGCAGGATCGCGAT
>DASXOK010000205.1:0-8435 GCA_036494425.1 Pseudolabrys sp.
CGCGAGCGACATGAAGAACACCACCGTCACCGAAATGAATCCGAGGATCGGCACCGATTGGAGAATGTCGAGCAACGGCACCAGGAGGACTTCGGCGCGGCGGCTCTTGGCCGCCAACGTCGCGTAGGTGAAGGTGAACAGCAGCGACAGGGCGAGCGCGACCAACATGCGCAAGGTTGTGCGCACCGCATATTCCGGCAGATTTCCTGGCGCCAGCGACACCGGCTTAACCTGCAATTCGGCGAGCGGCTGCAGGAGGTGATGGCTTGCGTCGGCGAGGAAGACGACGACCGCAAGGGTGAGAAGCGCCGCAAGCGCATCCCATCGCGTGATCTTGCGCGATCCCTGTCCAACGGAAATCGGAATGGTGCCGCGCATGCCTCGGCACTCCAGCTTGAGGTTGTGATGGTCGGGGGCCAAGGCCGCCGCACACGGCGAATTAAGCCCGCTTCTCGGATTTACAGTCGACTCAGCCCCCAGAGCCAACGCTTAGTCGCGTGCCACGGGGGCCGCAAGCGCAATACGAGAAGTAGACGATGTCTTTGTGACGGTAATTTCATCCGCGCCGTTACCGAGTGTTAATCATGGGTACAGCCGAAGCGCGAGGGGCGCAAAAAATAACGGCGACATTAACATTGGCGGTAACTCGGCAATGTCAGGATAACCGGTCACACGGCCGGCGCCCGAACCCGGCCGGCCGCGCCGGAGCCGAGGACGATGGATACGACACGTACACTCGATCAGTATCCGTCACCACGTCCCTCGCCCGAGCAGATCGGACGCGTCGCTGCCGTCACCGGCGCGACCGCCACGGTCGAGCTCACCGCGCGCGGCTTCGGCAACGACAATCCAACTGTCGGCAAGTTCATGGGGCTTGCGACGCCGAAGGCGCTCATCGTCGGCCTCGTCACCGAGGTCGGCGAGGAGCAGGTCTCGGCAGCGAGCTCCGGGACGGGCTTCCGCAAGATTGCGCGGCTCGATCTGATCGGTGAGCTCAGCGGCGCCGGCCGCTTCCAGCGCGGCGTCACTGAATATCCCAACATCGGCGATACGGCTTCGCTGCTGACCGAGCACGAGTTGCGTCTGATCTACGGGGCCGCCGACGCCGACCATGCCCATGTCGGCGACCTGCAGCAGAGCCCGAACATCGGCGTGCACATCGACATCGATCATCTGGTGAGCCGCCATTTCGCCATCCTCGGCGCCACCGGCGTCGGCAAGTCGAGCGGCGTCGCCATCATCCTGCAGAAGATCCTCGACACGCGGCCGAACCTGCGCATCTTCCTGGTCGATCCACACAACGAATACAGCCGCTGCTTCGGCGACAAGGCGCAGGTGCTGACGCCGCGCAATCTGCGCCTGCCGTTCTGGCTGTTCAATTTCGAGGAGACGATCGACGCCTTCTTCGGCGCCCGCCCCGGCGTCGACGAGGAAGTCGAGATCCTCTCGGAAGTCATCCCGCTCGCCAAGGCGGCCTATCTGCAATACCGCGCCAACGGCAACGACCGCCTGCTCGCCAAGCGGCGCGATCCGCGCGACGTCGGCTTCACAGCCGACACGCCGGTGCCCTACCGCATCGAAGACCTGATCAATCTGCTCGACGAGCGCATGGGCAAGCTTGAGAACCGCTCATCGCGTATGATCTATCACAAGCTGATCTCGCGCATTCAGACCTTCCGCAATCACCCGCGCTACGCCTTCATGTTCGAGAACGCGAACATCGGCGGCGACACCATGGGCGAGATCCTCGGCGCGCTATTCCGGCTGCCGCCGGACGGCAAGCCGATGACGATCATGCAGCTCGCCGGCTTCCCCGCCGAGGTCGTGGATTCGGTCGTGTCGGTGCTCTGCCGCATGGCTTTCGACTTCGGCCTGTGGAGCGATGGCGTCGCTCCCTTGCTGTTCGTCTGCGAGGAGGCCCACCGCTACGCGCCCGCCGACAAGAAGATCGGCTTCGGCCCGACCCGCCGCGCGCTCTCGCGCATCGCCAAGGAAGGCCGCAAATACGGCGTCTTCTTAGGGCTGGTCACGCAGCGGCCGGCGGAGATCGATCCGACCATCATCTCGCAGTGCTCGACTTTGTTTGTCATGCGCCTGTCGAACGACCGCGACCAGGCGCTGATCCGCTCGGCCGTGTCGGACGCGGCGGCGAACCTGCTGTCGTTCATCCCGTCGCTCGGCACGCGCGAAGTGTTCACGTTCGGCTCCGGCGTGGCGCTGCCGACGCGCATGCGCTTCAAGGAATTGCCGGCCGAGCGGCGTCCGAACAGCGAGGCTTCCGGCAATACGCGCTCAGACGGCGGCGCGCATGTCGGCCGCGATCTCTTGAGCTCGGTCATCGATCGCTGGCGCTCGGCGACGATGAGCCACCGCATGAGCGACGAAGAATACGCCGATTACGGTGCGTCATCCGAAGCGCCGCCGCTGCAGCCCTCAGCCCCCCAGGCTCCGGCCTATCAGCCCACGCCGCTGCAACCGGCGCCGGCCGCGCAGCCGAGCGCCCTGCGTTCGAGCATTCTGAAGAAGCCGCTCGACGCGAATTCATTGGGCAGTGCGCCCACCAACCCTACCGGCTATCCGCCACGGTTCAGGTAGGCTGAAGCCTCTCGATTCTTCGGCCGATCAGGATTTGAAAAACGTGCCCCGATCTCTCTTCCCCTCTCCCCCCAGGGGAGGGGGGAAGAGAGCCCATGGCGACGACCGGAAATTACTTCACACCCACCACATCGATGAGTGCCGACATGCCGCCGTGGCCGAGGCCCTCATTGATGACCGCCTCATAAAAGCGGATATCGAGCGAGGAGAAATCGGCGAAAGCCTGCTCCAGAATCTCACGCGTATAGAGATTCTCGATCTTCGATGGGCCGCCGGTCTTGTACTCGAGCTGCTTCGGCGTGTAGCCCTCGAGCAGTAAGAGCCCGCCCGGCTTCAGTGTCCTTTTGATGCCGGTAAAGATCGTCTCGCGCTCCGGCGGCGTGGCGAACTGGAAAAAGATCGCCGCCACGACGTCGAACGTATTCGGCGGGTAGCTCCAATTGATCACGTCGGCCTGCTCGACGCGCAGCGTCACGCCGCGCTCCTGCGCCAGCTTGCGCGCCTTCTCTTGTGCGTTCGGCGAGAAATCGAGCGACAGCACGTCGAGGCCCTGCTCGGCGAGGAAGACGCCGTTGCGGCCCTCGCCATCGGCGATCGCCAGCGCGGTATGCCCTTTGCGCAACAGATGCGCCTGCGATTTAAGAAACGCGTTCGGCGCCGTGCCGAACCGGTACTCCTCGCCCGCGAAACGCTCCTGCCAGTGGTCGAAATCAGATTGAGTCACGATGCACCTCCTCAACCTCTCGCCCCAAAAATCGCGCTGCCGACGCGCACATGCGTGGCGCCCATGGCGATGGCGGTCGTGAAATCCGCGCTCATGCCCATCGACAGCAACTCCAACCCATTGCACCTGGCGATGTTGGCGGTGAGCGCGAAATGCGGCCCCGGCGCCTCGTCCGCCGGTGGTATGCACATCAGCCCTGAGATCGTCAGCCCGTAATTCACCCGGCAATCGACAATGAACTGATCGGCGTATTGCGGCAGCACGCCGGCCTTCTGCGGCTCGGCGCCGGTGTTGATCTGCGCGAACAGAGTCGGCTGACGGCCCTGTTTGGCGATTTCCTTCGCGAGTTCTTCGCACAGGCTGGGGCGATCAACCGAATGGATCGCGTCGAACAGCGCCACGGCCTCCCTGGCCTTGTTCGATTGCAGCGGCCCGATCAGGTGCAGCGCGATCCCCGGATGCTTTTCGATCAGCGCCGGCCACTTTGCCTTCGCCTCTTGCACGCGGTTTTCGCCGAACACGCGCTGGCCGCCGGCAATCACCGGCTCGATCGCCTCGGCCGGAAACGTCTTTGACACTGCGACAAGCGTCACGCCGGCGGGGTCGCGACCGGCATCACGGCAAGCGCGCGCGATCTCGGCGCGGACGGTATCGAGGCCGGTAATTTGAGTATCAGCCGAGGTCATCGAGAGGCCCCTCGATTGTCATCGCCGGGCTTGTCCCGGCGATCCCGCTTAGGGACGCACAGTGCCTACCTAAGCGAGGTGGCCGGGACAAGCCCGGCCACGACAAGCCCCATCAAATAAACGGCCGTGGCCGCCGCGGCGTCACGTTATCGCCGGCGATCTCGACCAGCGCGTTGCGGTCGACGACCTCGAACACGCGGTCCTTCCAGCGCACCGCCTGCGACGCCATCAGCCGCTTCAAGGTCTTGTTCGTATGCACCAGCGACATGCCGAGCGTATCCGCCAGATGCTGCTGCGTGAAGGGAAACTGGATCGTGTTGTTCTTCACCAGGCCCGCCTCCTCCGCGCGCACGAACAGATGCAAGAGCAGATAGGCGGTGCGCTCAAGCGCGGTGCGGCGGCCGAGGCTGACGAGATTCTCGTCGATGAGCTGCTCCTCGCGGGCGGCGAGCCAGGTGATATCGAAGGCGAGCGACGGGAAACGGCTGTAGAGATCCCACAGCTTCGCGCGCGGGAATACGCACAAAACCAGCGGTGTGAGCGCCTCGACCGAATGGTCCATCTCGTTCATCAACGAGCCCTGCAGGCCGACCATGTCGGCAGGCAGCGCATAATTGAGGATCTGGCGGCGCCCGTCGTCCAGCATCTTGTAGCGGAAGGCCCAGCCGTTGAGCACGGTATAGAGGTGCTCATTGCGGGTGCCTTCGCGCAGAAAGCTTGCGCCGGGATCGACGCGCAGTTCGTCGACCTTGAATTGTTTCACGAAGGACAATTCGTCAGCGTCAAACTCACGCAAATTCGACTGCTTGCGCAGCGGGCAAAGTTCGCACGGCGTGATTTGGCCGTTCGAGCGGCCTTGACCGACGATCATGCAGGCTCCGCTGCGCGCCGAGGAGAGCGGCTTGCGCGCTAGATGATGAGGCACACGGCAATATCTCTAACGCATGAATTCGTATTCCGACCAATGCCTTGCACCGGTCCCATGAATTCGCGCGCGATATGTCATTTTTAAATGCCGCCCGACTCAATTCGTTGCAGAAGGAAGAGTTCCCATTGCTGGAACGTCGGCAGGAGATGGCTGTGGCGGAATTCGAAGGTTCGGTTGCAGGCAAGCGCTTCCTTGTGTTGGACGATGAATTCCTGATCGCTCTGGATATCCAGCAAACCTTGGAATCGGCGGGCGCCGCCGACGTTTTGTGTATCGCGCACGCCGACGGTGCTCTGAAAGAACTGCGCAACGGCTCCGCGTTCGATTGCGCGATCCTCGATGTCAAACTCGGCGACCGGCAGCAGAACAGTCTGACCGTGGCAAATCTGCTGACGCAACGCGGCACGCCATTCATCTTCCTCACCGGCATGCGCGGCGAATATCTGCATACAAAGGAATTTCCCGCAGCGCCGGTGGTCGAGAAGCCTTACGACCCGGACGCGCTGATGGCCGCGCTGCGCAAGGCCATGGCGGGGAAGTAGGCCCACGTAACACCAGAGGTGATTGTATAACGCCGCCCCCTCGCCTCATATTCGAACGAGAGGAGCGACCCACATGAGCGCGCACTGCTGCGGCCACACGGCAAAATTCGACGGCCTCTCCGCCGACTACAAGCGGCGGCTCTGGCTGGTCATCGCCATCAACGCCGCGATATTCGCGGTCGAGATCGGCGCCGGCGCGCTGTCCGGCTCGCAGGCGCTTCAAGCCGACGCGCTCGACTTCCTCGCCGACTCGATGACCAACGGCATGAGCCTTGCCGTCATCGGCCTCTCGGCACAGACCCGCGCCACGGTTGCGCTCGCCAAGGCGGCCAGCCTGACCGGCATGGCGCTGTGGGTGCTCGGCTCGACGGCCTACCATGTGCTGGTGCTCGGCGTTCCTCACGCCGAAATCATGGGTGCGGTCGGCGTCCTCGCGCTCGCCGCGAATCTCGCGAGCGTGCTAATCCTGGTCCGCTACAAGGACGGCGACGCCAACGTCCGCTCGGTCTGGCTCTGCTCGCGCAACGACGCCATCGGCAATGTCGCCGTCATGCTTGCCGCCGGCGCTGTCTGGCTGACCGGCACCAAGTGGCCGGACCTCATCGTCGCCGCGCTGATGGCCGGGCTGTTCCTGACCTCGTCGACGCAGATCCTGCGGCAGTCGCTGCACGAGATACGGCATCGGCATCCTGCGCCTGCGGAGTAGTTTCCGCATCTTTTGCTGCGCTCAAAAGTGCAGCAAATTTTCCGATTCGCACGCTTGGCGATTCGACCAAGTGTGTATCCCACCACCTCTTTTCTCATGCTGCAGTGCGACATAAGTGGTGGACTGGCGCCGCCGGGCGTCATTCGCCAGGCGCGGGCCGTCGGTCAGCGCTGTCCCATGCCCTTTTCGGTTCACGAGCTCATGGCCGCCGCACAGCCCGATTCCCGTTCCAGCCGCCTGCCCCTGTTTGCCCTCGCACTCGCCTCCTTCGGCATCGGCACCACCGAATTCGTCATCATGGGGCTGCTGCCGGATGTCGCCAGCGACCTCCACGTGACGATCCCGACCGCCGGCCTGCTGGTCACCGGCTATGCGCTCAGCGTCGCCTTCGGCTCGCCCTTCCTCGCGGTGGCGACCGCGAAGATGGACCGGCACAAAGCGCTGCTGGTCCTGGTCGGCGTCTTCATTCTCGGCAACGTGCTCTGCGCGCTGGCGCCGTCCTATTGGCTGCTGATGGGCGCGCGCATCGTCACGGCCCTGTGCCACGGCGCCTTCTTCGGCCTCGGCTCCGTCGTCGCCGCCTCGCTGGTGCCGCCGAACAAGAAGGCGCAGGCGATCGCCATGATGTTCGCAGGCCTCACGGTGGCGAACGTGCTCGGCGTGCCCTTCGGCACCGCGCTCGGCAACGCCTTCGGCTGGCGCGACACCTTCTGGGCCGTAGCCGTGATCGGCTGCATTGCCGCGGCGGCGCTGGCGATCTGGCTGCCGCGCGACATCCCGGTGCCGCAGATGCGGCTCATGCAGGAGGCGCGCTCGCTCGCCAACAAGCAGGTGATCCTCGCCATGATCATCAGCGTGCTGGCCTCGGCGAGCCTGTTCAGCGTCTACACCTACATCGCGCCGATCCTCCTGAACGTGACGCGGATCTCGTCCCACGCGGTGACGCTGATGCTGCTCTTGTTCGGCGCCGGCCTGACGCTCGGCAACTACATCGGCGGCCGCCTCGGCGACTGGAAGCTGATGCCCTCGGTGATCGCGATTTTCGTTGTACTGGTGCCGACGGTCGCGCTCTTCACCTACACCAGCGCCTGGGTCACCGCCGCCGCCGCGACCATCTTCATCTGGGGCATTCTCGTCTTCGCGCTGGTCTCGCCGCTGCAGATGCGCGTGGTCAACGAGGCCTCGCAGGCCCCCAATCTCGCCGCCACGCTCAACCAGGGCGCCTTCAACCTCGGCAATGCTACCGGCGCCTGGATCGGCGAGGTGGTGCTCACGCAAGGCATGCCCTACGGCCAGCTCCCCTGGATCGGCGCCGCCATCGCCACCGCCGCGCTGGCGCTCACCATCGTCTCGTTCCGGTTGGACGCGCGGGCACCAGTGCCGGCGCCGGTGTATGTGAAGCGGTAAGGCCAAAAGCGTTCGGAATATCGAGCTAATTTGACGACCTGATATTCTGGCTATAATCTGGCCAGAATGCCGTTCGCCATTATATTGGCTCCGGAAGCGGTCGAGGACCTGAAGCGTCTGAAGGCCAATATCCGAAGCACGGTACGAGACGCTCTCGAAGCGCACCTAAGGCACGAACCGATCAAGACAAGTCGCAGCCGGATCAAACGGCTTCGCAGCCTTTCGCGGCCACAATACAGACTTCGTGTCGGGGATGTGCGCGTCTTCTACGACGTTTCCGCCCAGACCATTGAGGTGCTGGCGATCGTTACGAAATCAGAGGCTGAATCATGGCTGGCACAGTTCGGAAAACCGGAATGAAGGAAATTCCACTGTCCGAAATGAAGGACGATTTATCCCGTTTCCTGCGCGAAGCGGAAAAGGAGGAAATCGTCATCACCCGGCACGGCAAGCCGGCTGGCGTGCTCATTGGATTTGCCTCGGAAGACGACTGGTTCGAATACCGCCTGCAGAACGACCCTCGTTTCCTTCGCCGGATCGAAGAGGCCCGCAAGAGCCTGCGGGCTGGCCGCGGCACGCGCCTGGAGGACCTATAGGCTCCTCGGCAGCCGCCCTCCCCGTTGACCCCTCAGCCCTTTCATGCGACCACCCGGCGCCTGAAAAAGAGCCGGAAATGACCGCCGATTCGAGCAAAAACGAGCGTTATAACGCCCGCGAGGCCGAGACCCGTTGGCAGAAGGCCTGGGACGCCCAGGGCATCTTCGCCACGAAGAACGACGACCCGCGCCCGAAATACTACGTCCTGGAGATGTTCCCCTACCCGTCGGGGCGCATCCATATGGGCCAC
>DASXOK010000206.1:0-11946 GCA_036494425.1 Pseudolabrys sp.
CGACCGTGACCATCAATCTGATGCAGCTCTTCCAGCAGCAGTACAAGATCTTCGGCTCGTTCGGCTGCAACATGCGCAACATCCGCGACAGCCTCTCGAAGATCGCCGCCGGCATGGCGCCGATCATCGACACCGAGGTCGATCTCACCGATCTCGAGCGCGGCCTCGCGCGCATCGAAAGCCGGCAGGTCTTCGGCAAGGTGATCGTCAACTTTTAAAGGCGCGGGCTATTCCATGAGCGCGATCAAGCGACGCTTGCGCCGCCGCCTCAAGGGCGCCGGGGATGCGATCGTCGGCGCGCTGGCGGTCGGACTGCTACGCCTTCTGCGGCGGACAAACTACGACAGGATGGCGAATTTCGCGGGCTGGCTGATGCGCACCATCGGCCCGCTGTTCCGCGAGAACCGCATCGCCCGCGCGCAGCTCACCGCCGCCTTCCCAGAGAAATCGCCGGACGAGATCGAAAAAATACTCCGCGGCGTCTGGGACAATCTCGGCCGCATAGGCGCCGAATTCGCGCATCTCGACCGGCTGTGGGACTTCGACCCGGAGAACCCGACGCGCCGCGGCCGCATCGAACTGGCCGAGCCCGACATCGAGCGGTTTCGCAAGATCCTCTACGACGGCAAGCCGGCGCTCTTGTTCGCGGCGCATCTCGCCAACTGGGAATTACCGGCGATCTGCGCTGCGACCTACAAGCTCGATAGCGCGGTGCTCTACCGGCGGCCGAACATCAAGCGTCTCAACGAATGGATCACCGAGACGCGCGCCGCGAGCATGGGCGAGCTCATCTCCACCGGGCTCAACGCACCGATGAAGCTCTCGCAGGCGCTCGCGCGCGGCGCGCATGTCGGCATGCTGGTCGACCAGTATTACGTGCGCGGCGTCGAGGTGACCTTCTTCGGCCGCCGCACCAGCGCCAACCCGCTGATGGCGCGTCTCGCGCGTCACTTCAATTGCCCGATCCATGGCGCGCGCATGATCCGCCTGCCGGGCAACCGTTTCCGCGCCGAAATGACCGAGGAGATCCAGCCGGCGCGCGACGCGCAGGGCGAGATCGACATCGCCGGCACAATGCAGGTGATCGTGACCGTGATCGAAGGCTGGGTGCGCGAACACCCCGAGCAATGGCTGTGGCTGCACCGTCGCTGGCGGTGAAGGAACTTCGGACCATTCCGCCGCGGGAACCGTCCGCGCGTCATCTCGTTGCACACAGGAATGCGACGGGTGACAAACCATGGCTTACCGTTTCAAGGATAGCGACAAATCGGTGCAGGATGGCTTTCGCCGCATCGCACGCGATCAGATCGAGACGGCTGTCGCCGAAATCGACAACCGGCGGCTGAGCGCAGGCGAAACCGTCCACCAGATCCGCAAGCGCTGCAAGAAGGTGCGTGGGCTGATCCGCCTCGTGCAGCCGATGTTCGACGACTACAAAGCCGAGAATGCCGAGTTTCGCGACGCCGCGCATGCGCTTTCGTTCATCCGCGATACGGCGGTGATGATCACAACCTATGACAAGCTGCTCGCCGCCTACAGACACCAGGTGGAGCGCGCGAACTTTGCACAGATCCGCCGTCATCTGACCGCGCGGCAAAACCAGATCAGCCGGCGGCGCGGCGAGATCGACGAGCGCCTCGCGCTCGTCCGCGCCGCAATGGTGAAAGCCCGGAAACGCGCGCCCCATTGGCGGCTGAACGACGATGGTTTCGATGCGCTCGCCGGCGGCCTGACAAAGAACTATAAGCGCGCCGAGAAAGCACTGGCCGCGGCGCGCCAAAATCCCATACCCGCCGCGTTCCATGAATGGCGCAAGCGCATCAAGTATCACGGCTATCACACGCGGCTGCTGGAGCCGATGTGGCCGAGCGCGTTGAATATCCATCGCAAGGACGCGGACCGGCTCGGCGACCTCCTCGGCGACCACCATGACCTGGAGGTGTTCCGGCAGGCGCTGGCACACGATCCGGAGGCCTTCGGCAATACGAAGACGGTCGAGGTGATGGTCGGCCTCATCCGCCGGCGGCAGGCGGTTCTCGAAGCCGACGCTTTCGCGCTCGGTGCCCGCTTCCTGTCGGAGCCGGACGACGCCCTTCTCCAGCACTGGCGCGCACTCTGGGATATCTGGCAGGACGAGACGCCGGCCGAGGAAGCGGCCCTGGCGGCCTGAGGGGGCACATGGCGTCCGAAATCGAGCGCAAGTTTCTCGTTGAGGGCGACGGCTGGAAAGCGCAAGCCGACCGTGGCAAGGCGATCACACAGGCTTATCTCGCATCGACGCACAAAGCTTCAATCCGCGTTCGGATCACCGACGACGCCAAGGCCGTGATCACCATCAAGAGCGCGGGCTCCGGTACAAGCCGCTTGGAGTTCGAATATCCCATTCCACTCGACGATGCGCGCGAATTGATCAAGCTGCGCGAGGGGCGTCTGCTCGAGAAGCGCCGTCACATCGTGGGGGCCGGCAAGCTGAAATGGGAGATCGACGTGTTCGGTAGCGATCTCAAAGGTCTCGTCATCGCCGAGATTGAACTGCCGAATTCAGAGACCGAGTTCGAACGCCCATCCTGGCTTGGCCGCGAGATCACCGGCGACAAGCGTTACTACAACGCGAACCTCGCAGCCGGCGAGACCCCGTCGCACGCGTAGGCGTACCCCTACTTCCCCGTCTTCACCTTCGTCCACAGCCGGTTGATGACGCGCTGCGCCTTGTGGTCGCGCGCGCTTACGGTGTAGAGCTTGGCCATGGTCGCTGCGTCCGGATAGACGCTTCTGTCGTCGAGCACCGCTTTATCGATGAATTTCCGACTGGCGAGATTGCCGTTGGCGTAGGAGACGAGATTGCTGTTCTTTGCCGCCACCTCGGGCTTCAAGAGATAATTAATGAAGGTATAGGCCTCGTCGACATGAGCGGCATCCTTCGGGATGGCGATGTTGTCGAACCACATTTGCGCGCCCTCTTTCGGGATCGCATAGGCGATCTCGACGCCGTTCTTGGCTTCCACCGCGCGCTTCTGCGACTGCTTGATGTCGCCCGACCAGCCGACGATGAGGCAGATTTCCCCGCTCGCCAGCGCATTGAGATATTCGGACGAATGGAATTTGCGCACCAGGGGCCTGATCTTCATCAGGAGATCGGTGGCCCTCTCAAGGTCCTTCGGATCGGTCGAGTTCGGATCAAGACCGAGATAATGCAGCGCCGCCGGCATGATGTCGTCGGCGGAGTCGAGCATGTGGATGCCGCAATCCTTGAACTTCGCCAGCATCTCTGGTTTGAACACGACGTCCCAGCTGTCGATCGTCGCGTCGGCGCCGAGCCGCTCGTGCATCGCCTTGACGTTGTAGCCGATGCCGGTGGTGCCCCACATGTAATTGACGGCGTACTGATTGCCGGGATCATACGACGCGAGGCGCTTGGCGATCTCCGGCCAGACATTGGAAAGGTTCGGCAGCTTGCTCTTCTCAAGCTTCTGGAACACGCCGGCATTGATCTGGCGCTGCAGGAAATAGCCGGTCGGCACCACCACGTCGTAGCCGGACTTGCCGGCGAGCAGCTTGGTCTCCAGCGTCTCGTTGGCGTCGAAGGTGTCGTATAGCACCTTGATGCCGGTCTCCCTGGTGAAGTCTTCGAGCACGGTCGGATCGATATAGTCCGACCAATTGTAGACGTTCACAACGCGCGCGTTCTGCGCTGGCGCGGCGCCAACAATGGCGCTGAAGGCCACAATGAAAGCGGTGATCGCGAAGGCGCGGCGCATGGAGCCCCCGGTTCGATGCAGATCAGGTCTTGGTCGGAAGCCCGGCCTGTTTCCAGGCGATCATCCCGCCGGCAAGGTGCGCGGCGTAAGGATAGCCCTGGTCCTGCGCGGCGAGCGACGCGGTCACCGAGCGGCGGCCCGAACGGCAGGCGAAAACGACCTGCTTGCCCTGCGGATCGGGAATGGCGGCCGGATCAAACGCCGACAACGGCACGATCACCGCGTCGGGATATGCCTCCACCGCGGTTTCGTTGGGCTCGCGCACGTCGACCAGCAGGATCGTGCCTGCGCGGACGCCCGCCGCCACCTCTTCCGGCGTGAGGTTGGTGACTTCATCGGCGCGCGGGATTTCGTCAGCCATGGACGCAAACTCCGTAAGTCTTTGGCGGCGGTTTTAGCCGGAATCCAGCCGCCCCGCACCAGTCTTTTGCCCCGCCCTAAATGGTGACCTGCGTGCCGACCTCCACCACCCGCCCGGTAGGGATTTGGAAGTAGTCCGTCGCGTCGTTGGCGGCCCGGGTCAGGCCGATGAACAGCCGGTCCTGCCAGCGCGGCATGCCGGACTTGGCCGCCGGCTTGAGCAGCCGCCGCGACAGGAAGAACGACGTCGCCATGATATCGAACTGCCAGCCGTGCTTGCGCGCGATGGCCAACGCCTTGGGCACGTTCGGCGTCTCCATAAAGCCGAAGCGCAGCACCACGCGCGAGAAGGTCTTGCCGACCGGCTCGATGCGGACGCGTTCGGCCGGATCGACGCGCGGCGTGTCGGCCGTCTCGATCGTGAGGATGACGTTCTTCTCGTGCAGCACCTTGTAGTGCTTGAGGCTATGCAAGAGCGCCGTCGGCGCGCTGGCCGGATCGCTGGTGAGGAACACGGCGGTGCCCGGCACGCGGACCGGCGGCTTCTTCTCGAGATTGGCGACCAGGGATTCAAGCGGCATTTCCTGATGCCGTGTCTTCTCGAACAGCATGCGGCTGCCGCGCCGCCATGTATACATTACCACGATGACGAGGATGCCGAGCGCGAGCGGCACCCAGCCGCCTTCGACGATCTTGAGCATGTTCGCCGACAGGAAAGTGAGATCGACGAACAGGAACGGCGCCATCAAAGCCGCCGCCCCGAACACAGGCCAGCGCCAGACACGCCAGATGACAATGAAGGCCATCATAGCTGTGACGACCATCGTACCCGTGACGGCGATGCCGTAGGCGGAGGCCAGCGCTGTGGACGAGCGGAACAGCGCCACCAGCATCAGCACGCCGATCAGCAGCAGGCTGTTGACGCGCGGCATGTAGATCTGCCCGACCAGCGACTCCGAGGTATGGCGGATTTCAAAGCGCGGCAACAGGCCGAGTTGGATCGCCTGCCGCGTCAGCGAATAGGCGCCGGAGATCACCGCTTGGCTGGCGATCACGGTCGCGACGGTGGCAAGCAGCACCATCGGCAGCAGTGCCCAGTCCGGAAACAGCAGGAAGAACGGGTTCTCGACGGCGCCGGGATGCGAGAGCACCAGCGCGCCCTGCCCCAGATAGTTGATCGTCAGCGCCGGGAGCACCACCGTCAGCCACGCGAAGCGGATCGGGCCGCGTCCGAAATGTCCGAGGTCCGCGTAGAGCGCCTCGCAACCTGTCACCACCAGGAACACCGCGCCAAGCGTGAAGAAGCCGACGATGCCATGATGGAGGAGGAAGCTCACGCCATACCAGGGATTGAAGGCGCGGAGCACGGCCAGATTCTCGGCGATGTGCCAGAGACCGGCGGCGGCAATGGCGGCGAACCAGACCAGCATGATCGGCCCGAAGAACGCGGCGACCTTGGCGGTGCCGCGCGACTGAACCCAAAACAGTGCAAGGAGAACCACGACCGTAATGGGCACCACGTAGGCATCAAGCGCCGGTGTCGCGACCTTCAAGCCTTCGACCGCGGACAGCACCGACAATGCCGGCGTGATGATTGCGTCGCCGTAGAACAACGCGCCGCTGATGATCCCGAGAAAAATCACGATGCCACTGGCGCCGCCGAGCGCGCGCGAAGCAAG
Source organism: Pseudolabrys sp. (assembly GCA_036494425.1). Classification (GTDB taxonomy): domain Bacteria; phylum Pseudomonadota; class Alphaproteobacteria; order Rhizobiales; family Xanthobacteraceae; genus Pseudolabrys. Next base: position 5,798 of record DASXOK010000206.1, read on the forward strand.
CGCCATCAGCGCCAGGGTGCCGCCCTCGCCGTTGTTGTCGGCGCGCAGGAGGATCACCACGTACTTGGCGGTGACGATGAAGAGCAAGGCCCAGATGATCAGCGACAGGATGCCAAGCACTATCGCCTGGCTCGGCTGATTCCCCGGGCCCGCGGCGGCCAGAACGGACTCACGCATGGCGTACAGCGGGCTGGTGCCGATATCGCCGTAGACAACGCCGATGCTGCCAAGCGTCAGCGGCCAGAAGCCCGTCTTCGCCGTCGCTTCGCCGCCCTCAGAGACCGCGACCGAACCGCCGTTTCCGGCCGTCATGCTATGAGACATAAACCTGAGCCTGACCGCTGCATCGCAAATTTGGTTGGGGAAGGCCGGGCTTATAGACCCAGAATAGCCCTCCCGCACGTTCTTTTCCGCAGGCCGTGGCGGCGAGCCATGCCGAAAGCGCAGACCGGCGAAAGCCCTTTCCCGTAGTTTTCAAAGGGTTAAGGCTACGCTTCGCCTGCTTCAACCCTCACCGGCGAACGCCTACACGGTCACCTGTGTTCCGACTTCGACCACACGGCCGGTGGGAATCTGAAAGAAGTCGGTCGCATCGCTCGCCGAGCGCGCCAACCAGATGAACAGTTGATCCTGCCACCCCGGCATGCCCGACTGCGGCGATGGCTTGAGCGCGCGCCGCGACAGGAAGAACGACGTCGACATGATGTCGAACTGCCAGCCGTGCTTGCGCGCGATCACCAGCGCCTTCGGCACGTTGGGCTGTTCCATGTAGCCGAACTTCAGCGAGACGCGGGAGAAATGCTTCGACAACGGCGTGATGCGTACGCGGTCCTCCTCACCCACGCGCGGCGTGTCGGCGGTGATGATGGTGAGAATGACGTTGTGCTCGTGCAGAACCTTGTTGTGCTTGAGATTGTGCAACAGCGCCGTCGGCGCGAATTGGGGATCGCTGGTGAGGAAAACCGCGGTTCCGGGAACAATGTGCGGCGGCTTCTTCTCGAGACTGCGGAACAGCGTATCGAGCGGAACTTCGGTGCGTCGCGTCTTGTTCACCAGGATGCCGCTGCCGCGCCGCCACGTGAGAATGAGCAGCACCATGCCGGCGCCGAACAGGAGCGGCGCCCAGGCGCCTTCGAACAGCTTGAGGAAGTTGGCCGAGAAGAACGTCACGTCGACGACGAAAAGCGGCGTTAGGAGAAGCAGCGCCTGCCACAAGGGCCATTGCCACAGCTTCCATATCACGATGAAGGCAAGAATGCCGTCCACGACCATCGTCGTCGCGACCGCGATGCCATAAGCGGAAGCCAGCGCGCTCGAGGTGCGGAACAGGCCGACCAGCAGCAGCACGCCAATCAGAAGCGAGATGGTCACGCGCGGAATGTAAATCTGGCCGGCATGCGAGGCGGACGTGTGCAGGATCGTCAAGCGCGGCAACAGGCCGAGCTGAATCGCCTGATGGACCAGCGAATAGGCGCCGGTGATCACCGCCTGACTGGCGATCACGGTCGCCGCCGTCGCCAGCACGACCATCGGCAACAGGAACGTCTCCGGCACCAGGCGATAGAACGGATTCTCGATCGCCGCCGGATCGGCGAGCACCTTGGCGCCCTGGCCGAAATAATTGATCACCAGCGACGGCAGCACGAGACAGAGCCATGCGGTCTGGATCGGTTTGCGACCGAAATGGCCGAGGTCGGCATAGAGCGCCTCGCCTCCAGTGACCACAAGGAAGACGGCGCCGAGCGTGACCAGCCCGATAGTCCCGTGATCGACCAGGAATTTGATGCCGTAATACGGATTGATCGCCTCCAGCACATGCGGATCGTCATGGATGTGCAGCGCGCCGGCAATGGCGATCGCGGAAAACCAGACCACCATAATCGGCCCGAACAAGGCGGCGACTTTTGCGGTGCCGTGACTCTGCGCGGCAAACAGCGCGACCAGGATGATGACCGTGAGCGGCGCCACGTAGTCGCTGAAGGCGGGGCTGGCGAGCTTCAACCCCTCCACCGCCGACAGCACCGATATCGCCGGCGTGATCACCGAGTCGCCGAGAAACATCGAGGCGCCGATGACGCCGACAATGAAGACAAAGGCCGTACGCCGCCCGAGCGCGCGCGTCGCCAGCGCCGTGAGCGAGAGCGTCCCGCCCTCGCCATTGTTGTCCGCGCGCAGCAGGATCAAGACGTACTTTAGCGTGACGGTGATGATCAGCGCCCACAAAATGAGCGAGAGCACGCCGAGCACGATCTCACGGGTCACCGGATGATTGCTGCTGGCGGCCATTGCCGCTTCGCGGAAGGCGTAAAGCGGACTGGTGCCGATATCGCCGTAGACAACGCCAACGCTGGCGAGGGCCAAAGCGACAAGGCTTGGCGGCATGTCCCGCGCAACAGCCGCGGTGGCTTCCGGCGCGGCAACCGTCTCGTGCGCACGGTCACTCATTGCAATGCTTTTTTCCCGCCCAGGAGCGAAGCACGGCCTTATATCACCGCCTTTCGCGAGGGAATACCGTGCCTTCGCCCGCGACCCTTTGACCTGGGTCAACGCGCCCAAGACAATCGGCACTCCCTTCCCGCTCCCTCGACAGTGGTCCTCATCCCTTCAAGACGCAAGATGAGCATTCGATCCATTCGTCCCATAGCCAGACGAAATGTTGCGATCGTAATCGCGCGGAGCCGCGAATCGCCGGCTAGGGGGTCAGGTCGGGCGGGATCGGCGGGTCTTCCCGCATCAGGGTGACGGTCACCCGGCGGTTGGGCGCCATGGATGGGTTGTCGGGGAACAGCGGCTCGGTGTCGGCCTTGCCCGCCACCATGTAGATGTGGCCGGCGGGCACGCCCTCGTCGGCGAGGATTTGGCGGACCGCGTTGGCGCGGTCGGCGGAGAGCTCCCACGGACCGTAGCCCGGATGCGAGGCGACATCGGACGTCGCCGTGTGGCCGATGATCGAGATACGGTACGGCATCGCCTTGAGCGAGGGCGCGAGCTTGCGGATCAGCGTGCGCGTGCGCTCATATGGCTCCTTCTCCCCGTCGGGAAACATCGAGCGGCCGTCCTGGTCGACAATCTCGATGTTGAGGCCGTCTTTGGTCTCTTCCATCATGACGTGTTTGGAGACCTCGCTGATCTCCGGCATGTCCTGCAACGCCTGACGCAACGACGCGGAGGCGAGCGCGAACTTGCGGTCTTCCTTGAAGCGTGCGCCGTAAGTGCGCTGATGGTCATGTTCGTTCGGCGACGGCGTTGCCGAGGCTTCCGACGGATCGATGTTCGCCGCGTTCTTGAGCTTCGGCCGCGTCGGCAGCCCGAGTACCTCGATGATGCCGGAATAGCGCACGCGATCCTGCACGCCGAAGGCGTCGCGCATGGAGCCGGCGACCACTTGTAGCTTGGCCTGGTCCTGGGTCGAGAAGGCGACGAGCATCACGAAGAAGCTGACCAGCAGCCCCATCAGATCGGCGAAGGTCACGAACCAGCCGTGACCGCCGCCATGCGCTTCCTTGCGTCTCGCCATCCTGGCCGTTCCCGATCAGCCGCGTCAGGCGGCCACCGCCTCTGCGTCCGCGGCGTCATCGCCCTCGCTGTGGCGGTGCTTTTCCGGCAGATAGGCGAGGAGCATCTCGCGCACCAAAGTGGGACTCTTGGCGTCACGGATCATCAGAATGCCGTCGATGATCAAAGTACGGTTGATCTCCTCGTCCACCAGCTTCAGGTGCAGCTTGTCGGCGAGCGGCAGGCAGAACAGGTTCGCCAACGCCGCGCCGTAGAATGTGGCGAGCAGCGCGCCGGCCATGAAGGGACCGAGCTTGGACGGATCGGTCATGTTGGCAAACATCTGCACCATGCCGATCAGCGTGCCGATCATGCCGAAGGCCGGCGCGCAGTCACCGACCGCGCGGTAGATCTTCTGGCCTTCGTCGAGATGCGTGAGGAAGTTGTCGCGGTCGCGTTCCAGATTGTCGCGGATGAAGCTGGCGTCATAGCCGTCGGCGACGTAGCGAACGCCCTTGGCCAGGAACGGATCGTCGATCTCGACCTTTTCCAGACCCATCGGGCCCTGCTTGCGCGCGACCTCGGCGAGACCGGCGAGTTCGTCTACGAGCTCGCGCTGGCTCATGCGCCGCATCGTGAATGCGAAGCGAGCGCCGAGCGGCAGGCCGTGCATGATCGCCGAAAGCGGGAAGCGGATGAGCGTGGCGGCGAAGGATCCGCCGAAGATGACGATGGCGGCATGTTCGCTGACGAACATGTGCAGGTCGCCGCCCATCAGGATGACCAGTGTCGTGACGCCAACGCCCGACAACAGGCCCAGACTGGTCGCAATATCCATGGACTTGACCCCACCCGAACGCAACGACGTGCGCAACATCGACTGCACGTGACGGTCCGACCCTAGACTGCGGCTGTTAAGGGGCGGTAAAGGCTAACCGATCGTGAAAGAAAAACCTCGGCGAGCGCCCCCCCACGGGTGATCCGCCAGGAAAATGCGGTAAAACATCGCCGACACCGGCGCTCGCTAGGGCGCCGGCCAAGAAGATGCACGAAACAAAGCCCATTCTACTCGGAAGGAGTGCGACCCATGCGTGAGATCGGCCATTTTATCGGCGGCAAGACCGTCCCCGGGACGTCCGGCCGCTTTGGCGACGTGTTCGATCCCAACACCGGCGAGGTGCAGGCGAAGGTCGCGCTGGCCAAGCATTCCGAGGTCGAGCACGCCATCGCCAACGCGCAGGCCGCGCAGCCCGAGTGGGCCGCCACCAATCCACAGCGCCGCGCCCGCGTGATGTTCAAGTTCCTCGAGCTCGTGCAGAAGGAATATGACGGCCTCGCCAAGCTCCTGTCCTCCGAGCACGGCAAGACCGTCCCCGACGCGCGCGGCGACATCCAGCGCGGCCTCGAGGTCGTGGAGTTCGCCTGCGGCATCCCGAATCTGCTCAAGGGCGAGTATAGCGGCAACGCCGGCCCCGGCATCGACCTCTATTCCGTGCGCCAGCCGCTTGGCGTCGTCGCCGGCATCACGCCGTTCAACTTCCCGGCCATGATCCCGCTGTGGAAGGCCGCGCCGGCGATCGCCTGCGGCAATGCGTTCATCCTCAAGCCGTCCGAGCGCGACCCGTCCGTGCCGATGCGCATCGCCGAGCTGTTCCTCGAAGCCGGGCTGCCCGCCGGCATCTTCAACGTCGTCAACGGCGACAAGGAAGCCGTCGACACCCTGCTCACCGATCCGCGCATCATGGCGATCGGCTTCGTCGGCTCTTCCGCGATCGCCGAATACATCTATTCGACGGGCTGCGCCAACGGGAAGCGCGTGCAGTGCTTCGGCGGCGCCAAGAACCACATGATCGTCATGCCTGACGCCGATATGGATCAGGCGGTCGATGCGCTGATCGGCGCCAGCTACGGCTCGGCCGGCGAGCGCTGCATGGCCGTATCGGTCGCGGTGCCGGTCGGTCAGAAGACCGCCGACGCGCTGTTGAAGAAGCTGATCCCGCGCGTCGAGAATTTGAAAATCGGTCCGTCCACCGATGCGCAGGCCGACTATGGCCCGCTGGTGACCAAGGCCGCGCTCAACCGCGTGAAGGAATACGTCGATGTCGGCGTCAAGGAAGGCGCCAAGCTCGTGGTCGATGGCCGCGGCTTCAAGATGCAGGGCTATGAGAACGGCTACTTCATGGGCGGCTGCCTGTTTGACGACGTGAAGCCGGAGATGAAGATCTACAAGGAAGAGATCTTCGGGCCGGTGCTCTCGGTGGTCCGCGCCAAGGACTACGAAGAGGCGGTACGGCTGCCGTCCGAGCACGAGTACGGCAACGGTGTCGCCATCTTCACGCGCGACGGCGACACCGCGCGCAACTTCGTCGATCGCGTGCAGGTCGGCATGGTCGGCGTGAACTTCGCCATTCCGGTGCCGCTCTCCTACTACACGTTCGGCGGCTGGAAGCGTTCGGGCTTTGGCGATCTCAACCAGCACGGACCGGACTCTATCCGCTTCTACACCAAGACCAAGACCATCACCTCGCGCTGGCCGACCGGCACCAAGGAAGGCGCCGAGTTCGTGATCCCGACCATGAAGTGAGGCGTCACAGCGAATGACCGCAGCGAAGGTCGCAGGGGGCGTCCTCATCGCATGTCTGCTCGCCGGTTGC
>DASXOK010000207.1:0-10167 GCA_036494425.1 Pseudolabrys sp.
TTCAACCCGCCGCGCACCAAATGCTGCGTGCCGGCGCCGCCGGTGATGGAATTCGACACCAACGGCAAGCTGCTGCGCGCCTGGGGGGGACCGGGCCAAGGTTATGACTGGCCGGAGAACGAGCATGGCATCCAGATCGACTACAAAGGCTTCGTCTGGATCGGCGGCAACGGCACCAATGACGGCCAGCTTCTGAAGTTCACCAAGGACGGCAAGTTCGTCCTGCAGATCGGCAAGTCCGGACCGCAGACCAACAGCAGCGACCACACGCGGCTCGGGCGACCGGCGAACACGGCCGTCGATCCGGAGACCAACGAGCTCTACGTCGCCGACGGCTATTACAATCACCGCGTCATCGTCTTCGATGCCGACACCGGCGCCTTCAAGCGGCAGTGGGGCGCCTACGGCAAGCCGGCGACCGACGAGAAGATCACCTACAATCCATCGGGCCCGCCGCCGCAGCAGTTCGGCAATCCGGTGCATTGCGTGCGTATTGCGAAGGACGGCCTCGTCTATGTCTGCGACCGGCAGAACGACCGCATCCAGGTGTTCCGTAAGGACGGCACCTTCGTGAAGGAATTCTTCATCGCCAAGGAGACGTTGCAGCAGGGCTCGCTGTGGGACATCGACTTCTGGGGCGCGCAGCAGGCGTTCCTGATGAATGCCGACGGCGCCAACAACGAAGTGCGCACGCTGGTGCGCGAGACCGGCGAGGTGGTCGGCCGTTTCGGCCGCAATGGCCGCAACGCCGGCGAATTCCACTGGGTGCACAACATCGCCGTCGACAGCAAAGGCAACATCTATACGACGGAGGTCGACACGGGTAAGCGCGCGCAGAAGTTCACGCCGGTCGGGCCCTAGCGAAACGTCTACGCCGTCTGTTTCAGGCCGCGGCTTTTGACGCCGTCGATCGCCTCGCGGATGTTACGCCGCAGGCCTTCGATATCATACGGTTTTTGCAGCACGATCACGCCCTGGCGCACGGCGTCCTGGGCGCTGGCGCTGTAGCCGGTGGTCAGGAGCACTGGAATGCTGGGGAAGCGTTCGGCGATCTCGCTCGCAAGCTCAAGGCCATTCATGCCCCCCGGCATCAGGATATCCGAGAACACGAGATCGACATCGGAATCGAGCCGCAGCGCGGCGATCGCCGCCTGCGCATTGGCGACGCTGCGCACCCGGTAACCGAGCTGACGCAGATAGCCGGCGCCGACTTCGGCGACGTCGGCATTGTCCTCGACGAGCAGCACGGTGCCCGCCGCCTCGGACGGCGCCTCGACCACAGCCAGCGGCGCTTCCACCGGCGGCGCCTCGTGGGTGCGCGGCAGATACAGCGTGATCGCGGTGCCGCGCCCCTCGGTGCTCGACACCGTTGCCGTGCCGCCCGACTGCTTGGCGAAGCCGTAGACCTGGCTCAAGCCAAGCCCCGTGCCCTTGCCGACTTCCTTGGTGGTGAAGAACGGCTCGAACACGCGCGTGAGAATGTCGGCGGGGATGCCGTGCCCGGTATCGGCGATACGCACGGCGACGAACTCGCCGGAAAGCCCCTCTTCGGTCGCCTCGCCTTTCAGCGTCACCGGCTTCGCACGCAGCGTCAGCGTGCCGCCGCCCGGCATGGCATCCTTGGCATTGACAGCCAGGTTGAGGATCGCGAGCTCGAACTCGCCGGGATCGATGCGCACGGCGCAGACGGTGTCCGGCACATCGACCTTGATCTCGATGTCGGAGCGCAGCGAGCGCGTGAGCAGGTCGCGGATCAACGGCAGCCGCTGCGATAGGTCCACCACCTGCGGCGACAGCGTCTGCTGGCGCGAATAGGTGAGCAACTGCCGTGTGAGGGTCTCGCCGCGCTGCGTCGCGGTGCCGATCATGTCCAGGAACCGGGTATACTTCTCATCTGTCAGCTCGCGCCGCAGCCTTTGGGCGCTGCCGCTGATGATCATCAGCAGATTGTTGAAGTCGTGGGCGACGCCGCCCGTCAATTGCCCGATCGCCTCCAGCCGCTGCGCCTGGCGCAGCGCGCCCTCGGCCATCTCGCGCCGGTCCGCCTCGTCATAGAGCCGCCGCGTGCGGCGCAACGCCAGCGCCAGCCCGGCGTAGAGGAACGCAGTCAGCGGCACGCCGAAGATCAGGTGACTGCTGATGTCGCCGAACCAGTCGCCGATCATCGCCGACTTCTCCACGCCGGCGAGAACGTAAAGCGGGAAGCCCATGAGCTTGCGGTAACCGATGCGCCGGTCGACCTTGTCGAGCTGCGAATCGACCGAATAAATGGTGCGATCGACGCCGGCGAGGATGCCCTGCCGAAATTGACTGCGGTCGTCGAGCTTGAGCTGACGATCCTCCAGCGCCGGATGGCGCGCCAGGAAAGTGCCGTCCTCGCGCGCCAGCCCGAAGTAGCTGCCTTCGTTGCTGCTCATGCGCGCGTAGAACTCCTCGAAATACTCGGGCAGCACGGCGATCGAGATGATGCCGTTGAACTGGCCGTCATCCGACGGACGCCGCTTCGACAGCGCGAAGAAATAGCTGCCGACCCCGCCCATGCGCGGCCGGTGGATGGTACTGACGTAAACGCCGGGATAGCCGTCCTTCTGGGCTTTGAAATAGTCGCGGTCGGTGAAGTCGAGATCCTTCTGCACCGGCGCGACGTTGGACGAGACCAGCGGGTGGCCGTTGCGATCGATGATCGCCATGCCCTGCAATTGCGGCAGCGCCTGCACGATCTGATCGAGCCGCTGATGCAGCGGCCCCTCGTTCAGGCGGATGTCGTCATCCGACATGCCGCGCAGGATTTCGTCGACCTCGGCGAAGGTGCGGTCGAGCGTCTGCAGAACCTTGAGCGCGTGTTCGTGCAGGATGTCGAGCGAGCGATAGATGCGTTCGTCGGTGACGCGCTCGAAATTGCGATAGCTGACCCAGCCCGCAAACGCAAACAGCACCGCCGGAAATACCAGCGATGCAACCATGGTCAGCTTCAGCAGCCGGATGGCCGCGTGGCGCGCCGTCAACATTAGGCTGGCATTACCCCCGAATTGCGGAGCCGGCATGGTTCCACAAATCACCGACCCCGCGCGAATTTTTGCCGCAGGGGGTGGGGCTGAATTGAGACAAAAATCGAGCAAACCCGGGGCGCTAAATGCGCCCCTTGCGGGCAGCGGAACTCAATGCGACAATCGGCGACTATGTAACTTTGATGACGGCTGTGCCGATCACGTTACGGCCGTAGGCGCAAGCGCCTCGATATCGGTCGCGACATCGATCACGGCGGGACGATTCGACGCGATGGCGCGCGCGAGAGCCGGTGCAAAATCGCTGGGCTTATCCACACGTATCCCCAGGGCGCCAATGTCCTCAGCGAGCTTTGCGAAGTTCATCGGCTTGTAGGTCCACAATTCACGCGAGCGGTTGTTCTGTTCGCCACCGTACACGCGATCGAAACCGCGCTTCGACTGATTGCCTCCGCCGTTGTTGTTGACGACCGTCACCGACGCGAGGTTCCAGCGCACCGCCGTTTCGATTTCGCCGATGTGGTACCAGAAGCCGGCATCGCCAGTGAAAACAACCACCGGCCGGCCGGGACAGGCGGCCTTGGCGCCCATGCCGGCCGGGAAGGCCCAGCCGAGATGGCCGGCGCTGCGGATATAGCTCTGCGTCGGCGTGCGCAGATCATAGAGGCCGCCCATCCACATGCCGGCGTGGCCAGTATCGACGACAACGATGGCGTCGTCAGGCACGTGCTTGGTGAGTTCGCCGCAAATGCGTCCCGGATGAATCGGGACCGCATCGGATTCGAGCATCGCCTTGTAATTCGCCGCCCACTCGTTGCGCAGCGTCCCGATTTCCTTGATCCAGGGCGCGCGCTTCCCCGCGCTCGTCTTGTCCGCTTGCGCAAGCATCTTGGTGAGCGCGGCTTTGGCATCGCCGAGCACGCTCGCCTGCAGCGGATAGTTGCGGCCGATCGACTCGGGCTCGATATCGATCTGGATCGCCGGCGTTCCGATTTTAGGCACCGCCCAGAAATGCGTGGTCATGCCCCCCGTCTCGGTGCCGATGAAGCAGACGAGATCGGCGCGGTTCACCGCGCGGTTTGCGCTCTCGCGCGAATAGCTGCCGACGACGCCGACCGATAGCGGATGCGTGCCGGGGATCGCGTCCTTGGCGTTGAGCGAGGTGGCGACAGGAATCTGCAAGGCCTCGGCCAGCGCAATCAATTCGCGGGCCGCGCCGGAGGCACGCAGGCCGCCGCCGACCACGAAGATCGGCCGCTCCGCCTTCTGCAACAGAGCGACCGCGGCGGCGACATGCTCCGGCTGCGACTCGGGACGGAACGGCGGCACTTGCGCGAATTGCGTCTCGACGAGCGGCTCCATCTCGGCTTCCTCGAGATCGACCTGGCCTTCGTTGCCGCGGAATTGCAGATGCACCGGGCCCGGCGCGCCGGAGGTCGCCACACGGAACGCCTGGCGCAGCATGTCGGGCACGCGCGAAACGTCATCGATAGTGGCGTTGAGCTTGGTCACCGGCTCGAAAGCCGGCACATCGTCGATCTCCTGATAGACCTTGCGGAACTTGGTCTTGGGATCGCGGCCGCCGGTGATGGCGATGACGGGCGAATGCGCGAGATAGGCGTCACGCAGGCCGGCGGCGAGATTGAGCGCGCCGATCACCTGCGCCATGCAGATGCCCGGCTTGCCCGAGGCGCGCGCATAACCGTCGGCCATGTAGGCGGCCGATTTCTCGCCGTGACAATGGATGCGCGCGATGTTCGTCCGCCGCTCCATCTCGGCGAAGGTTCGCCGCAGAACCGCCGGCACCATGAACACATGCGTGACGCCGTAGCCCTTGAGCATGTCGGCGATGACTTCGGCGCCGATGCGTTTGGTGTTGTGGCCGAGCATTGGTCAATTTCCTTGGGAGTTTTCTATAAGTGGGGCGCGCACGGTTCGCCTCATCCTGAGGAGGCCGCGAAGCGGCCGTCTCGAAGGATGAGGCGCCCCTCATGGTTCGAGACGCGCCGCTGCGCGGCGCTCCTCACCATGAGGGTCGAAAAGGCTACTTAATCGCCAGCGGATTGACCGGCGAGCCGACGGCGCCGGTGATCGGGATGGCGGGCGCGACGAACAGGAATTCGTAGGTCTTGTCCTGCTCGCAATCGTCGGCGAGTTCCTTGAGCTCAAAGATCTCGCCCATGGTCATGCCCATGATCGGGATGGTGATCCAGTGCCAGGGCTGGTTGATGCCCTCTTCGCTCTCGTTCGGCCGTACTTCGCAGCCCCAGGTGTCGCTGGCGAGCGCGGCGAGTTCGGTCTGCTTGACGAAGTCGAGCGTTTCGAATGAGAAGCCCGGCGCATCGCCACCCGGATAGCCGTCCCAGCTTCCCGCCTTCTGGCAACGCTCCATCATGCCGGTGCGCACGATGACGTAGTCGCCGCGCTTGAGCTCGAGCTTCTGCTTCTTCGCGGTGTTGTAGAGGTCTTCGTTGGTGATGCCGTAGCCGTCATCGAGGGACTCGACACCCTTGTAGCGCGCGACATCGAGCAGCACGCCGCGGCCAACCATCTTGCTCTTGGTCTTCTCGATGCCGCACTTCTGCGCACCGGCGGAGGTCACCTCGCGGCAGTCGTAGCCGTTCCACATGGAGTTCTCATAGAACACGTGGCCGAGACCGTCCCATTGTGTGCCGCATTGCAACGGCATCACCACCATGTCGTCGGCGGCGCGGATGCCGCGCTTGTCGAGCACGCCGGAATAGGCGTCGGTGCCCGTGCGCAGCATGGTGTGGATGGGATTGGTGCGGCCCATCGTCGGGTACTTGCTCTTGGCGCCCTGAGGCCCCAGGTGATCGAAGTTCAGCGCGAGCGAGATCACTTTGCCTTTTTTGACAAGACGCGTGGCGGCGACGATGTCGTCCGCGCTCGTATAATTGAGCGTTCCGATCTCGTCGTTCGGGCCCCATTTGCCCCAGTTCTTGTACTTCTCGGCAGCATCGCGCATGTCCTGGCGCGTGATCTTGCGACTCATTGGGCCTTTCCTTCCTTTATTGTCATTCTGGTGCAACCGCCGCGGAGCGGAAGCCGGCGGCGAGAAACGGGATCATGTGATGCAGCGCGCGCTTGACGTTGCCGGGGTCGATGCGCCCGCTGGTCAGCGCCTGGATGCGCCCCGAATTCGCCATGGTGTAGAACATGGCGCCGAGCATGAAGTGGAAGCGCCATTCGATCTCGGCGCGCGGCACATCGGCGACCGCCTGCGCGATGGCATCGATGAATTTCTTGCTCGACAGATCGAAGGCTTTCGACAGGATCTTGCGCGACAGTGCTTCCGGCTCGGTGCCGAGGCGCGCGCGCAATTTAACGAAGGCAGGCCCGCCGAACTGCGGCTGCACGCCGAGCACCAGCGCCGGACGCAGGAAAGCGTCGAGGATATCTTCGAGCGTCGGCTGCTTGCCGTTCTCGACGCAGCGCGCGAGCAGGCGCAACCGCTCCTGCGCGATCGGCTGCGCGCGCTGCGCGAACAGCGCTTCCAGGAGACCTTCCTTAGAGCCAAAGTAATAGGCGATGGAGGCGAGATTAACATTGGCCTCGGCACAGATCGCACGCAAACCGACGCCGGACATGCCGTGTTCGGCGAAAAGCCGTTCCGCCACTTCGAGAATGCGTTCGCGCACCGTCGGCGCCGCCACCGTGGCATTCGGCTTGCGTCCGCGGCGCGCCGCCGCGTCGCGCTTGGCGCTCTTCACACCACGCAATGCACGCTTGGCGGCTGGGATTTTCAGCGCTGACGTCTTGGCGGCGGACACTTTGCGCACGCTTGACTCACCGAGGGCGATTTGACACAACGCGCCATGTAAACAGTCGTTTGTTTATTGTCAATCGACGCGTGATCGAACCGCCTGGGGAGTGAAGGCAATGGCGAGCAAGAGCAGCAAGACGATCCTCACGGTCGCGGTCACCGGCAATCTCACGACGATCCAGCAGCACCCGGGCCTGCCCTGCACGCCCGAGCAGATCGCCAATGCGTGCCTTGAATCCGCGAAAGCCGGCGCGGCGGTCGCGCACATTCACGTCCGCTATCCGGATGGACGGCCGAGCACGGAGCTCGCGCACTATCGCGAGGTCGTGGAACGCATCCGCGACAAGAACTCGGAGCTGATCATCAATCTCACGACCGGGCCCGGCGGCCGCTTCGTGCCGAGCAAGGACGATCCGAAGATCGCCGGCCCCGGCACCTCGGCGATGCACCCGCTCAAGCGCGTCGAGCATATCGTCGAATTGAAGCCCGATATCGCCACGCTCGATCTCAATACGATGTGGTCGGGCTCCGCCGCCGTGATCAATCCCCCCGAAAACGTGACGATCATGGCGAGCGAGATTCAGAAAGCGGGATCGAAGCCGGAGCTGGAAGTGTTCGATTCCGGCGACATCCAGCTCGCGCATGCGCTGCTCGATCAGGGCGTGCTGCAACGGCCGCCGCTGTTCCAGATCGTGATGGGCGTGCGCTACGGCTTCATCTCGACGCCGCAGACGCTGATGTACGCGCATTCGCTGCTGCCGAAAGACGCGATGTGGGCGGCCTTCGCCATCGGCCGCTGGGAATTCCCGATGCTGACGCAGGCCTGGTTCCTCGGCGGGCATGTGCGCGTCGGCATGGAAGACAATGTCTACATCAGCAAGGGCAAGTTGACGCCGAGCAATGCGGCACTGTGCGAGAAGGCCGTGCGCATTCTCGACGATCTCGGCGCCGAGCTCGCGACAGCCAAGGAGGCGCGCGCTATTCTCGGGCTGCGCGGCTGACACAACAATACAAGCCGGCCGCACTGCAAAGCCGGCAGAATTTTGTAAGGGAGGATGATCATGTTCAAAGCTGCTTGTAGGCTCGGCGCGCTCGCCGGGCTGTTTATTGGCGTGGGCTTGGGCGTCGGCCTGGCGCCCGCGCATGCCGCCTATCCCGACCACCCGGTCAGAGTGATCGTTCCTTTCGCCGCCGGCGGTCCGACCGACGTCATGGCGCGGCTTGTCGCGCAGAAGCTGTCGGAAAGCCTCAAGCAACAGTTCTATGTCGAGAATCGGCCCGGCGCGGGCGGCAATATCGGCATGACGGTGGCCGCGCGCGCGACGCCGGACGGCTACACGCTGCTGGTGGCGAGCTCGAGCTTCGTCGTCAATCCGAGCCTCTATGCGAAGAATCCCTACGACGCTTTCAAGGACTTCGCGCCGATCACGCTGGCCGCCGCCTCGCCGAACATCCTGGTGGTGAACGCCTCCTTCCCGGCCAAGTCGGTGAAGGAGCTGATCGACATCCTCAAGAAAGAGCCGGGCAAATACTCGATCGCCAATCCGGGCATCGGCACCACGCCGCAGCTCGCCGCGGAACTGTTCAAGCTGACGCTCAAGCTTGACGCCACGAGCGTTCCGTTCGGCGGCGCCGGCCCCGCGATCCAATCGGCGGTCGCCGGCCACACGCCGATCGCCTTGACCGCCCTGCCGCCGACCTCGCCGCAAGTGCAGGCCGGCACGCTGCGCGGGCTGGCGGTGACCTCGGCCAAGCGTTCGGAAGCGCTGCCTGACGTGCCGACGATGGCGGAAGCGGGCGTGCAGGATCAGGAATCCGAAACCATGCAGGGCGTTTTCGCCCCCGCGGGCACGCCAAAAGAGATCGTCGATGTCCTGAACAAGGAGATCGCCAAGATCATGGCGATGCCTGACGTGAAGGATAAGTGCGCGCAGCTCGGCTTCGATCCGGTCGCCGATACGCCGGAGCACTTCTCGGCTTACATCAAGAAGGAAGTCGAGAAGTGGGGCCGCGTGATCAAGGACGCGAAGATCAAGCAGATTGATTAGTGGTTCGTGTCCCGGGCGCGGCGCAGCACGAAGTGGTGCGCCGCAGACCCGGGACCCCGGTTTCTCAAGCTGGGCCCCGGATCAGCAGCGCAGCATTTCGGTATCGCTTCATGCTGCGCAGCGTCCGGGGCACGCCGACCTCCAGTGAATAGTCTGCCATGCGCATCGTCGATATCCGCGAAACCGCGATCCCGCTGAAATCCAAGCTCGCCAACTCGAGCTTCGACTTCAGCGAGATGACGACGTCGGTCGTCGCCGTCATCACCGACGTGGTGCGTAACGGCAAGCCAGTCTGCGGCTTCGCCTTCAATTCCACTGGGCGCTACGCCTGCGGCGCTCAGATGCGCGCGCGGTTCATCCCGCGCATTCTCGCCGCCGATCCCGACGCGATTCTCGACGAAGCCGGCGCCAATCTCGATCCGCCGAAGATCCTCGCCGTGATGCTCAAGCGCGAGAAGGCCGGCGCCCATTCGGAGCGTTCCATCGCTATCGGCACCATCGAGGTCGCGCTCTGGGATGCGGTCGCCAAGATCGCCGGCAAGCCGTTGCATGCGCTGCTCGCCGAGCGGTTCAACGGCGGCAAGGTCGCCGAGAAAGTCTTCTGCTATGTCGGCGGCGGCTGGTACTGGCCCGGCCAAACCATCAAAGACTTGCAGGACGAGATGCGGCGGCATCTGGATGCCGGCTACACGATGGTCAAGATGAAGGTCGGCGGATTGCCGCTCGACGAGGACCTGCGACGGCTCGAAGCCGTGCTCGCGGTGGTCGGCTTCGGCGATCACCTTGCCGTCGATGCCAATGCCAAGTTCATGCGCGACGAGGCGCTGCGCTACGCAAAGGCGTTGGCCCCGTTCAAGCTGCGCTGGTTCGAGGAGCCCTGCGACCCGCTCGACTACGCGCTGTTCGCCGAGGTCGCCAGCGCCTATGCGCCGCCGCTCGCCACCGGCGAGAACCTCTACGCGACTCAGGACGTGGAGAATCTCGTGCGCTTCGGCGGCTGGCGCGCCAATCAGGACATCATCCAGGTCGATCCGCCGCAGGCCTATGGCATCGTGCAATATGCGCGCACGCTCGACATGCTCGCGCGGCACGGCTGGTCGCGCAGCGCCATGTTTCCGCACGGCGGCAACCAGATGTCGCTGGCCATCGCCGCCGGTTTTGGGCTCGGCGGCTCGGAGTCTTATCCAGGCGTGTTCGGCGACTTTGGCGGCTTCGCAGACGATGCGCGCATCGAGAATGGCGCGATCACGCTCTCAGACCGGCCCGGCATCGGCTTCGAAAGTCAGGCCGCGCTCTACAGGATCATGCGCGAGCTCGCAGGGCTGTAAGC
>DASXOK010000208.1:0-4597 GCA_036494425.1 Pseudolabrys sp.
CATGATCGAAGCCTTTTTCTTGCTCATGCAGTGATTTTTTGACGCGCACTTTGACGCGTTCGGCCGGGTTTTCAGGCAGATGACCTTGGTCGACGGCGTACTGGAGGGTTGCCCTGACCGAGGCGAGGTAGACGTCGCGCATGGTCCTCGACGCTTTGCCTCCCTTGAGAAGCGCGTCCTTCCAGGCAGCGATGTCCGTCCTCGCGATGCGGCGCGCGTCGTCATGCCCCAGATGTTCGACCAAGCGGTCGATCACCGGCGACCATCGTTTGACGGTGGCGGGGGCGAGTTCGGCCTCCTGTGCGTACGATTCGAAGCTCGCCCGAAGCGTTACCGGGGCAGCCTCGGCAACTGCTTCGAGCGGCACTTGCTCGCTTGCGCGGGTCTCGCTCCTCGGCGGCCCCGAGGGCTTGCATTGGATATGCACGGCGGCGCCCGTGACCAGATCGACGCCGGTGATGTCGTAGCCCGCCCAGGCCCGCTCGATCTCCACCATTGCTTCGAGGTTGCGCAGCCGCGCGACATCGGGATCGCGCGTGCGCAGCGAGAACTTGATCTCGCTCTTGCCGACTATCGCCTTCAGGCGGTCGGGAACGCGCTTTCTGAACCAGTAGATTCCACTCTCGGGGTGGCGTTTGGGGGTGCCGAAGGCGCAGGCCATGTGTGTACCGGCTTTGTGTACCGGCGGCGGTGCGCGAGGCCCTGTCGATTCAACAGGTTACTGATCTTACGGGTCGTTTCGAGGCGGTGGCGGAGAGGGAGGGATTCGAACCCCCGATACCCTTGCGAGTATGCCGCATTTCGAGTGCGGTGCTTTCAACCGCTCAGCCACCTCTCCGGCGCCCCAGGAGGACCTAAAAAAGCCCTCATTGGACGGCGGCTATGTAACCAAGGGCGTCGAGACAGACAAGGGCGAAGGGCATATTATGTGGGTGGCCCGTCGGTCCCCGGGCCCGAACCGCGATAGCTATGCCAGAAGCCTCGCAACCCACGTTCAGAACGGCCTTCGATTTCGGCCTGCTGCGCAAGGAAGCGCAGGGCATCGTGCCGACTTTGCTGCTGGTCGGGGTCGTGACCGCCGGCATTTACATGATGGTCGCCACCACCGGCCTCGGCCATGGCTCGGTGGTCTACCTCATTCCCGTCGTCATCGCGGCGACCCGCTGGGGCATCGTGGCGGCGCTGGTCGCCGCCATCGGCGGGGTGCTCGCCTCCGCCTTCTTCTTCTTTCCCCCGCTCTACACCTTCCGCATCACCGATCCGCACGAGATCTTGAACCTGATCCTGTTCATTTTCGTAGCGATCGTGGTGAGCCAGCTCGCCACCCGCCTGAAGGGCCAGCTAGAAACCGCTCGCCAGCGCGAGATCGACCTGCGCGACCTCTATGCCTTCTCGCGCCGCCTGGCGATGGCCTTCGACGTCTCGGACATCCATGCCGCGATCGAGGACCACCTCGCCACTGTCTTGCAACGCAAGGTGGTGCTGTTCGCCGGAACCCGCGAGCCGGCGGCCGCTGGCGGGCGCCGCACCGGCACGTCGGTTCCCGCGCAGGTGCTCGCCGAAGTGAGCAAGGTCGCCACCGGCCGTGGCGACAGCAATGCCGGTGGCGTGATCGCCATCGGCGACGACGGCGACGCCTGGCTCGTCCGCGCCGTCTCGCAGAAGAACCGCGAATTCGGCGTGATCGCCATCAATCTCGGGCACGAATCGAAGGAAAGCTTCGACGAGTTGCGCATCCGCGTCGATGCCGTGCTGGCCGACGCTACCGCCACGCTCGAACGCCTCGGCGTCGCGCATGCCATCGGCGAGGCGCGCATGCGCTCGCAGACCGATCAATTGCGCGAGGCGCTGATCGGCTCGGTCAGCCACGAATTGCGCACGCCGCTCGCCTCGATCCTCGGCGCGGCCACGGTGCTGAGTGCGGCGCCGGCGCTGCAGGGCCACGCCAAGCTGCAGGCGCTGGTGCACGACGTGCGCGACGAGGCAGAGCGCCTCAACAACGACATACAGAACCTGCTCGACGCCACCCGCATCAGCAGCGACGGCATCCGTCCGCATCTCGAATGGGCCGATCCGGCCGACATCATCAATTCGGCGCTGGAACGCTGCCGCACCCGCCTGGTCAGCCGGCGCCTGACGTTCAATCTTCCAGTGGATCTGCCGGTCATCCATGTCGATCCGGTGCTGGTGCAGCAGGCGCTGGTACAAATCTTCGACAATGCCGCGAAATACTCGCAATCCGGCTCGCAGATCACCTTGGCGGCCCGTGCACGCGACGGGCGCATGGTGCTCAGCGTCAGCGACGAGGGCGCCGGTCTCACCCCGACCGAGCAGACGCAGATGTGGGACCGCTTCGTGCGCGGCGAACGCCACGCCGCCACGATCAGCGGCTCCGGCCTCGGCCTCTGGATCGCCAATGCCTTTATCGCCGCCAATGGCGGCAAGATGAGCGCGGTCAGCGATGGCGCCGGTCTCGGCACCACCGTGGCCATCGAACTCCCGGTGACGCACGCGGCCGTCCCGCAACTGGAAAGCGACGCAGATGAGTGAACCCGCCCCGATCGTGCTCGTCGTCGACGACGAAATCCAAATCCGGCGCTTTCTGCGCACCGGCTTCGAGCTCAACGGCTTCGTCGTGCACGAGGCCGGCACCGGCGCGGAAGCCATCCGCTCGGCGACCTTGCGGCCGATCGACATCGTCATCGCCGATCTCGGCCTGCCGGACATGGACGGGGCCGAAGTGGTCGAGCGCATCCGCTCCTGGTCGACTGTGCCCATCATCGTGCTGTCTGTCCGTTCGAGCGAGGCACAGAAGGTGCATCTGCTCGAGCTCGGCGCCGACGATTATGTGGTCAAGCCTTTCGGCATGGCGGAGCTGCTCGCGCGCGTGCGCGTGGCGCTGCGGCGCCAGTCGCGTGCGGCCAGCGGCGAACCGACGGTCAAAGTCGGCCCGCTCACCATCGACCTCGCCGCACGCGCCGTCCTGCTCAACGGCACGCGCCTGACGCTGACCCCGAAGGAGTATCGGCTCCTGCAGGTGCTGGCGCAGCACGCCGGCAACGTCGTCACGCATCAGCACCTTCTCAAGGAGGTCTGGGGCTCGATCCACGTGCAGGATACGCATTACCTGCGCATCTTCGTGCGCAAGCTGCGGCAGAAGATCGAGCCGCACCCGGACTCGCCCAAGATCCTGGTGACGGAACTCGGCGTCGGCTACCGGCTGGCGCAGACCGAGGGTGACAATGGCACGTGGACTGCCGCGGCCGTCGCATCCACCGCCGCGCCAGCCAAAACCGAATCTTGAACCTGGCTAGTTCAAAGCTCGCGCCCGATCCAGCGATCAAGTGAATAAGGTCCGCCCCCGCGTAACGCGATCGCGAGGGACATGAAGCCCCACAAGAGGGTGTACTCGTAACCCTGCCGTAGCCATGAGAAGCCGTGGCTCCAATAATGGTCGAAGGTGAGCAAGCTCATCTCGATTGCGACGGCGGCAGCGAAGAACCGCGTGAACAGTCCGAGCACAATGGCGATCCCCCCGATCAACTCAACGATGATCAGCAGCACGGCCAACTTCGGCCCGAAATCGTAGCCGTCGCGGGCCAGCAGGGCCGCTTGCCCGGCCGGTCCGCGCAGTACTTTACCCCAGCCGTGCACGATCAGATTCCATCCGACGCCGATCCGCACCAGCGGCCACGCCAGTGGAACCGCGATGCGATAGAACGGCTCGAGAAACGGCAACAGCGAGCGCGGCTCGCGCGCATTGTTGGTCATGTTTGCGGATCCCCAGCAGTCCAGCGTTAACACAAGTATAGAGTGCGTGACGGAACCGTGAGGCGGGCGGCCAAAAATTCCCCTGTTTTCTTGACAGAATGGGCCGTTCCCCGCATATGAAGAGCGCAACGCGGACCCCGGATGGGTCCGTGCGCTTTTGTGCGGGCATAAGCCCTTCAAAAAACACTTAAATCGACTGAAAGAAGCCGGCCCGGATGGTCCGAGGCCGGAAACGAACACCAAAGGAAAAACGATGTTCGCAGTCATCAAAACGGGCGGCAAGCAGTACCGCGTCGCCCCGGAAGATGTCATCCGGATCGACCGCGTCGCGGCCGAGCCCGGTCAGGTTGTTGAATTCGGTGAGGTTCTGGTGGTCGGCGGCGATGCCCCGGTCATAGGCGTTCCGATGGTCGAAGGCGCGACCGTTGCCGGCGAAGTGCTCCAGCACGATCGCGGCGACAAGGTCATCTCCTTCAAGAAGCGCCGCCGCAAGAACTCCCGCCGCAAGCGCGGTTATCGCCACGAGTTTTCGGTGATCCGTATCACCGAGATCCTGACCCAGGGCGCCAAGCCGTCGCAGACCCCGCCGCCGCGTCCGAAGCGCGAGGCGAAGCCGAAGGCGGCGCCCGAAGGCAAGGCGCAGGCGGCCTCGTAAGACGGGCCAACAAGAAGTGAGATGATTCCGCGACGGAATCGGTGTAAACAGTTCAGGACGAATTCGAGAGACCACAATGGCTCACAAAAAAGCAGGCGGATCATCCCGTAACGGCCGCGACTCCGAAGGCCGGCGGCTTGGCCTGAAGAAAGCGGGTGGCGAGATCGCCTT
>DASXOK010000209.1:0-4764 GCA_036494425.1 Pseudolabrys sp.
CTCAACCAGCTCCAGGGTGGCCCGCCGGCAACTCCGGGCAGTGCCCCGAAAGCGCCGGCCGCGCCCGCTCCACCCAGCGGGCCGCAGGTGCCGCAGTCGCAGTAAGTGTCAGCGAGGGGCCGGGAAATCCGGCCCTTCAGCGTTGATGCACGTGAAACATTCTGCCCGCGGCGGCGGACTGTTGACGGATAGCTTTAGTGAGACGATGCAAGTAACCGGAAACACACTGTCTTCCCGAACTGCACACAGGTGCGAGGCGGCGCGTCGTATTTGCCGCTCGTCGAATCGATTCGCGGAAGCTAAAGGTTAGGCCCCATGGCGCGGTACATTTTCATCACCGGCGGCGTGGTCTCCTCATTGGGCAAGGGTCTCGCATCCGCAGCACTCGGCGCGGTTCTCCAGGCGCGCGGCTACAAGGTGCGGCTGCGCAAGCTCGACCCCTATCTCAACGTCGATCCGGGCACGATGTCGCCGTACCAGCACGGCGAGGTCTTCGTGACCGACGACGGCGCGGAGACCGACCTCGACCTCGGCCACTACGAGCGGTTCACGGGCCGCCCGGCGACCAAGCACGACAACATCACCACCGGCCGGATCTATCAGGACATCCTCACCAAGGAGCGGCGCGGCGACTATCTCGGTGCCACCATCCAGGTGATCCCGCACGTCACCAATGCCATCAAGGATTTCATCCGCGACGGCAACGAAGGCTACGACTTCGTGCTCTGCGAGGTCGGCGGTACCGTCGGCGACATTGAGGGCCTGCCGTTCTTTGAAGCCATCCGGCAGATGGGCAACGACCTGCCGCGCAATCACGCGGTCTATATCCACCTGACGCTGCTGCCCTACATCCCGAGCGCCGGCGAATTGAAGACCAAGCCGACTCAGCACTCGGTGAAGGAATTGCGCTCGATCGGCATCCAGCCCGACATCCTGCTCTGCCGCACCGACCGGCCTATCCCTGAGAGTGAACGGCGCAAGCTGGCGCTGTTCTGCAACGTGCGCGAAAGTGCCGTGATCGAGGCCCGCGACGTCGACAACATCTATGCCGTGCCGGAGGCCTATTCGGCCGAAGGCCTCGACCGTGAAGTGCTTGCCGCCTTCGGCATCGAGCCGCGGCAGACGCCGGAACTCGAGCGCTGGCGGCTGATCAACGAACGCGTGCGCAATCCCGAAGGCGACGTCACCATCGCCATCGTGGGCAAGTACACGGGCATGAAGGATGCCTACAAGTCGCTGATCGAGGCGCTGTCGCACGGCGGCATCGCCAACAAGGTGAAGGTCAGGCTCGACTGGATCGAATCCGAAGTCTTCGAAAACGAAGACCCGACGCCGTTCCTCGAACACGTCAACGGCATCCTTGTCCCCGGCGGCTTCGGACAGCGCGGTGCCGAGGGCAAGATCAAGGCGGCGCAATTCGCGCGGCTGCGGCACGTGCCGTATTTCGGCATCTGCTTTGGGATGCAGATGGCCTGC
Organism: Pseudolabrys sp.; assembly: GCA_036494425.1. Taxonomy (GTDB): domain Bacteria; phylum Pseudomonadota; class Alphaproteobacteria; order Rhizobiales; family Xanthobacteraceae; genus Pseudolabrys. The sequence goes on from DASXOK010000209.1 coordinate 1,477, forward strand.
ATCGAGGCGGCGCGGAATCTGTGCGGCATCGAGCAGGCCAATTCGACTGAGTTCGGCCCGACGTCGGAAGCCGTTGTCGGCCTGATGACCGAATGGCTCAAGGGCAACGAATTGCAGAAGCGCGCGGCCGGCGGCGATCTCGGTGGCACCATGCGCCTTGGCGCGTATAAGGCGGAGCTGTCACGCGGTAGCCGCGTGGCGCAGATCTACGGCACGACGGAGATTTCCGAGCGCCACCGCCACCGCTACGAGGTGAACACGGCCTATAAAGGCCGGCTCGAGCAGCACGGCATGCGCTTCTCCGGCATGTCGCCAGACGGCATTCTGCCCGAGATCGTCGAATATGAAGACCACCCGTGGTTCATCGGCGTGCAATTCCACCCGGAGCTCAAGTCGCGACCGTTCGAGCCGCATCCGCTGTTCGCGTCCTTTGTCGAAGCGGCGGTCGAGCAGAGCCGGCTGGTGTAGTTTACTTTCAGTTCAACAACGAAAGTCGCAGGCGAATTGCGCCTGCGCTGAATTCATTTTGTTTTCGCGAATACGATCACGCGCGCGTGAATTCATCTTCATGACAAAGCTATATCCAGTTTGCGCCTCGTTTATTCGGGCCGCCGCCTTCTTTGTGTGAAGACTATTTGTAATCGCATTGCGACCGCGGTCGATAGCGCGCGGGGGCGGCTGTTCTTTCGACTAATTTCTGGGGACTATCCATGCGTCATGTTTTGACTGCCGCTGCCGCCGTCGCTGTCTGCGGCGTTCTCGCAACCGCCTCCGCTCGCGCCGAATCCACGCACTACTCGGGTGGACCGCTCCAGGACGGCAAGCAGTGCTGGGTATCGACGAACAACGATCTGGGCTACGGCTACTGGCATAATTGCCCGACGCAGCCGGTCGCGCACATCGTGCACAAGATGAAGAAGAAATAAGACCCTCTATCGCCATCAAGGCGGCAGAATCGAAAAAGCAACGGCCGCGGCGGCGCGATCCTGGATCGCGCATTCCGCGGCCGAATTCTTCTGCCGACCCTTCAGGCTTCTTTGGGTTTTGCCTCGAGCATGCCGCTGGCGAACAGGAGACCGGCAGCGCCGGCGCCGATTAGCGGCGCAACAATGAAGAGCCACACTTGACCGAGCGCGCCCGGATTGCTCGCCACCCCGATGATCGCAGGGCCGAGCGAGCGCGCAGGATTGACCGACACGCCGGTGACATTAATGCCGACGATGTGGATCGCCGTCAGCGTCAGGCCGATCGCGAGGCCGGCGAGTCCGGTGATGTGCAGCGGATTGCTTCGCTGCGTGACTCCCAGGATGCAGACCAGAAACACGAAGGTTGCGACGACTTCGAAGGTGAAGGCTGAGGTGATGTTGTATGCGCCGGGGGAGCCGGCGCCCCAGCCGTTCTGGCCGAGAGCGCCGTTCCATCCGGAAGCCTTGCCCGAGAGGATGATGTACAGCACCAAGGCGCCGGCGAGAGCGCCGAGAACTTGCGCAATCACATAGCTGATCAAGTCCGTGCGCGACATGCGGCCTGCAACGAACACGCCGAAGCTGACCGCTGGATTCACGTGACAGCCGGAGATCGGGCCAATGCCGTAAGCCATGGCGACGATGGCGAGCCCGAACGCGAAGGCGATACCGAGGACGTCGATGGAAGTCGGGCCTACGCCCATCCCTCCGATGACGGCGGCGCCGCATCCGAACAGGACAAGTGTGAATGTGCCGATGAATTCCGCGAGTGGCTTTTGCATGGCAATGTCCCTCACTGATTTCGAGAGGTAGCTTTACGCCCAATTCGGCAGGTGCCGCCGGTAGCGGCCAACTGCCCTGGCAATTATTGTTGCTTGGTGTGCCGGGCCATTTTGTTTTCCGGTCCCATGCGTCATCATGGGCGCAGCCTGATGGCCGGATGACGCGGAGGATATCCATGGCGCGCGGCCTCGATCACATCGTCCACGCGGTGCGCGACCTCGATGCCGCGGCCGACCTCTATCGCCGTCTCGGTTTCACTGTCGGAGCGCGCAACCGCCATCAATGGGGCACGCATAACCACATCGTACAGATGCCGGGTTTTTTCATCGAGCTGTTGACCTTCGCCGAGCCGGACAAGCTCGGCGACGACGATTTCTCACGCCTGTTCGCCGCCTATAATCGCGACTTCATCGCACGTGCCGAGGGCTTCTCGTTGCTCATCCTCGAATCGCGCGACGCGCGTGCCGACGAGACGGCGTTTCGCTCGGGCAGCATCGCGGGCTCCGAGGCCATGACCTTCGAACGGGAGAGCAGACGTCCGGACGGCTCGGCCGCCAAGGTCGGCTTCTCGCTCGCCTTCGCAGAGGATAGGGCCGCGCCTGACATTCATTTCGCTACCTGCCAGCAGCACTATCCGGAAAACTTCTGGAATCAGGCATTCCAGCGCCACGGTAACGGCGTCGTCGCCGTTGCCGGGGTGGTCGCCGTCGCCGAAGAGCCTGCGCGGCACCGGAAGTTCTTCGAATCTTTCAGCGGCGGACAGGCCGAGGCGGTGGAGGGCGGCTTCGCTGTCGCCTTGCCGCGCGGGGCGGTCGACGTCGTGACGCCGGCCGCCTTCCTGCACCGCTTCGGAGTCAGAGCGCCGGAGACCGGCGGCGGCGCGAGGCTTGCCGCGCTCCGTCTGACGGTCGCCGACGCAAGCCTGCTGCACGCGGTGCCGGAGCTCGCCGGCCTCGGTGGTCTGTACGCCGGCGACGCCACGGTCATTGGCTCCGAGGATGCGATGGGCGCGGTGCTGATATTCGAGCCGGCCGCGGTGAAGTCCCGTTGACCGGGGCGCCTTGCGGCTTCATGGTCCGCCCGCGAGGACATGACTTTTGGACCAGACTCTGATTCCCAACGCCACCGTGGCCGTCGGCGCTGTGCGCTTCGGCAATGGCTTGCCGCTGATGCTGATCGCCGGCCCGTGCCAGCTCGAAAGCCGGGTGCATGCCTTGGAAATGGCCTCCGCGCTCAAGGAGATCGCGGCCAAGGCCGGCGTCGGCCTCGTTTACAAGACCTCCTTCGACAAGGCGAACCGCACCTCGGCAAGAAGCGCGCGCGGCTTAGGGCTCGATGCGGCGCTGCCTATTTTTGCCGAGATTCGCGAGACCCTTGGCCTGCCGGTGCTGACCGACGTGCACGAGGCCGAGCAGTGTGCGCGCGCGGCGGAGGCCGTGGACGTCTTGCAAATCCCGGCCTTCCTCTGCCGGCAGACGGACCTGCTCATCGCCGCCGCCAAGACTGGCCGCGCGGTGAACGTGAAGAAGGGCCAGTTCCT
>DASXOK010000210.1:0-13600 GCA_036494425.1 Pseudolabrys sp.
ATGGGTGTTCTCCTCGCGATTGGCGCTGTTCGTTGGCGGGCTTTATAGCCCTTGGGGGCATAAGGTTCCAGGCACGCCGCCTATTCGCCGTGGCCATAGCAGGGCTGCCAGGCTCCGGCCAGGAGCGCGGATGATGGGCGATTGGGCAGGGCGGTTTTTTTCGACCCCTCCCTGTGGGCCGCTTACGCGCTTTCTTATCCCTCTCCCCTGAAAGGCGAGGGATAAGAAAGTGCCGGGCTCCCATGGATTTAAGGCGGGCATAAAAATATTCCTATTTTTATTGTTGACTTCATTCCTAACTAGGCGCATAATCCTCCTCGTCCTGCTCAACTGAGGGCGCTGTCATGAGGCGTGATGTTGGCGGAGCGGGATGCGGCGCCCGCGGGCGGGAGACGAACGCTCCTCCCAAGCCCCCGGGCGGTGACGGGGCTCCGCCTGGAGGCACTAGCGCGTTTTGCTACTCACTGACGCGTCTTCTCGGCGCGCCATACCCCTCTTATTTGAGAGGGCGGAAGAGGGACTACGGCCTACCCGGGCCCGCAAAGAATACGGGCGGCGAAGCTTTGCTTTGATCCGCAGCCCGGGTGAGCGGAAGCGAAACCCGGGGCGGCGCTTGCACGTGTGAATCCCGGATTTCGCTTCGCTCATCCGAGCTACGGGTGAATGCCGCCACTCTTCCCCGCAAGCGGGGGAGGAATAAGCAAGCGGGCTGGACCTGTGCAATTGCTCTCACTAGCCTTGCGCGCAATGCCGGGTCTCCCTGACACGCCCAATTACGACGCGCTCTATCGCCAGTTCCGCTGGGAGATCCCGGCGCGCTGCAACATCGGTATCGATATCTGCGACCGTTGGGCCGCGCGCGACCCGGACCGGCTCGCCATCCTGCACATGCATCCGGACGGCCGCGCCGAGCGCGTCACGTATGGCTGGCTGCGCGAGACCTCCAACCGCCTCGCCAACGCGCTGCGCGCGCATGGCGTCACGCGTGGCGACCGCGTCGCGATCTTCCTGCCGCAGGCGCCCGAGGTCGTGGCCGCGCATGCGGCGATCTACAAGCTCGGGGCGGTGGCGCTGCCGATCGCGATCCTGTTCGGGCCCGACGCGCTCTCCTATCGCCTACAGAATTCCGGCGCGAAGGCCCTGCTGACGAATGCGCAAGGCTTGGCGAAGCTTGCTGAGGTGCGCGGAGACGTGCCCGGCCTCGCATGCGTGCTCTCGATCGACGGCGCTGGCGACGGCGCCTTCGACTTTGCCGATCTCGTCGCGCGTGCGTCGCCGGACTTTACCGCCGTTGACACCGGCCCCGACGATCCGGCGATGATGATCTACACCTCCGGCACCACCGGCCAGCCGAAGGGCGCGCTGCACGGCCATCGCGTGCTGCTCGGCCATCTGCCCGGCGCGGAGTTGCCGCATTATCCCTTCGCGCAAGACGGCGACCGTTTCTGGACGCCGGCGGACTGGGCCTGGGCCGGCGGCCTACTCGATGTGCTGCTGCCGAGCCTCTATCACGGCGTGCCGGTGGTCGCGCGTAAGGTCGAGAAGTTCGATCCGGAGGAGGCCTTCGCGCTGATGGTAAAGGCTGAAGTGCGCAACGCCTTCATCCCGCCGACCGCGCTGCGCATGATGCGCGCTGTGCCAAGCCCGCGCGGACGCTATGATTTCAAAGTGCGCAGCATTGCCTCGGGCGGCGAGTCGCTCGGCATCGAGGCGTTGGAATGGGGCAAGGAGGCCTTCGGCCTCATCATCAACGAGTTCTACGGCCAGACCGAATGCAATCTCGTGGTCGGCGCCTGCGCGCAGCTCGGCAACTTCAAGCTCGGCGCCATGGGCAAGGCGGTGCCCGGCCACGTCGTCGCGGTGATCGATGGGGAGGGGCGGCCGCTCAAGGCGGGCGTGCTCGGCGAAATCGCGGTGAAGCGGCCTGACCCGGTGATGTTCCTCGAATACTGGGGCCGGGCCGAGGCTACGCGCGACAAGTTCATCGGTGACTGGCTGCTCACCGGCGACCAGGGCGTGATGGACGACGAGGGGTACATCACCTTCGTCGGCCGCGACGACGACGTCATTACATCATCGGGCTTCCGCATCGGCCCCGGCGAGATCGAAGATTGTTTGATCCGCCACCCGGCGGTGGCGCTCGCCGCCGCGGTCGGCAAGCCGGACGCTGTGCGCACCGAGATCGTGAAGGCGTTCATCGTGCTCAAGCCCGGCCACGCCCCCTCCGACGCCCTTGCGAGTGAGATCCAGGGCTTCGTGCGCACGCGCCTCTCCGCGCACGAATACCCGCGCGAAGTCGCCTTCATCGATGCATTGCCGATTACGACGACGGGGAAGGTGATCAGGCGGTTGTTGCGGGAGAAGGCGTGACGTTAGCTTTGCGCGCCACCCATGATGAACACATGGAAGCCCACGCGGCGCTTGGCGATGCGATAGAGCATGATCGACTCGACCACCAGCGCGGTGGAGGTCGAGAGCGCCGCGCCTTCGATGCCGATGCGCGGAATGAGCAGCACGCACAGCACGAGATTGATGGCGAAGGCGATCGCATAAATGGTCGCGCATTGTTTGCGCTCGCCGAGCATGTTCAGGAGCCGCTCCGCCGGGCCGACAGCCGCGCGCGCGAGCATGCCGATGGCGAGGATGAACATCACGGCATAGCCGTGCTCGAAATTCCCGCCAAACAGCGCCAGCAGCGGCTTGCCGAAAGCGAGGATCGCCGCGCACACCGCGAGCGAGGGCCAGAAGGTCCAGCGCGTCGTCTCCTTGAAGAACAAGGCCAGCCGCTCCTTGTCGCCGGCGACGTGATACTGCGTGAACTTGTGCGTCGTCGCGCCGGCGATGGCGAAATAGACGAAGGCGACGATGGCCAGAAGCCGCGCTCCGGCATAATAGACCGCGACATCGTCGGGCGTGCCGAAATGCTCCAGCGTCAGAATGTCCACGTAAGTGAGCAACAGGTAGAAGCTTTCCACCACGAAGATGGGCAGCGAGGTGGCGAGCCAGGTCTTCGGCTCGTAGTGCTTCGGTCCGGCTGGTACGTGCTGCTTGAGGCGGCGGTCGAGCACCACCCATTGCCCGATGGTGACGAGATAAGTAGTGACGACGGCGACGACCATCGCCGTCACCGCATCGGTCGGCGCGCCGAGCAGCCACGCCAGCCCCATCAACACCGTGATCGCGAGTTGCCGCCAGATGTAGAACGGCATCAACGCGAGATTCGGCCAGTCATAGGATTGCGCGATGCCGGCCTGTGTTTGCACGAGGCCGTAGATCGGAACGGTCAGGCAGGCGAGGTAGAGCGGGATGATGGCGTATTGATCGAGCCACGGCGAAAGCAATGTCACGCCGAGCGCGCCGACGGCGCCGATCGCCGTCGCGATACCGAAGGCGAGCCAGCGCGAGCCGCTCAGGAATCCGCGAAGATGATCGAGCGCTTTCAGCTCGGTGTATTCGGGAATGAAGCGCCGCGCCGCAGACGACAGGCCCATGTCGGAGAGCGCGCCGATCATCAGCACCCAGGTCCACACATAGATGTAGATGCCGAACTCGAACGAGCCCATGAAGCGCGCTAGCAGCACCTGCGACACGAGCGCGAGCAGCGCGCTGGCGACGCGTACGAGGAACACCTTGCCGGCGACGAGTTGGGCCAGCCGGCTTTCGCTCTTGTCGGCGAGGATGGCCTTCAGGCGCGCGACAACCTTCGCGGCCGGCGAGGGCGCCGGCGCGGCTCTGGGCTGATCGGCGAGGGCGTCCCTCGGCTCCGGCGGCGGCCGGGATGCGAACGACGGCGGGGCCATCCGGTATGCTTAGCAACGAACCGTTAACATTCGGTTGGGCCCCTGTGTCATTCCGGGACGCGAGCGCAAGCGAGCGGGCCCGGAATCCATACGCCGCAGCGTTGGTGGTTATGGATTCCGGGCTCGCGGGCTAAAGCCCGCGCCCCGGAATGACGAGTTCATTCAAAATGCCGCCGACAATCTCGCGGTCGGCCGGGCTGAGCGCGGCCTGCGGCGGTATCGGATCCCCAACCGCATAGCCCTGGATCTGCAAGCCGGCCTTGATGCAGGCGGCGAGGTTGAACTTCGCGAAGGCCTCGTTGATACGCCACAGCTCGCGCTGCAGCTTCATCGCCTCCGGCCAATCCTGCGCGCGGCAGAGCTCGTAGAGCCGCACGCTCTGGCGCGGCACGATGCAGGCGGGTCCTGCCATCCAGCCGACGCCGCCGATCAGCATCACCGCGGCGGGAATATGCGCCGACGCGGAGAATACCTTCATCCGCGGCGCGCGATTCATGATCGAGAGCAGGCGGCCGGTGTTGGTCGAAGCATCCTTGATGTACTGGATGCGCGGATGATCGGAGAGGCGCGCGATCACGTCGAGCGTGAGATCGCTGCGCTGGAATTGCGGGTTGGTGTAGAGCACCACCGGAATCCCGACTGCATCGGCGATGGCGCGGAAGTAGGCCTCGACCTGCACATCCTTCAGCGGGAAGTAGGCTTCGAGAATGGCGAGAATGCCGTCGGCACCGAGCTTCTCGTAAGACTTCGCCTGCGCGACGGCCTCCGCGATCGTCGTCGTGGCAACTCCGGCGACGACCGGCACGCGCTTGTTGGCCGCCTCGATGGTCGCCTTCACCACCGTCTCGCGTTGTGCGCGGTCAAGATAGGCGAACTCGCCGGTCGAGCCGAGCGGCGTTAGGCCGTGCACGCCGCCGTCGATGAGATCGGATGCGAGCCGTCCCAGCACATCCGTGAGAATGCGCCCGCGCGCATCGATGGGCGAGACAAGATAAGGAAAGACGCCGTGAAAGTCTGTCATGGCTGCTTTAGTACCACGCGCGGACTAGAACACCCACAACGCCTCGGGCGGGAACTCGACAAAGTGCTCGCCCGGCTGGAGAGGCTCCGAAGCATAAGCGCGCACGGTGAGCCTCTCACGCGCGAAGACCAACTCCCAGCGTTCGCCGAGATACATCGGCGCCTTCAGCTCCATCTTCAGCCGGTTCGGTCCCGGTCCGCTGGCGCAGCGCACGCGTTCCAGCCGCGTGATGCCGACCGCCTTCGTGCCCGGCGCCGCGCTTGTGCGCGACTGACCACTCAGCCGCTCGCCAAACACCTCAAGCGTAGCATGCCCGTCAGTGTTCTCGGTGAGCGTGCCGTCGAGGCGGTTGTTGCTGCCCATGAACTCGGCGGCGAAGAGCGTCTTTGGCTCGTTGTAGAGCGCGGTCGGAGGGCCTTCCTGCGCAATCACACCGCTCTCGAGCAGCACGATCTTGTCGGCAATCGCCATTGCCTCCACCTGATCGTGCGTGACATGGATCGCCGACAGGCCGAGCGTCACGATCAGTGTGCGCAGCCAGGCGCGCGCTTCCTCGCGCAGTTTGGCGTCGAGATTGGACAGCGGCTCGTCGAGCAAGATCACCGGCGGCTCGTAGACCAGCGCGCGCGCAATCGCCACGCGCTGCTGCTGCCCGCCGGAGAGCTGATGCGGATAGCGGGCGCCGAGATGCCCAAGGCCGATCTGTGAGAGCGTCTTGTCCACGCGTGTCTTGATCTCGGCGGCCGGTGTGCCGCGCAGCTTGAGCCCGTAGCCGACGTTGTCGAACACGGTGCGGTGCGGCCACAGCGCATAAGACTGGAACACGAGTCCAAGCCCGCGCTGCTCGGCCGGCAGCTCGATCTTACGCGCGGCATCGAAGAAGACACGGTCGCCGATGCCGATCGAACCCGCATGCGGCTGCTCCAGCCCGGCGACGGCGCGCAAGAGCGTGGTCTTGCCGCTGCCCGAAGGGCCGAGCAGCGCGACGACCTCGCCTGCCGGCACATTGAGCGAGACCCCTTTGAGGATCTCGTTGTCGCCGAGCCGCAGCTTGATGTCTTTCACTACGAGGTCAGCCATGGAGGCGCACTCCGAGACGGACAGCGACGGCCAGGCCGACGCCGATCATGAGCACATTAACGACGGACAGCGCGGACACCAGATCGACTGCGCCGGTGCCCCAGAGCGACACCAGCAGCGAGCCGATCACCTCGGTGCCGGGGCCGAGCAGGTAGATGCCGGTCGAATATTCGCGCACGAAGATCAAGAAGATCAAAAGCCAGCTCGCCAGCATGCCGTATTTGATTAGCGGCACGGTGACGTCGCGCTTCGCCCGCAGGTCGCTGGCGCCGGCGACGCGCGCGGCTTCTTCCAGCTCGGGGGCGACCTGCAGCAGCGTGCCGGAGACGAGCCGCATACCGTAAGCGAGCCAGACAATCGAGTAGGCCACCCAGATGGAGACCATCGTCTCTTTCGCCGGCGACAGGAACGGGACGAACAGGAACACCCAGAGCAGCGCGAGGCCGGCGACGAGGCCGGGCATCGCACGCGGCACCATCACGATGTAGTCGACGAGCCGCGTCCAGCCGGAATTCCAGCGGTGCACCGCGAGCGCGATCGCCGTGTAGCACGCGACGGCAATCGCGCCGCCGATGACGCCGATGCCGAGCGTGTTGAGGATGCCGCGGATAACGTTGGGATAGTCGGTCAGCTCGCGGTAATGGTCGAGGGTGAGCACGTCGAGCAGCTTGACGCCCTCGCCCCAGGTCACGACGAAGGAGCGGAGCGTGATGCCGAACAGCGGCACCGCCACCGTGACGACGAGCCAGAGGATGATGGCTGCGAAGGCGAACCAGCGCCAGCCGTGCAACCGCAAGGGCTGCGTCTTGAGTCCCTTGCCGCGCACCGACACGTAGCGCTGCGCCTGCCGCAGCAGGAGCCGCTGCATGAATACGAGAGGCGCAGTGATGGCGATGATGGCTACTACCACGACGGCCATCAACTGATAGGAGGGCACGCCGAGCTTGTTGGTGAGCTTGTAGAGATAAGTCGAGAGAACCAGGAGGTCCTGCGGATCGCCGAGCACTAAAGGCAGGCCGAATAATTCAAAGCCTAAGAAGAACACCAGCACACCGGCGAACAGGATCGCCGGCAAGATCATCGGCAAGCTGACATTGACCGCGACGCGCAACGGATTGGCGCCGGAAACGCGCGCGGCTTCCTCGAGGTCAGTGGAGAGACCGCGCAGCGCCGCGGCGCTATAGAGATAGACGTGCGGCACGTGGGTCAGGCCGGCGATGACGATCAGCGAGAGCAACGAATAGAGATTCCACGGCACGAAGCCGAGCACGTCCTTGGCCATCGTCGAAAAGATGCCGACCGGCCCGACGGCGACGACATAGCCGAAGGCGATCACCACCGCCGAAACGAAGATCGGCACCAGGATCAGCGGCTCCAGCCATTTGCGGCCCGGGACGTCGGTGCGCACCATTAGGAAAGCAAGCAGCGCGCCGAGCGGCACGGCGATCACCGCCATGCCGGCGGCGACGGCGATGGTCGTCCAGAACGCCTGCCAGAAATCAGGGTCTTGGAAGACAAAGGAATAAGCGAGCAGCCCGAACGTCGCGGATGGATCGAAGAACGGCGCCGTGAGGAAGCTTTGGTAGATGACGAGCGACAGCGGCGCCGCCACCGCGATCGCGGTGACGCCGAGGACGATCAGGCGGTAGAGGATGATGGGCATGAGTGCCCTTATTCCAGGCGCAATAAGACTCGGTCATTCCGGGGCGCGGACGAAGCCCGCGAGCCCGGAATCCATAACCCCGGCGCTGCGGAGTATGGATTCCGGGCCCGGCGCTGTGCGCCGTCCCGGAATGACGTCATGAAGGCGTACGGCGCATCAACTCACTGCCCCTTCTTCGCCTTCTGCCACTGCGACAGGAAGGCCAGCCGTTTGGTCTGATCAAGATTATCCAACAGCGTCGCATCGATCGGCACCGGCCGCGCCTTGTCGCCGATGAGCTTTTCGACGCCTTTGAGCGTCGCCTCGCCGTCGACGTCCGCGCGCAATGAATAGAGGTCGGCCTTGTTGGCGATGATCTCCTGCCCGCGCTTGGACAGGATGTAGTCGAGAAACAGCTTGGCGGCGTTCGGGTTCTTGGCGTGCTTGGAGATGAAGGCAACGCGCGAGGTCACCATCGTGTAGTCGCTCGGCAGCACGATGCCGACATTCGGGTCCTTCTTCGAGCGCGCGAGCGCATACGAGCCGAAGATGCCGTAGCCGATGAGATGCTCGCCTGAGGCGACGCGCTCCATCATGGCGCCGGCGCTGGTGTAGAGCTTCTCCTGCGCCTTGCCCATGGCCTTGAACAGGTCCCAGGCCTGCGGAAAATTCTTGATATCCTGATTGCAGAACAGATAGCCGACGCCAGAGCGCTCGGGATCGTAGGCGGTGATCTTGCCCTTGTAGAAGTCGGTCTTGGCCTCGAGCAGTTTCAACAGCGCGGTATGATCCTTGGGAACGTCGCCAGCCGGCACCAGACGCTTGTTGTAGACGAAGGCGATCGGCTCGTAGGTTGTGCCGTAGGCCTCGTCCTTCCACACGGCCCATTTCGGCAGCGCCTTGCTCTCCGGCGACGCGTAAGTGGCGGCCTGGCCGTCATTCACCAGTTTCACCTGCAAGTCCATGGCGGAGGACCACAGCACGTCGCCGGTGCCGTTGTTGGCGGCGGCTTCTGCAATGAAACGGTTATAGAGCTCGGTTGAGTTGAGGTCGGAGTATTCGACCTTGATGCCTGGATAGAGCGTCTCGAAATCCTTGACCAGCGGATTGGCGGAGGCAGCATCGGTGGTTGCGTAAACCACGACCTTGCCTTCCTTCTTCGCCGCGTCGACCAGCTTGGCATAGTCGGCCGGATAGCCCGGCGGTGTCTGCGCCTGCGCGGCGCCTGTGAAGGCCACGGCAGCCGCAACGATCGCGGCGGATACAACATGTCTCATGAGTGCTCCTTAAGTGCTTCCTGCTCGGCCCTCATCCGTCCCCCAGAGGCCGTTTCGGTCGGGATGCTACCCCAGGGGTTCCACGCTCGCATAGGGGAAAGCGGCGCAAAGCGCCGTCCCGGACGCAGTGCACCATGAGGGTAGCGAACGGTGGTCTGCAGTCCCGGGATCGTCAAACGTCGCGTACGATGCTCTTTAGTGCGCCAGCGGGTCCGGCCTTAGCTGAATGTGCACCGCACGCGGAGACGAGCCCTTGCCGGTCTCCATCAGCCACGGGGCGCGGTCACCATTGGTGCTCCACAGGCCGCGGCCCTTCCAGCCGGCATTCGGATCGTCGATGCGCCCGTCCAACCCCTTGGCGTAGAAGCCCATGGGATAGGGGATGCGCAGCGAAATCATCTGGCCGTCCTTCAGCGCGACGAAGCCGTCACTAAGATTAGCGGTCGAGATCGGCACGTTGTCGCCCAAGCCCAGCGTGTTGTGCTGGTCGACCCAGGTGAAATAGCTCGCCTCGGCACTCGTATCGGGGAAGCCGTCGAAGCCGGGGCCGGGATATTTGTAGAAAGCCCAGCCCTCGGGACAGTGGTTGCCGGTGGCGGTCGGCCCATTGAGCGGGCCTTTGCACTTGCGCCGGTCGAAGCTCATCAGGTGGCCACTCGAGCCCGAGCCCCAGAGCACGCCGTCGCTGTCGATGTCGCCACCGCGAATACCGAAACCCGGCTTCGGGATATAATAGACTTCCGATAGTTTCGTCTTTGGATCGAAGCGTAGGAATCCCGGCGGGCCGGCGAAGGTGCCGATGGCGTACCAGATCGAGCCGTCCTTCGGATTGGGCATGACCGCATAAGGGCCGGAGCCCGCGGTGATGCGCTTGTCCTTGGCCGGATCGGCCGGCGCATTCGGTTCGACGAAGTCGTCGAGTTTGCCGTTGCCATTGGTGTCGAGCACCCACGGCGCCCAACCTTGTGACTTCTCCGCGTCGCCGGTCTCGTCGAACGTCTTAGTGTTGACCCAGCCGGCGACCGGACCGGTGCCGCTGAACCATAGCGTGTCGTCGGCGTCGTAGCCGAACTGGGGATGATGCGTACCGAAACAGGTGTCGACGAAGGTGTATTTCATAGTCTTTGGATCGAGCATCGCCACCTGGCGTGACGATTTCTCGATCGGGAACACCTTGGCGTAAGGGTTATCCGAGCCCTTCTTGCAGAAGGCCGGGTTGGCCTGTCCGCGCACCGTCGCGGCGAGCCAGAGGCGGCCCTTCTCGTCAAACATTGAATTGTGGTTGTTGGCGCGCGTGTCCCACAGCGGCCTGTCGCCCCAATAAGCCGATGGCTGCATGGGTTCGAGGCTGGCGGCATGGCCCGGCCCGAGCGACAACGGCATCTCGGGATCGCGCACTGGCATCTTGAAGAAAGTGACCTTGTTCGTCTTGGGATCGAGGATAGGCATGTTGTCGGTTGAATACTCAGGCGAGCCGTACAGCGGGCCGTAGGCATTCACCGTCGGACGGCGCCGGTCGGACGAGATCAGGTCGTGCAGGTATTTGTCCGGCCTGGACCACTCCCACGACGTGATCACGACGTTGCGCTCGATGCCTTGCGGGCGCGGCGGCTCGGTCTTGGGCAATTCGCCCTTGGCGACGCGATCGGTCCAATCGCCGAAATATTTGTAGGGGACGCCGCCGAACTGCCCGGCGAGCCGGTTCGTCATGTCCTCGCCGGCCTGACCCGATTGCGTGCGCCGCATCCAGGCTTCTTCGCCCGACGCGAAATGCCCGAGCGCGGCGGGCACGGTGCGAGTCGATTCTTGCCCAAGCTGATGACAGCCGATGCAGTCGACATTGTTCATCTGCCGCAGCCAGTCGGTCTGCGTGATCTTTTCGGGGATCGCCGTTGACCCGCCGAAATCGCTCGCCGGCGGAATCTTCATCAGTGTGTACCAATAGATGGCGGGATAATAATGCGCGGCGGCTGCCTTGGTCGGCGCGATCACGGCGGCGAGGTCGAGATGCATGCCGGGCTTGGCGCGCACCTTGGGCGAATCGACGAGCCCGTAGCCGCGCACCCACACGGTGTAGTCCGCTGTCGGCAGATCGGGGATGAGATAGCGCCCCTGATCGTCGGTGACGACGATGCGCGCAAATTTGGTCGGCAGTTCTGTCGTTTCCGCGATCACCCAGACACCGGCTTCCGGGCCTTTTGTGCTGGTGACCACGCCGCCGATGTCGGTGTCGCCGACGGTCAAGGTCTGCTGGGCGTGGAGTATTGGAGTCAGTGCGATTGCCGAAAGAGCGAAGCAGGCAAACATCGTCATCAGGCGCCGAAGCGCCTGGGCAAGGAACAACATGGTCGCCTCCCTGATGCCGACCCGCTTATGCGGGTTCTCTAACGAGCCAAGCGTAGCAAAGGAGACGGGCGAGGTCCCATAGATTTCGCGTCAACCGGCGAAGCCGCCTTCGTCGAGGAAAGCCTGTTCCTCAGGCGTTGTGACGCGTCCAAGCATTGCATTGCGATGCGGGAAGCGGCCGAAGCGGCGGACGATATCGGCGTGCAACTCTCCCCATTTTAGGTTCTCGGCGTCGCCGGCAGCCTTGTAGAGCATCAGCGCGCGTTCCTGATCCGTCATGTCCTCCGAGTGCGCGAAGGGCAGATAAAAGAACGCGCGCATGTCGGGCGCGACATGCGCATCGAAGCCGCGCACCAACGCGCCCGCAGCCACAGCGCGCGCAAGCGGATCGGTGGCAAAGGCGCGCGCGTCGCCGCGGAACATGTTGCGCGGGAACTGATCGAGCAACAATAAGAGCGCCAGCGCGCCGTCCGCGCTCGTCTCCCACGCGTTCAGCACGCCGGCGGCAGCCGCTTCGTGCAGCGCCAGGAAGCGCTCGCGGATCTGCTCGTCGAACGCCGTGTCTTTTTCAAACCAGCGTTTCGGTCCCGCATCGCGCCAGAACGCGATGACGTCGGACGGGCTAAATGTTGTAGTCGCCTGGTCCATGTCACGCCGCCGGTGGCGTATTGCCCGGCTCGTCGCGCAAGGCGCGGCGCAGGATCTTGCCGACATTGGTCTTCGGCAATTCGCTACGGAATTCGATCTGCCGTGGCACCTTGTAGCTTGCGAGCCGTGCCTTGAGGAAGGCGTGCAATTCCGCATCGGTGAGATCGGGCTTCTTCTTCACCGCGAACAGCTTGGCCACTTCGCCTGAATGCGCATCCGGCACACCGATCACGGCGACTTCCATCAGTCCGCCATGGCTCATCGCGACTTCCTCGACCTCGTTGGGGAACACCTTGAAGCCCGAGACGGATATCATGTCCTTCTTGCGGTCGACGATGCGCACGCGGCCCTGCTCATCCATGACACCGATATCGCCGGTGCGGAAGAAGCCGTCTTTAGTCATCGCCGCTGCGGTTTCTTGCGGCCGCTGCCAGTAGCCCGGTGTCACCTGCGGGCCGCGGGCGCAAATCTCGCCTTGCTCGCCCGGCGCCACCTCGTGGCCATCCTCGTCGCGCAGCGAAATTTCCGTCGACGGCACCGGCAGGCCGATGGTGCCGGTCCACTCGGGAATGTCGCCGCGATTGACGGTGAGCACAGGCGACGTTTCCGAAAGACCATAGCCTTCGATGATCGACTTGCCGGTGGCTTTGAACCACGCTTCCGCGACGGTCTTCTGGACAGCCATGCCGCCGCCGACCGCGCATTTCAGCGTGCTCCAATCGAGCTTGCCGAAATCGGGATGGTGCAGCATCGCGTTGTAGAGTGTGTTTACAGCCGGGAAGAGCGTGACCTTGTATTTGCCGATCTCCTTGATCAGTCCCGCGATGTCGCGCGGATTGGTGATCAGCACGCAGAGGCCGCCGTTCCGCATCGAGAGCAGGAAGCACGCGGTCAGTGCGAAGATGTGATAGAGCGGCAGCGCGGTGACCACTATCATGCGGTCGATCGGCGGCGGCAGCGCGATGATCGGCTCCTGCCACGCCTCCACCTGCAGCATGTTGGCGACGAGATTGCGGTGCAGCAGGATCGCGCCTTTGGCGACCCCGGTCGTCCCGCCGGTGTATTGCAGGAAGGCGGTGTCGTCCGGCCCGATCTCGGTTGGCACGAATGCGCGACGGCGTCCGATCGCGAGCGCGTCATTGAACTTGACCGCGCCAGGGATCGCATAGGCCGGCACCATCTTCCTGACGTGCCGCACCACGCCGTTGACCAGCGCGCCTTTGGCGCGGCCTAGCATATCGCCCAAGCTGGCGACGATGACATGCTTCACTGGTGTCTGCGGCAGTGCCTGTTGCAATACTGAAGCAAAGTTTTCGAGGACGATGATGGCTTCGGCTCCGGCGTCGGCGAGCTGAAATTCCAGCTCGCGCGGTTTGTAGAGCGGATTGACGTTCACCACCGTGTAGCCCGCGCGCAGCGCGCCGATGATCGCCACCGGATATTGCAGCACGTTCGGCATCATGATGGCGATGCGCGCGCCGTGCTTGAGCCCACGGCTTTGCAGGAAGGTGGCGAAGGCGCGCGAGGCTTCGTCGAGCGCAGCATAAGTCAGCGTCTTGCGCATGCAGACGCAGGCTTCGCGCGGCCCGTGCTTCTTGAAACTCTCCTCGAACATCGCAACCAGCGATGGATAGCGCGAGGGATCGATCTCGGCCGGGACGCCCGGCGGATAATGGCGCAGCCAGATGCGATCCATGACGTTTCCCCGGCACGCTCCCGCGCCTCGGGCGCGGCTGAGCGAACGATGGTGAGTCTAGCGGTCGATACCGCCGAAGGGAACCAGGGG
>DASXOK010000211.1:0-3556 GCA_036494425.1 Pseudolabrys sp.
TGCGTCGTGCTCATCCCGAGGGTAGCGGCCGGAAGCCGCCAGAGCAGGGAATGGGTGCATCAATCGCCACGGCAAGACCGCAACCTTCCGCTCCGGAGGTGGAAGCGCAGCTGATGGAGGAGATCGTCAGCCGAGCGAACATGATGGCGGCCTACCATCGGGTGATGGCGAACAAGGGCGCTGCGGGCATCGACCGGATGACCGTGGAGCAGTTGCAGCCGCATCTGAAGGAGCACTGGCCGCGCATCAGAGAAGAACTGCTGGAAGGTCGCTATCGGCCGCAGCCGGTGCGGGGGGTGGAAATCCCCAAGCCCGGCGGAGGGATGCGCCAACTGGGCATCCCAACGGTGGTGGATCGGCTGATCCAGCAGGCGATACATCAGGTGCTGATGCCGCGGTTCGATCCAGGCTTCTCCAAGGCTTCGTACGGCTTCCGTCCGGGACGCAGCGCGCACGATGCGGTGCTTGCCGCACGAGCGCACGTGGCCGAGGGCCGACGCTTCGTCGTCGACCTCGATCTGGAGAAGTTCTTGGATCCTGCTTCATACTGCCCCCTGGTTCATGGGTTTAGATCGAAGAGTTCGGATTGCCGCGTTATCAGCTTGATGCGCAAGCCCTTTTGTTTGCACTTTGTGACGTGACAGGCTTCCAGCTCGCCGCGCTTGACACGTTGCAACACGGTCTGACGTGAGACGCCGAGCGCGCGCATCGCTTCGCGCATGGGCATGAAGCCTTCGCCGGCATCGCCGTTGAACTTGGCGATGAGATCATCGGTCAGGCGGATGCACCAGGGCGCGCCGGGGGTGAGTTGCTCGCCAGGAATGATGCCGTCATTGAGCAATCGATGAATGGTCGAGGGCGCAACGCCGAGTACACTCGCGGCTTTCTTGATGCTGAGCAGTTCGCCGTCGGCCGGGTGAGGCTTCGGCTCGAAGCATGGTATTTGCCAATGACGGCGCAGATTGCCGACGCGGCCGGCCTCGAAGCGGTGACCTTGCGCCGTGGTGCGGCCTTGGCGATTGAGAATGCCGGCAATCACGGTGTCGGGATAAAGAGCGGCCAGCCGGCGCACCAGCGCGATGGTGTCCTCGTCGGTACGCACGGTAGCTGGTCGTGACCGCGGCAGCGCAAGATCAATCTCGTTGAGCGCGCCGCCTTTCCAGCGCAGCGTGAGCCTGGCGGCGGCCTTGTCGCGCTCAACCTTGATGATGACCTCGTCGAGCAGCGTCCGCAGCAGTTCTTTCCTGTCGCGCGGTGTGGTGGTGGCGGCGTGCCAGACCGCGGCGAGATCGGGTCCAAGCGCGACCAGGCGGTCGCGCTCCGCGTGGGTCAGCACACGCGGGCGTTCCTGCTCACGGCGTGTGAGTTCTGTCTTGGCGGCTTCGAGTGCGTTCAAACTGTCATCCCACTCGCGCTCAAGTCCGCGGGCGACGAGCCGATTGTCGGGATCGACGGCGCGGTAGCGGCGCTCGGCGCGCGCTGCTTCGTAGCCCGCCCGTTCCACGCCAAGACGCCATTGTTTGAGGGCCGCATCGCGGTCGGCCTCGAGCCGTTCGGCGGCGCTCAGAGTGGCGGCGAGTTTGGCCGGTTCGAGGGCTGCAATGAAAGCCTGCGCCACAGCTTCGTCGATCTGGATGCCTCCGATGTTCAGGCAGTAGACGCCGCGCCCCTCAACGAGAAGCTTGCCAGAGCAATGGTAACCTGGCGCGGAGTCGCGTCCGCGGTAGTGCGTGTGCAGACGACGGCCGCAGTGCCCGCAGTTGGCGAGGCCCTGCAACAGCGCGCTTCCTTCCCTCACGGCGCCCCCCACCTTGTGTGGTCCGGGCCGCGTGTTCTGTGCGATGCGTGCCTGATTGGCCTCATAGGTCCGCCAGTCGATGAACCCTGGATGATGCTCCGGAATGAGCACCTGCCATTCGGAACGCGGTAAATGCCGTATGCGCTTGCGGCGTACTCCAGCCGCATCCAGCGTCGTCTCCTGGCGGGTTTTGCCATACGTATAGGCGCCGGCATAGACGGGGTTGGTGAGCACGTGGTGGATAGCGGTGTAGCTCGCTTCGACCCAACGAATGTCGCCGCCCTGGTGCATTTGCAGAGGGAAGCTGAGCTGTTGCGAGCGGAACCAGAGCCAGACGCGACGCGCGGAGCCCGTCTCGGCGAATCGTGCAAAAACGCTGCGGATGGCAGTCACGACCGCTTCATCGGGGTGAAAGCGAACCTCGCCCTCGGCCTCGCCCCAGACGAAGCCGACCGGCAGGCCACGGCGCAACTCGCCGCGCGCCGCCTTGTTGCGGATGCCGCCGTTGAGGCGCGCGCGCAGCACATGCAGTTCGGCCTCGCTCATGGTGCCCTTGAGCCCGAGCAGGAGCCGGTCGTTGAACAGCGACGGATGATAGATGCCGTCGGCATCGCCGATCAGCGTGTCGGTGAGACCGCACAGATCGATGAGGCGGTGCCAGTCGGCGTTGTTGCGCGCCAAACGCGAGACCTCTAGCCCGAGCACGAGGCCGACGTGACCGAGTGCGACCTCGGCGGTGAGGCGGGCGAATCCCGCGCGCGCAACAGAGCCGGAACCGGAGAGCCCGAGATCCTCGTCGATCACAGTGACGCGCTCGGCGCTCCAGCCGAGATCGACCGCCTTCGCGGCAAGCGCATATTGCCGTTCGGTCGACTCGCGATTGTGCTCAACCTGGGCGGCGCTGGACTGGCGCAGATAGACGATGGATTGCCGGGAGAGATGACTGGCGGTGATCTTGATGCGCTCATTCATCGGTCGCATCCTTCGCCGGCCTGGCGGCGAGCATGCGGGCGATGAGACGCGACAGGATCTCGAGCGCTGCGGCGCGGGCTCCCGGATCGATCTCGTCCCATGGACTGGTCGATTGATGCCGGGTCGGATTGGGTGGATCGAGAAACGCCAAGTCCAATTGCATGGCTGCTCTCCGTGTGTCGGACCGACTCGGCGAGCCGGTTGCGGAGAGCGTCGATGATGGTGCGCGCCTTGAGCAAATCCGTCAGGGCGCCAAGCATGTGCGGTAAATCACCAACGCTTGTCGGTGGCGATCCCTTCAGCTGGCAATCGGTCCAGGCGGCCGGAATGAGCGAGCGGCTGCCGTCGGGCAGAGTTACGAGCAACAACAAAACGCCGCGTCTTCGAATGCTGCCGATGACGCCAAGCTTTGGCCTTCAAAGGCATGGCACTTGCGCGTGATGATCACCGCGTCGGGGATATTGCGGTGATGGGTAGTCTGTGGCTGCTTCCTTCGACCGGGTCGATCACGACATCCTCATCGACCGCCTACGGAAACGGATCGGAGACGGCGCGGTCATCCGGCTGATCCGGGCCTATCTGAACAGCGGGATCATCGACGATGGCGTGGTCCAGACGCGCACGAGGGGGACGCCGCAAGGCGGTCCTCTATCGCCGCTGCTGGCCAACGTCTTGCTCGACGAAGTGGACAAGGCGCTGGAACGCCGGGGCCATTGCTTCGTGCGCTACGCCGACGATGCGAACGTTTACGTTCGCAGCCGCCGGGCGGGTGAGCGGGTGATGGCG
>DASXOK010000212.1:0-9507 GCA_036494425.1 Pseudolabrys sp.
CGTCTCTACAATCAGTTCGCTTTGACCGTCGCGATCTCCGTCGGCATTTCGGCCTTCAATTCACTGACGCTCAGTCCGGCGCTGAGCGCCGCCTTCCTCCGCCATCGCGGGGAGACGACGTTCGCGCCGTTCCGGATGTTCAACGCGGGCTTTCATTGGCTCTCGCATGCCTATGCCCGGTTTGTCCGCGGCGTGATCCGCATACGCTGGATCATGCTCTGCCTGTTCGTAGCCGCGCTCGGCACCACTTATCTTGTGTCGCTGCGCATACCGTCGACGTTCCTTCCGGTCGAGGACCAAGGCTACTTCTTCGTCGTCATCCAGTTGCCGGACGGCGCGTCGCTCGAACGCACCGACGCGGTGGCCGGCAAGGTGCGCGATATTCTCCAGAGCACGCCTGGCGTCGATATCGTCGGCTCGATCAGCGGCCTGAACTTCCTCACCAATGCCGCGCAGTCGAATTCGGCGGTGGAGTTCGCGATCCTCAAGCCGTGGGACCAGCGGCCGCCCGAACAGAGCGCGTCGAACCTGGTCGCCTCGCTGCGGCCGAAGCTGCTCGGCCTGCCGGAAGCGATCGTGCTGAGTTTCGACCCGCCGTCGATTCCCGGCCTCGGCACCACCGGTGGCTTCGAGTTTCAGCTCGAGGACTTGAGCGGCCGCGGCAGCGTCGCGTTGAACGATGTCGCCCAGGCGCTCATCGCGGAAGCGCGCAAGCAGCCGGAGCTGAGCGCGCAGCAGCTCTTCACCTCGTTCAGCACGTCGACGCCGCAGTTCAACTACGACCTCGACCGCAACAAGGCGAAGCTCCTGGGGCTCAATCTGCCCGACGTGTTCAATACGTTGCAGATTTATCTGGGCTCACTCTACGTCAACGACTTCAATCTGTTCGGCCGCACCTTCCGCGTGACGCTTCAGGCCGACAAGGACGCGCGTGCAAACGCGTCCGACCTGTCGCGCCTATACGTGCGCAACAATACCGGCGGCATGGTGCCGTTGAGCACGCTCGGCGATCTCAAGCCGATCGTCGGGCCGGAGACGGTGCCGCACTACAACAACTATGCCTCGGCCCTGATCAACGGCGGCCCGGCGCCGGGCTACAGCTCGGGCCAGGCGGTCGCGGCGATGGAGCGGGCGGCCGCCATCGCGCTGCCGCGCGACTTCGGCTTCGAATGGACCGGCATCACCTTCCAGGAGCTCAAGGCCGGATCGATCGCCAGCATCGTGTTCACGCTGGCCATCGTATTCGTCTTCCTCATCCTGGCGGCACAATACGAGAGCTGGTCGATGCCGTTCATGGTCCTGCTCGCGGTGCCGCTGGCGCTGTTCGGCGCGCTGTTGGCGCTGTGGCTGCGCGGCAAGCAGATCGACGTCTATTCGCAGATAGGCTTCGTCATGCTGATCGGTCTCGCCGCCAAGAACGCGATTCTGATCGTGGAGTTCGCCAAGCGCCGGCGCGAAGAGGGGCTCGATGTGGTCGAAGCGGCCATGGAAGCGGCGCGTTTGCGTCTGCGTCCGATCCTCATGACGGCCTTCGCCTTCATCCTCGGCGTGGTGCCGCTGATGATCGCGACCGGCGCGGGCGCGGCGAGCCGCCAGTCGATCGGCACCACGGTGTTCGGCGGCATGCTGGCGGCGACGGTCCTCACGCTGATCTTCGTGCCGGTCTTCTATGTCGTCATCGAGCGCCTGCGTGAACGTAAAGCGCAGCCTGAGCATGCGCCCGCGCCGCATCACGGTGCGGCCGAGCCAGCGGAATAGGAATTGGGAGCAAGCATCATGCACAAGTGGAAACTTGGATTAGGCGCAGCCGTCATTGTCCTTGGTGGCGCAGCCGCCATCTTCGTGACCCAGCGCGATGAGACCGCGGGGGCGGCGCCGAACCCGGCCATGATGGCCATGCCGGTGCCGGTCGCCAAAATCGTCCGCAAGACGATTCCGATCTATCTAGAGTATTCGGCGCGCACCGAGGCGATCCGCCAGATCGCCCTGCAAGCGAAGGTCCCCGGTTACGTCGAGCAGCAGCACGTTCCGGACGGGGCCGACGTCAACAAAGGCGACCTGCTGTACACGATCGATCCGCGCGACTTCCAGGCGGCGCTCGATTCGGTGAAGGCACAGCTCGAGCGTAACACGGCCGCGCTTGAGTACGCTCGCGCCAACCTCGAGCGCGGCAGCAGTCTGGTCAAAAGCGGATATCTCGACAAGGACACCTACGATCAGCGCACCAGCAACACGCGTCAGGCCCAGGCGGCGTTGGCGATCGATCAGGCCGCCGTGCATACGGCGGAAATCAACCTCAGCTACACCGAAATCAAGGCGCCGTTTTCCGGCCGGCTCGGCCGCAACCAGGCGTCAACCGGCACTCTCGTCACGACCGGAAGCGCGACTCTCAATACGCTCGTGCAGCTCAGTCCGATCTACGTGACATTCAACCCGAGCGAATCGGACCTCGTGTCGATCGAGCAGGCGCGTGCCAAAGGAAAAATCGAGGCTGACGTCTTCCTGCCGGGTGAGACAACCCCGCGCTACAGCGGCGAGCTCACCTTCCTCGACAATGCGATTGATCGTTCGACGGGAACGATCGTCGCACGGGCCACCATCGCCAATACCGACCGCTCGCTGTTGCCCGGCCAGTATGTCCGCGTCCGTCTGGCGGTGAGCCAGCAGCCGGACGCGCTGATGGTGCCGCAGGTGGCGCTCGGCTCCAGCCAACTCGGCAAGTACGTCTACGTTGTCGGCAAAGGCAACAAGGCCGACCTGCGTCTCGTGTCTCTGGGGCCCACTGACGGCGCTCTCGTCGCTGTGGAGAAGGGCGTCTCGGAAGGCGACCAGGTGATCAGCGGCAACCTCCAGAAGATCGGCCCGGGCTCGCCGGTAAAGCCCTTGCCCTAACGGCGTACCAGCAAATCGTTTTGGTTGGAGCCGCCGGCTCATCCGCTTCTTATTGAAGCGGGCGGGCCAGCGGTATTGCGTTCAGCGTCGGCCGCCTGATCTGGCTCGTGCTGAAGCGTTCGGCCGGTAGCAATGGTGCCTCGGTAAGCATTCAACCCCTCCGCACAAATCGGTGGCGGTAATCACAAATAGCGACTGTCGCTTACCGAACTCGGGCCGCATTTTGGGTCTGTTCTAGACGTCGACATGAGGTGTCGGTGTTTGGAGCGCGCGTGACTGGCTTGGGAAAATCCAAGGCGACTGTGACCGGGCTTCGATAAGGCCCGCGAAACGCTGCTGCGGATCGAACAGTCGCGCGCTCCTCCGCTTACCCGCCGGGAGCTTTCATTGTCGGTCGCCGCGCAATTTTATCATCTCGATAATCGTCTGCTCGCCGCGCTTCCGCCGGACGTATTCGCTACTTTGGAGCGCGATCTGGCCGACGTGACGCTGGAGCAAGGGACCGTCCTTTTTGAGCCGGGCGATCCGATCGAACGCGTCTACTTTCCACAGACGGGTGTGGTGTCGCTGCTGATCGTCACGGCCGGACACATGCTCGAAATCTCCACCATCGGACGCGAAGGCGCTGTCGGAGTTCAGCGCGGGCTGGGCGAGCGCCTCGCCTTTGCGCGCACCACGGTCCAGAATACCGGGCGTTTCTCGGTGATCAGCGCCGCGCGCTTCGAACAGATCGTCGGCCAGAACGCCGCGGCACGCGATCTCATTGCGCAATATTCGGAGGTGCTGTGTGCGGAGGCGCAGCAGACGGCTGCCTGCAACGCCTTGCACGATGCATCGTCGCGACTGTGCCGCTGGCTGCTACAGACCGCCGATCGCCTCGACTCCGATGTCGTCCCGCTCACCCAGGAGTTCATGTCGCACATGCTGGGGGTGCGGCGCACGACGCTGACGCTGCTCGCACGAACGCTTCAGAACAAGAAGGCCATCCGATACAGCCGCGGCAGGATCAGGATCATCGACCGGGCGCTTCTGGAAGCGTCGGCGTGCGAATGTTATCGCGTCATCCAGCACGATGCGCTCCCGCGGCGAATTGGCCTGAAACTGTGACCGGCGGGCGGCAGCCTCACGGTTGCCGGCCTCCAGAATCTCTCACAAATACTTCAATTGGGAGAGGATGATTGATCACGTAGACGCCGTAGTTCTCGTCGTGCTTGTCAGGTTGAACCAGACCGCTCGCGTCCTTGGCGCGGGACATCAGCGTGTACTGTCCCGGTTCTTTCGGCGTGAGCCAATCGAACTTCCAACGCCGCCACGCATGCCGCCGCGCTGGGTCCAGGAATTTTGCATCGGCCCAGGTGCGGCCGCCATCGGTGCTCACCGTGATCTCGGTAGCGTCGGTCTCGCCAGCCCATGCAGCGCCGGAAACCGTGTAGATCCGGTTCGGGGCGAGGATTTCGTAATTGCGTGGTCGCGCGATTTGGGACTTGAGCTTCATTTCTCCCAACGCGCGCCGCACGGGCTTTCCATCCATCGAATCCCAGTAGGCATAATCCGATGTCTGCCAGTAACCGTGAAACGGCTCACGTACGGCCCGGATACTCGTCAGCCACTTGACCGAAGCCATTCCATAGTGACCCGGCACAATTGCACGCAACGGAAATCCGTGATCCGGCGAAAGATCACGACCATTCATTTGATTGGCGATCAGGACTTCCGGCTGCATTGCCTTGGCTCGGGGCAGACTCCAAACATACGAGATCGGTTGCGGAGGGAGCGCCCCTTCTTTGGGCATTCCGCGATCAGCGCCTTCGAGCACGATCTCGCAAGCATCGGCTTGCAGTTCGGCACGCTCCAGCAATGCACTCAGCGGCACACCGGTCCATTCCGCATTGCTGACCGCTCCGAGTTCCCACTGTGCGCCCTGCACCTGAGGGACGAGAAAGACCCGACTATTCCCGGCGCACTCCAAAGTCGCAACCCGGGTCTCGGATGGCATGCTGCGCAATTCGTCGTAGCTCAATGTGAGCGGACGTCCGACTGCGCCATCGATACGAAGCTGAAATGTCGCGCGGTCCAGATCCGGCACCGGAAAATGGCTGCGTATGTAGAACAGCTCCGTCGGAGTGAGGTAGGCGTCGATCGGATCGAAAGGAGACTCGAGATTCCTTGGTTGCGCTTGTCGGGTGATAAGACCCGCCGACGAGAACTGAGCAGCATTGTCGACGTGTTGCGTTTTGGAACGGTTCATCATCTTCTCCTGTGGAGGTCAGTCGGCATTCAGGTGAACAACCCAACGCGCCCGGCGGCTACGCCAAGAAACAACGTCAGGTAAATCGCCATGGCTATGCCGAGCAACGCTAGCAACAGGGCGACAATCACAGCTTCCTTGGAGAGGGAGCAGTGTACGGGTTGACCGCGGTTCAATTCTCTAATTAGGCGCGTATGGCGCCGTGCGGAAAAGAGATTCACGGCTACTCCGATCACGACAAACGCCACTCCAAACCAAAGTGACAGTTCGTGAGCCGGGGCGCCGGAGGCGTAGTGCACGACGTGGGGCGCGTCCGCGAAAAGCCCAAAACGTGCCGCCACGAAACCGAATCCCATCAAACCGGTGCCGGTGCGAAGCCAGGCAAGAAACGTTCGCTCTTCCGCGAGATAATCCCGCAACTCGGCCGCGGGCTTTCCTTGGGTGGGGGTATGGTCTTCGAACATGAAATACGGCTCCATTCGGGGACCGGAGCGACGGCACGTGCCGCCCTGCATCCGGCCTCCTCCCAAGCTGGAGCCTCGGCTTCGATCTTTCCAATAGATGCTTTGTATCTATATAATCGTCCACTGAGAACGATCGCGAGGTGCCTGTCTGGGGGCGAGCCGCGATCTTAGCCATATGTGAGTTCCCCCATGACGCTCGAACAACTCCGCATCTTTGTCGCCGTCGCTGAGCGCCAGCATGTTACCCAGGCGGCGCGCGCCTTGAATCTTGCCCAGTCCGCGGCGAGCCACGCCATCGCCTCGCTGGAAGACCAGCACGACATCAAGCTGTTCGACCGGGTGGGGCGACGCATCGAGCTGACCGAGGCTGGCCGTGTGTTCCTGGCGGAGGCGAAGGCGGTATTGGCTCGCGCTGAGGCGGCGGAACTGGCGCTGAGCGAGTTCGGCGGGCTCAAGCGCGGCACGTTGTCGGTGCAGGCGAGCCAGACGATTTCCGGTTACTGGCTGCCGCGCCATCTGGCGGCCTTTCGCCGCGCGCATCCGCAGGTTCGCATTCACCTGACCATCGGCAACACCGAGCAGGCGGCCGCTGCCGTCGAAGCCGGGGCATCCGAGGTCGGTTTCGTCGAAGGCACGGTCGAAAACGAGAACTTCGTGGTGACGCCGGTCGCCCGCGACCAGCTCATCGTGGTCACGGCGCCGGATCATCCTTGGGCCGGTCTTGCGCGCCTGACCGCGGCCGACCTGCTCGAGGGCGATTGGGTCTTGCGCGAGCCCGGCTCCGGCACGCGATCGGTGTTCGAAGGCGCCGTCTCGAAGCAGGGCCTCGACCCCCGCGCGCTGCGCATTCAGTTGGAACTTCCGTCGAACGAGGCCGTCCGCGCAGCGGTCGAGGCCGGGCTCGGCGCCACGGCGATTTCCGCCTCGGTTGCAGCGCCGAGCATTGAATCCGGTCTCTTGCAGCAGGTGAATTTCCGTCTGCCCGAACGGCGGTTCTACGCGCTGCGCCATCGCGACCGCTATCGCAGCCGCGCCGCCGAAGCTCTGCTCGCCATGGTGAGCGCTGCCGGGCGTGCGAAGTCGAAATAATCAGGACGCGAGCCGCCTTCGCATCGATCGCGTCATGCGATTAGAACAATCGAATCATTGCGATGGATTGCCCGACGCGCTCCGGGCAACCATTTCAGTGAGGTGTTGTCGTCAGCGCCAATCATGCCGAGACGGAGGGCGCATCATGTCTTCAGGCATCATGTCTTCAGGACTGCAAAACGAGCCACATCGTCACGCGATGACGCGACGGTATCTGCTTGGGGCGGCAGGCTTCGGCGGCCTCGTGCTGTCGCTGAAGCGCGCCTCTGCCGAGACGAGCAAGCTGCCGCTTCCCGGCGGTCCCGATGAGCGGGACATCACGACGGCCTTTCCGCAAAAAGGCCCGATGGTCCTTCAGCGCACGCGCCCGCCGCTGTTGGAGACGCCGTGGAGCGTCTTCGACAAAGGCGTGTTCACGCCGAACGACCAGTTTTATGTGCGCTGGCATTGGGCAGTGATACCGACCTCGGTCGATGTGAACACCTTCAAGCTCGCCGTGCACGGCCACGTGAACCAGCCAGCGTCGCTGTCATTGCAGGACATCCTGGCCATGCCGCAGGTCGAGCTTGCGGCGGTGAACCAGTGCTCCGGCAATTCGCGCGGCTTTTTCGAGCCGCGCGTAGCCGGTGGCGAGTGGGCGAACGGCGCCATGGGCAATGCGAAGTGGACCGGCGTGCGGCTGAAGGACGTCCTCGACCGCGCCGGCGTGAAGGCGGGCGCCGTGCAAGTGCGTTTCAACGGCTTGGACGAGCCGGTGGTGCCGGATGCGCCCGATTTCAAGAAGTCGCTCGCCATCGATCATGCTCGCGATGGTGAAGTGATGCTCGCTTACGCGATGAACGGCGAGCAGTTGCCGTTACTCAACGGCTTTCCGCTGCGGCTGGTGGTGCCCGGCTGGTACGCGACATATTGGGTGAAGATGGTCAGCGACATTGAAGTGCTGGATCAGCCGGATGACAATTATTGGACGAAGACCGCCTACACGATTCCCGACACACCGCGCGCCAATGTCACTCCGGGGCAGACCGGCGTGAAGATGATCCCGATCAATCGCATGGTGCCGCGCTCCTTCATCACCAATGTGAACGCCGGCGCCACGCTGCCGGCCGCCAAGGCGTCGCTGGTGCGCGGCATCGCCTTCGGCGGCGACAGCGGCGTCGCTGCGGTTGACGTCTCGAGCGACGGCGGCAAGAGCTGGACGCCGGCGCAACTCGACAAGGACGAGGGCAAATACAGTTTCCGTCAGTGGCAGACGCAGATCACGCTGCCGTCGGCGGGCCAATACAGCCTCGCCGTCCGCTGCAAGAACACCAATGGCGAGGCGCAGCCCGATACGCCGAACTGGAACGGCGCCGGCTTCATGCGCAACGTCATCGAAACGACGAACGTCGTCGCGAGCTAGGGGAGGGCACGACCATGGTTCGCACGATGTTCGTCGTCGCGTTTGTGCTCGGCGCCGCCTGCGCGCCGCTGGCGGCAGGCGCCGCGCCGTTCACGCTGAAATCGCAGAGCGTCAACTTTCCGGACAGCGACAAGACGTTCCCCGGCCCGGGTGCCGACGCGATCAACAACAACTGCCTGTCCTGTCACTCCGCCGGCATGGTGCTGACCCAGCCCGCTCTGTCGAAGGAGGCCTGGACGGCGGAAGTGCACAAGATGATCACCGCCTATAAGGCGCCGGTCGATCCCGGCGACGTCAATGCGATCGTCGCCTATCTGGTGCGCGAGAAGGGCAAGTAGCGCCCCTCAGGCCGGCTTCGCCAGCGCCCAGCGCGGCAAAGTGACATGGATGCCTTTGTTGCCGTCGACCACCTGGGTCACCACGAGGTCGGCGGCGATGCTGCACAACGCGTAAGCGTCGTCCGGCGAGAGCCCGGCTTTTTCGCCGATCAGGTGGATCATCTCGCTCAAAGCCACTTTGACGGCCTGATCCAGATCGACATCGAAGGCCATGGTGATGACATGAGTCGGCGTCTCGGCGCGCGGCAGCTTCAAGTTCGCGGCCTTTTCGATGCTGATGCGGAAGGTGCCGGTCAGCGCCGTCTCGATGGCGGTGAGGTTGACCTCGCCGTGTCCTTGCGCGGCGTGGCCATCGCCGACCGAAAAGAGGGCGCCCGGGTGGAACACGGGCAGATACAAGGTCGTGCCGGCGACCAGCTCGCGATTGTCGATATTGCCGCCGAAGGCGCGCGGAATCACCGAGGTCTGGCGGCCCCACGCGGCCGGTGGCGCGACGCCCATGCAGCCGAAGAATGGCGCGGTCGGCACCTCGAGACCCCAAGGCATCCGCGCCTTCCCACGCGCGGCATCGAGGCCGATGTGAATTTGCCGGAAGTGGGGGAAATCGTCAGGAAGGGCGCCCATCAACGGACGAGTGTAATTGTAGCCCCAGTTCTGCCGGAGCTGGATGTCGAGGATCTCGATCTTCAAGGCATCGCCCGGCTGCGCGCCGTCGATTGCGATCGGCCCGGTGAGGAGGTGCGGGCCGGGCCCGCGCGGCGTCTTGTCCAGGATCGCGCGATGTTCAGGCAATACTGTGAAGCCGGAGCCGTCCGGCGGCAGGCTTTCCGGTGCGCCGGAGATGCTGTCCACGGTGACGGTGTCGCCGGACTTGATCGTCAGCACCGGCGCAACGGCGGCGTCATAGAAGCCCCACTGCACGGTGCCGGGTTGCGCCTTGAGGGTGTGGTGCGTGTTCATGCTCGTCCTTGCCTAGTGTCCGTTTGAGAATGAGACGTGCGCTTCTTTGCCCTCCCCCCGCGAAGCGGCGGGGAGGGTCGGCGAGCATCGTTCGAACGATGCTCGCCGGGGTGG
>DASXOK010000213.1:0-3275 GCA_036494425.1 Pseudolabrys sp.
TGCGTGCCGAGAAAGGCGAAGGGATTGGGCTCGAAGAATCCCGGAATTCCGTTGCACAAGGTGTTCCAATAGGAGAGGGACTGAGACATTGTCCAGAATGATTTGTGCGCCATCCGCTGCCAGAATTCTTCGAGCCTGGGCAGACGGTTCTCGAATTCGTTGCCGGCGATGAGGCTGGCATTGATAGCGCCGATCGAGGTGCCGATGATCCAATCGGGTTCTATGCCGAATTCGTGCAGCGCTTGATAGACTCCGGCTTGATAGGCGCCGAGCGCACCGCCGCCTTGGAAGACCAGAACGGTTTGACTTGGAGTAGACTCTTGGCCGTTCGTTTGGAATATCCCGCCCGAGGTTGTGATGCCCGGTTTCGATGCCTTCACCATGTCATCCTCCCTGGGAGGTCGGTTGCTTGCGAGCTTTCACTTTCGCTACGACGATCGCCGTCAGTGTGCGGTCCAACCACCGTCAACAGGAAGTGCCGTTCCTGTGATCGAGGCTGCGCTTTCAGACGCCAGGAACACGGCCAGCGAACCGATCTCTTCCACGGTCGCGAACCTCTTGTTCGGCTGCTGGGCGAGCAGAACCTCGCGGATCACCTGTTCGCGCGGGAGTTTATGCTCCTTGGCCTGGCCATCGATCTGCGCCTCGACCAGCGGAGTGTAGACGTAGCCCGGGCAGATCGCGTTGCAGGTAATCCCGTCCTCCGCGGTTTCGAGCGCGGTCACCTTGGTCAGGCCGAGCACGCCGTGCTTTGCCGCAACGTAGGCCGACTTGAACGGAGAGCCGACGAGGCCGTGCGCGGACGCGATATTGACGATGCGGCCCCACTTGTTCTTGCGCATCATGGGCAGCACGAGGCGCGTGGTATGGAAGGCCGACGACAGATTGATGGCGATGATCGCATCCCATTTGTCGACCGGAAACTCCGGCAGCGAGGCGACGTGTTGGATGCCGGCATTGTTCACGACAATGTCGAGCCGGCCAAACATTTCGAAGGTGGACTCGATCATGTCGGCGATCGACTGCGCTTTCGACATGTCGGCACCGGAGAAGGTGACCTTGACGCCGGCGTCGGCGGCCAGCTGCGATTGGGTCGCCGCGACCTCGTCGGGCTTGCCGAAGCCATTCAAGACGATTGCCGAACCGGCCGCGGCCAGGGCCCGGGCGATGCCGAGCCCGATGCCGCTCGTCGAGCCGGTGACGAGGGCCACCTTGCCCTCCAACATTCGTGCAGTGGTATTCGCGCGCTCCAATGTGTCGATGCTCATGGCCGAACTCCTGTCTGCTGAGAGATCGTCGTTGTCTGCTCGCTCACTGTGACGATGAGCTTGCGCGCTCAGCGTCGGGATTGGAAATGCCGTTTGGCTAACAATTCTATACCCGGCCACTATCAAGCGGCATCGAGACGTCGCGTGGCTCTCGCCGACGGCATGACCAGCCGCGTCGCGAGCAGCGCGGCAACGACAAGCGACAGCCCGATACCGAATACGCATGCTGGCCAGCCAAGTCGGTCGAAGAGCTGACCGAGCACCGCGCTGCCGACGAGACCGCCGAAGAAGTAACAGGCGAGATAGAGGCCGCTGGCGGATCCCCGGTCGCTGGTGGCGGCGCGGCCGACAAAGCCGGTCGCTGTCGCCTGCGCGAAGAATGTGCCGACCCCGATCAGCGCCAATCCGACCAGCACCGACGGAAGATGGGGCAGCAGGAGAAGCGGCAAACCGACGGCTGCGAGTCCCAGCGAGGCCCAGAAAGTCGGCTGCGTCCCGAACCGCTCTGCCACCCGGCCCGCCAATGGCGTGGTCAGGATCGACGGCACGAAGACGAAGTAGACGAACCCGAGCTCCATGCGGCCGAGGGAGAGAGGCTCGCGAACGAGCACGAAGTTGACGTAGGTGAAGGTTCCAATGAATGCGAACAGGATGCAGAAGCCGATGCCGAATGCGGCGCACAGCGGCGCATTGCGCAGATGCTTCGCCCAGACTGCAAGCGGGGATCTTGTGCTTACTTCCGCAGGCGCCACCGGCATCGATTGATGAATGGTGAAGAAGACGAGGACCGCGCCAGCGACGTTAAGCAGCGCAAAGAAATAGAAGTTGGCCGGCAAACCGAAATAGTCGGCAATGGCGGCCGAGACCAGGCGTCCGATCAAATTGCTGGCGACGTTGCCGGTGATGTAAGCGGCGAAAGCCGAGCCGGCGTCGGCGGCGCTGCACTCCTCTCCCAGATAGGCCAGCGTCAATGTAAACGCCGATGCCATGCAGAGCCCCTGCGCGATCCGCAGCACGGTGAACGTCATAAGGTCCGGCGCCACCGCGAGCAGCGCGGTTGGAATGGACAGCATCAAGAGGCTAATCAAAATCCCGAACCGGCGATCGATCCGCCGGCTGAAGAATGCGACGCCCAGGCCGGCGACAGCCATCCCCATCGTGCTGGCATTGACGGCAAATCCCATCGCTGCCGGCGTCACGTGATAGGCCTGCGCGAGCGACGGAAGGATCGCCTGGGTGGCGAAGAGATCGACGACCGTGAGGAAGGCGGTCAAGCCGATGACCAGGCTGCGGACGGCCACACCGCGCGCATGGGCCTGTGCGTATATGTGCGAAGCACTCGGCGTATCCGAAATGTGGGACATGATGTTTCGACCTCTATCAGAGGAACGGAAGGCATGTGACGCCCTGCAGGGGACCCGCGAGGCGTCACATCGTGATGGACGCCGATGGAGCGCCCTCACATGTTGTGGTCCTTTTCGTCGTGCATGATGTCGAACGAGAGCAGCGTCACGGTCCTCGCCCCGAGGTTCTTCCACCAATGCGAGGTAACGTGCGTTTCGCGCGCGACCTCGCCCGCCTTGTGCAGGATGGGAACGGAACAATTGCTGGCGTATTCGACGATCTCGCCTTCGATGACGTAGATCAGCGCAGGACGCTCGCCATGGCTGTGCCATGGCACGATGCCGCCGGGCTGAATTGTCAGCTTGCGCACGCGCATCTTGCTGCCTTTGAGCTTTGGCGCCTCGTCAGCGAGATCGGTGGCGGCGAGCACGGTATCGGTGACATCCTTGGCCGCGAACGTGACCGGTTCGCGTGCGTTCGCACCTTGCTTATCCGCCGGACATTCGCCCGCGAAAGCCGACGACGTCAGCGTGATCGCTCCTGCGATCATGCCGGCGATAACAAGGCCTCGCCCGAACGCGCGGCCACTTGTGAACGTGTTGGGCATCTCCGTCATCTCCTGTGCAATCCTCGGCCGTCCTCTCAGGCCTTGACTGCGAGCAT
>DASXOK010000214.1:0-1599 GCA_036494425.1 Pseudolabrys sp.
GCCGAGAATGAGAAGCAGCACTTGCAGGCGCGCAAGGACGAGTTGGCGCAAAAGATACGAATCGCGCTCCTGCCCAAGGACGCGATGGACGACCACAACGCCATCCTGGAAATCCGCGCCGGCACCGGCGGCGACGAGGCGGCCTTGTTCGCCGGCGACCTGTTCCGCATGTACGAGCGCTATGCCGCCAAGCTGGGCTGGAAGACCGAGATTCTCTCGCTGAGCGAAGGCACCAAAGGCGGCTTCAAGGAAATCGTCGCCTCGATCCAGGGGCGCGGCGTCTTCGCCAAGCTCAAGTTCGAATCCGGCGTGCACCGCGTGCAGCGCGTGCCCGACACGGAGGGTTCGGGCCGCATCCACACCTCGGCGGCCACCGTAGCGGTGCTGCCTGAAGTGGAGGACGTCGATATCGACATCGACGAGAAGGATCTCAAGATCGACACCATGCGCGCGCAGGGCGCCGGCGGCCAGCACGTCAACAAGACCGAATCGGCGATCCGCATTACCCATATGCCGAGCGGCATCGTGATCTATGTGCAGGAGGAGCGCTCGCAGCACAAGAACAAGGCCAAGGCAATGACCATGCTGCGCGCCAAGCTCTACGACCAGGAGCGCACCAAGCTCGACGCCGAGCGCGCCGCCGAACGGCGCGGGCAGATCGGCTCGGGCGACCGTTCCGAGCGCATCCGCACCTATAATTTTCCGCAAGGCCGCGTCACCGACCATCGCATCAACCTGACGCTCTACAAGCTGCCGCAGGTGATGGAAGGCGAGGCGCTGGACGAGATCATCGATGCACTCGTGACGGAGCATCAGGCCGAGCTGCTGGCGGCCGAAGGAGCGCAGTGATGCCGAATTTCGTCATTCCGGGCGGCGCCGAAGGCGTGAACCCGGAATCCAGTTGCAAGCACGGTGTCTCGTTCTGGATTCCGGGTTCGCTCGCTTCGCGAGCGCCCCGGAATGACGCGGAACAACCGGCCGAAGGGGCGCAGTGAGAATCATCCCGGGACTGAAGGACGGCGCCTCTGTCTCTGAAGCCGTCCGCATGATGGCCCAGTCGTTCCGTCTCGCCGGCATCGAGCAGCCGGAGACGGATGCGCGCATCCTGATCGGTCAGGCGCTGCATCTCGGGCGCGCGCAGATCCTGTCGCAATCGGACCGCGTCCTGGAAGCTCGCGAGGTGTCCGCGATGAATGCGCTGGCAGCGCGGCGGCTGCGGCGCGAACCGGTATCGCGCATCCTTGGCCGCCGCGAGTTCTGGAGCCTCACGCTCGACATCAGCCCCGACGTGCTCGATCCGCGTCCCGAGACGGAGACCGTGGTGGAAGCCGCGCTCGACTTCGTCACGCGCGGCGGACTGCGCCTGGAGAAATTGCGCGTGCTCGATATCGGCACCGGCTCCGGCGCGCTCTTACTGGCGCTGCTCAATGAATTGCCCAATGCGATCGGCATGGCGACCGACGTTAGCGTGCCGGCGCTGGAGATCGCGCGCGGCAATGCCGAGCGCAGTCACCTCGGCGCACGCGCGACGTTCGTTGCCTGTAACATGGCCGATGGCGTGCAAGGCCCGTTCGATCTGATCGTCTCCAACCCGCCCTA
>DASXOK010000215.1:0-1798 GCA_036494425.1 Pseudolabrys sp.
GCCGTTGGTCGGCCTAGTGCCCGCGCTCTTCGATCAATGTCCATGCGCTTCGAGGCGAAACGACCAGAACCAAAGCGCAGTAGGCGAAGCGCGTTCGCAGTCACGAGCACCGTTGCCCCGGTGTCGGCCAGGATCGCCTTCCCCGTAGCAACCATTAAAAGATCGTCGGCCGACATAGCGTAGGATGACGCCGGGCTCGCCGCCGTCAAGGCGTGGCCTGGTAATGGCGGAATGTGCGGCTTGCCAGCAGCGACGGCCAGCCTTGACGACGGCTTGCGCGCGGCGTCGTCGATACGCCAGGTCGGGACGAAGAAACGGCCGCTTGTTCGAACGAAGAAACGGGTCAGGCTTGCACCAGGCGCGGATGCGGGCGCCACGGCGTTCCGCGCTGGACGACGGTGTTGGCATAAATCAAGAGCTTTCTGGCGCATGCGACGAGGGCGGCGTTGTGGGCCTTGCCGCGCGCGGTGAGGCGCGCGTAGAGCTCGATCAGCGCCTTGTTCCATCGGAAGGCCGCCGGCAGTGCGGCGGCATAGAGTGAACGGCGCAAGCGTCCGCGCCCGCCGGCGATGTGACGCAGGCCCTTGTGCTTGCCGCTGTCGTCGTCGAAGGGAGCCAGGCCGGCGAGCGCCGCGGCCTCTTCGCGGCTGACATGGCCGAGTTCGGGCATGCGGATGATGAGAGCGAGCGCGGTGCGCTCGCCGATACCGGGAATGCTCAACACCAAATCAAGCCTGCGGGCGAGATCGTCATGCCCGCGCAAGGACTGTTCGATGCGCGCCATCTCGGCCCTGCGCCGTGCCTTGAGGCGCGCGATGTCGTTGCAAACCAAGCGCCGCAGCCGCGCATCGTTGATCTGCTCGAGCCGGGTCTTGAAGCGCGCAATGTCCTCTTCGATCTGCTCGACAAAGGTCAGCTGATCCGCCAGTTCCGCCAAGCGCGCGTCGGGCTCGATCCTTGGCTGTTCGATGCAAGCCGCACAGGCGGCGATAAGAGCGGCATCGAGCGCGTCATTCTTGGCCCGCTGCATGTGCACGCGCGCATAGGCCCGCACTTGGATCGGCTGCATGACCAGGACGGCGAAACCCGCCGCGCGCAAATGGTGAACGACGCCGCGTTCGTATCCGCCGGATGCCTCGATGCCGATACGAGCGACACCGGCCTGCGCCAGATCGGCGCTCAGACGCCGCCAGCCCGGTGGCCTATTCTCGACCTGCCAACGCGTGGCCGAGCCATGCACCGCGATATCGAGCTTGTGCTTGGCCGTATCGATTCCCGCCGTCGTTGTGCTAATCTCAATCATCTTCGTCGTCCCTGCCTTGTGAAGCGAACCAAGTTGTTCCGGCAACCATCCGGGTCCGATGAAGGTGCTGCCGCGATCACGCTACGGGGCAGTCACTGACGGCTCAGGGTGGGTTCGATCCGATCGCCAGCCGCTCTGCCGCGGATGGCCGTCCGCGGCAGAGCATTCCTTTCGGAACAGCTCAACATTAATCGATTGGGCTATTACAAGGGTGGTGTAGCTGACGGCGTGTCATCGCGATCATCGGCACGGGCCGGATCGATCATTCTGCGAGAGCTGGCAGGCCGACGAACATCGGTGCGCCGCTTACTGCCTCAAACGGCAAGGTCCAGAGCAGCATCAAGCAACCGCTCTCGGTCTCGTTCACCCTGGGCAGCCGCTTTAAGGATCCGTTCCGCCAGCAGGCTCTTGCTCGTGGTTCCTCGCTGCTCTGGCCGGAGACACGCCCAGGCATCTTCCAAAGTTTCCCTCAAAACGCTCACGGTCTCGATGTCG
>DASXOK010000216.1:0-33127 GCA_036494425.1 Pseudolabrys sp.
GGGGGTGACATGAGCGATCCGTATCTTGGTCAAATCCTGGCTGTAGCGTTCAATTTTGCCCCAGTGAATTGGGCGCTATGCGACGGAAGCCTGTTGAGCATCGCCGAATACAGCGCGTTATACACTTTGATTGGCACGACCTATGGCGGGGATGGCCAATCCACGTTTGGGCTTCCCGACATTCGCGGCCGGGTCCCGATCGCTGTCGGCCAAGGCCAAAGTCAAGGCCAAGGTCTATCGAGCTATTACCTCGGTCAAGTGGGCGGCTCGGAGCAGGTAACCCTGACCCCGCAGACCATGCCCCAGCATTCACATCCGCTATTTGCCAACAATGCGGCTGGCACCTCCGCCATGCCCCTTTCGAGTCTGGTGCTGGCGACCGAAGGCGGCGGCGGCGCAAGCCAAATACCGGTCTACAATTCAAATCCGCCAGCCGATCTCCAAAGCTTGGCGCCGAGCTCCATTTTGCCGGCCGGACAAAGCCTGCCGCACGAAAACCGGCAGCCGTTTTTGGCGGTCAACTACATCATCGCACTTGCCGGCGTCTTTCCGAGCCAGAATTGACGCACACCAGGGCAATTCGTTGACGGCGACGGCTTTGATCGAAGGCACCCCGCACCGCAAGCCCAGCATCGTAGGAGAAGGTAGCCATGACTGAACCGTTCCTCGGCCAGATCCAGCTCTATGGCTTCAATTTTGCTCCGAAGGGGTGGGCGTTTTGCGCTGGTCAGGTTCTCCCCATCAGCCAGAATGCTGCGCTGTTCTCACTGCTTGGCGTAAACTATGGCGGCGATGGCGTCCGGACTTTCGGTCTCCCGAACCTTCAGCAACGTGTCGCCGTTGGCTTCGGGAGTGGCACGGGACTCAGCACCTACCAGATCGGCGAATCGGGCGGCACGACTGCCGTTACGATCGACAGCACGCAGATGGCCGCCCACACGCACAGCTTGGTAGCGACGACAGATCGCGGCAGCGTGCAATCGGCCACGAACAATTTGCTCGGCACAGGCGCGTCCGGCCCGCCTACCAAACAGAACGCCGCCAATCTTTACAGCGGGCAGGTGCCTAATGCCGTCATGCCCGCCTCGATCGGGCCCACCGGCGGAGGTCAGCCCCACGCCAACGTTCAACCGTCTTTGACGCTGAACTATTGCATCGCGCTGGCGGGCACTTTTCCGCAGCGCCAATAGAGCGCTTGACCGACAAGGGAGCCGAAACATGCCAACCCCATATATCGGACAGATCGACGTCTTCGCCTTCGGGATCGTCCCCAAGGGATATGCGCCGTGCAACGGTCAACTTTTGCCGATCAACCAATATAGCGCGCTGTTTTCGGTGCTCGGCACCATGTATGGCGGCAACGGAGTCAGCACCTTTGCCTTGCCCAATCTGCAAAGCTGCGTCGCCGTCGGCTCGGATAGTCAGGTGCTCGGCGTCACCGGCGGCAGCGAGGAGGTTACCCTTACGCCGCAGCAAATTCCCGCGCACAATCACGTATTGCAGGCGAGCACGGCGGTGAGCGACTCAAATTTTCCAGCAGACACGAAGGTACTCGGCCAATCGACGGGAACAATGAACGGCGGCGGAGCCGTAACGATCAACCTCTACGGGCCGCAGCCGGCCAATACCACGCTATCACCGGCCGCAATCGCGCAGACCGGTGGATCACAGGGTCATAGCAATCTCATGCCGTATCTCGCGGTCAACTATTGCATCGCGCTGAACGGCCTTTTCCCATCACGCAACTGAGCGATGGGCTCAGTTGAACACTGACTGATAGTCCTGGCGGTCGGGCATCGGTGTGAAGATGGGAATGACATAGAGCGAAAATGTCGGACCGCCCTCAAATTCGCATTCATACATGCCTTCCGGCATGACATTCGTATGTCTGGGACCGCGAAAGATCAGGATGAACGGCTTGCGCGTCGTACCGTTCGGCGCTTCCGCGTCGTCATGGTCAACGCGTTCAAGCGGAAAGGCATAAGGTGTGCCCTTGAAGCGGGCGATCTTGCCAACATGCGGGTTGAAATGGTCGATGCGTAATATCTCGCTCATGGGCCCCTCGCGAACGCGGCTACCGTTCACCAACTCTAGAATGCGGATGCTGACTCGACAATGATGTCAGGCACGGACACCATTCTCGCTGTTGAGGCATCCCGCGTCATCGCGACGCCTCGCGGCGACGTGACCTTGCGGCCGGAGCGGCCGGTGGATGACGGCTTTCTGTCTCGTCTATTCATGCTCAACAATATTGGCATCTTGCATCAGGCTGGTCTTCCGCAGGCGATGATCAGCCAGCTGATCGCCATGCAACATCGCTCGCAGACCGCCACCTACCGCGGCATGTTTCCAGACGCGCGGTTCTGGATCGTCGAGTGCAACGGTGAGCCAATCGGCCGCTACATCGAATACGACGAGGATAACGCGGTTTACATCGTCGATGTCGCTTTGCTGCCGGATCATCAGGCGCGGGGTATTGGCCCGGCGCTGGTGCGGGGCACCCAAAAGGCCTGCGAATCACGCGGTTGCGGCGCGCGGGCCAAAGTCATGGTCAACAATGAACCGTCGCTGAAAATGCTGCATCGACTGGGCTTCGTCGACATCGGTACCGACGCCCACGCCTATTCGACGCTTTTCTGGTATCCGCCCGACCATCCCCAAACACGGTCAGCAGTGATCGGCTAAGTGTTTCGCGGCATCCGCCCATCAGGCTTTTTCGCCCGCGCGGCGCATTGACCGCGGCACCGCTCAAATAAAGGCTACGTGTGCTCCTCGCCGACGCTGTAGGCCGGCTCACCAAGCGCCTGCGCGTAGCTGTCCTCAAACCAGCCTATGCGTTCTTCGTGGCGGCCGAGAATCGGCCCGCGCATGTGCCGGGCCTGCGGCTGCATCCGCTCGCAGACGGCGTTGTCCTCGTTGGTGATCCTGCGCATGTAAAACGGCACGATCAGCGGCAACCAAGGCGCGGCGGCGATCCGCAGCAGCCGATGCGCCACGCCGCGATCGACAGGCTGGAACGGCGCCAGGCAATACCAGCTGCGCAACAGCGTGCGGTCCGAGGCGAGCGGGACATATTGCTGGATCAGGACGAACCAGTTCCGCGCGGCCTCGAAATGCGCCGCGACCAGGTTCGGAAAGAATTGAAAGATTCGATAGTCGGGCGGCTGGTAACAGCCCTGCCGGCAGGCGTTGACCGTATCGGCCAGCGCGTTCTCATCCGCGCCGTGAAAATATGCGCTGTGCATGCCGAACCGGAAATAGCGAACCGAGTCGGTGCCGAGATAGCCGTTCTTGCCGAACGTGCCCGGATGGACGGCGACAAGGTGATAGTCGTCCAGTGAAATATGCAGCCCGAATTTCCAGTTCGCCGCGATTGTTGTGCTGGCCGCGTAAGGGGCTCGCTGCAAACTCCACATGGCTCGCAGGATCGGGAAGCCATCCGCGAGATAGTCCTCCAGTGTCTCCCGGTGCTCCGGGCAGGCAAAGCGGCCGAAAATCAGAATGCCGCAGGTCGCGATCTCGATCGACGTGAGCCGCGCATTCAGCTCGCGGGGTGTCACGCCGAACATCTCCTGGCATTTCGGGATGCCGACGGCCAGCCCGTCCTTGTTGTACTGCCAGTGATGGAAACCGCAGCGGATCGGACCATTGCCTCTGTCCGCCGTGCGCAGCGGATAGAACCGATGCTTGCAAACGTTTTCGAAGCCGCGCAGCGTATCGCCAAAGCGCTGAACAAAGACCGAGCGCCCGCCGAGTGAAGCGCGAAACCAGTCGCCGTCGCGCGGGATGTCGGTGGTCAGGCCGAGCAGAGTCCATAATTTGCCAAGCTGGGCCTGTTCTCGCGCGAAAAACGCCGGGTCTGCCGATCCGCGGGCCCAAATGGGGGCAGCGGCAATCTCCATCTGCTTCACGGTGTCCTCGCCGCCAGCCAACGCCTGCTTGCGAGAGATTGTAGCCTTGGGCCGGCTACAACTTCAACGTAGTAGGGGCGGCGTTCTCGCGCGCGCGGACCCTCAAGCCCGCGCGAGCGACACGTCGACCGGCGGCCCGTTCTTGATGGTCTGATAGACGACGCAATAGCGCTCGGTGAGCTTGAGCAACTGGTCGAGCTTGTCCTGCGGCGCATCGGTGTCGACGTCGAAGCGCAAGCGGATCTGCGCAAAGCCGACCGGCGCATCCTTGGCGACGCCGAGCGTGCCACGAAAATCGAGGTCGCCTTCCGCCGAGACGGTGCCACTGCGCAACGGAATGTCGAGCGCGGTCGACACCGCCTTCAGCGTCACGCCGGCGCAGGCAACGAGCGCCTCCAGCAGCATGTCGCCGGAGCACAGCTCCATGCCGCTGCCGCCGGTCGCGGGATGCAAGCCCGCCGTCGCCAGTGCGCGGCCGGTTTCCACCTTGCAGGCGATGCTGGAGTCGTCGAGCGTGCCCTTGGCTTTCAACGTGATGAATGCCGCCTTCGGATCGCTTTTGTAGCGGTCCTTGATCGGGGCCTGCATTGCGCGCAATTCGCCGGCGTCCATCGCGGGTCTCCTTCGAGGGTCAAATCGGACCGGCAAACTATCGTCCCGGCCGGGGTCGAACAAGCGGCCTCACCCTAAAGCGCGGCGGCGCGACGGGCGTCTGCGCCGCGGGGGGCATCCCGCTTGGATCGGTCATCCATCAGGGAATGATCGAGCGCGGCGAGCACGTCATTCTTGATGTGATCGAACTCGGCCGATTGACGATTGCGCGGACGCGCAATGTCCGCCGTGATCGTGCTGAAGATGCGTCCCGGCCGCGGGCGCATCACCATGACGCGGTCGGCCAGCACGATCGCTTCGTCCACGTCGTGCGTGACCAGAATCAAGGTCGGCCGCGTGTCGGCCCAAAGATCGAGCAGGTGGTCCTGAAGGTCGGCGCGGGTCATGGCGTCGAGCGCGGAGAACGGCTCGTCGAGCAGCAGCACTTCCGGCTGCGGCACCAGGGCGCGCGCGATCGCCACACGTTGCGCCTGCCCGCCGGAGAGTTCGCGCGGCCAGGCGCCGGCTTTGTCGGCAAGGCCGACACGCCGCAACGCGCGTTCGACGCGCTCCTCGCGCTCCGCCTTCGGCCGGTCTTGCAGCCCGAAGCCAACGTTGTCCGCGACGGATAGCCAGGGCAGAAGACGCGGTTCTTGGAAAATGATGCCGATCTTCCCATGCGGCGCAGTGACGGGGACATCGTCGAGAAGCACGCGGCCCTGGGTCGCTTTGTCGAGCCCGGAGATCGCGCGCAGCAGCGTCGACTTTCCGCAGCCGGAGCCGCCGACGATGGCGATGATCTCGCCCAGCGCGACCGAGAAGCTGACGCCCTCGAGCGCGTGCACGCCGTTCGGATAGGTCTTGCCGACGCGTTCAAGCGCAAGCATGGCTCAAGGTCCCTCGTGGCGGGCGAAGCGGTCTTCCCAGCGCAGGAAGGGCGCGCTGACCGCGACGATAATCCAGTCGGTCGCCTTGCCGACCGCGGCGAAGGCCACGATCGCCGCGACGATCTGCGCCGGCTTGCCCATCTGCTGGCCGTCCACCAGCAGGTAGCCGAGACCTTCGGAGGCGCCCATGAACTCGGCCGCGACTACGAACATCCAGCCGAGCCCGAGCCCGGAACGCAGCGCGATGACGTAGGCCGGCAAGACGGCCGGCAGCAATATCCGCCGCACCATCTGCGGGCCGGTGAGCCGGAACGCGCGTCCGACCTCGACGATCTT
Source organism: Pseudolabrys sp. (assembly GCA_036494425.1). GTDB lineage: Bacteria > Pseudomonadota > Alphaproteobacteria > Rhizobiales > Xanthobacteraceae > Pseudolabrys. The sequence continues at coordinate 5,726 of DASXOK010000216.1, forward strand.
GCGATCGACCGACATCACGGCGCCCATCACGCCGAGATAGACCGGGAAGAATACGCCGACGGCAATGAGCGTGATCTTCGAGGCCTCGAAGATCCCGAGCCAGAGGATGAACAGTGGCACCCAGGCAATCGAGGGGATCGCGCGCAGCGCCTGCAGCGTCGGATCGAGCAGCCGGAAGACGAAGCTTGAATAGCCGGTGATGGCGCCGAGAACCGTGCCGATGGCCACGCCGAGCCCGAAGCCGGCGGCGACGCGCGTGAGCGTCGCCAACGTGTGGCGCTGCAGATCGCCGCTCGCGGCGAGATCGGCGAAGGTCGCGTAGATCACCGATGGCGGTGGCACCAGGCGGCCGTCCGTGAGACCCGTGCGCACGGCCAGTTCCCAGCCGAGCGCGAGCACCAGCGGCACGATCAGCCCAAGCGCCGGCCGCGCAAAACGGGCGAATACCGGTTTGCGCAGCTTCTCGTCTGCGGGGGCGTCTTCAGCCGCAATCGTCATGGGCACAAGAGACATCGGCTGCTCGCGAAGTCAACAAGCCCTTGTGCAAGATTGACGCGCGCACGGCGCGCGTCGCGGTGCCTTCACTTGGGTCGTCACTTGGTCGTCACTTGGCCGCGAGCGTGAAGCGGGCGTCGATGAGGTCGTCGAGCACCTGCTTGACGTCGACATCGGTCTTGATCACGCCGGCCTGTTGCAGCGCCAGGCCCGCGGCGAGAATGGTGTCGCGCTGTGCCTTGCCGATGGTGCCATTGGAAAGGTCGGTGCGTTCGCGCAACTGCTTTTCGACGATCTCTTTCGGCAGCTTGGTCGCGGTGATGAAGCTCTTCTCGACCTCGTCGGGGTGGGCGAGGGCGTATTTGCGGGCGGTCTCGTAGACCGCCAGCACGCGCTTGACCAAATCCGGATGCGCCTTGGCGAAGTCCTCTCGCACATTGAGGATGCCGTAGGTGTTGGCGTCGGCGTCGCGATAGAACAGGCGGGCGCCATCGCGCACCTCGGCCTGCGCCATCATCGGGTCGAGACCTGCCCAAGCATCAACGTCGCCGCGAATGAGCGCGGTGGCGCCGTCGGGATGTTGCAGCAGCACCGGGGTGATGTCCTTTTCGGTCAGCCCGGCCTTTTGCAGCGCGCGCACGAGGAAGATGTGCGGATCGGTGCCGCGCGTGACCGCGACGCGCTTGCCCTTGAGGTCGGCGATCGTCTTGATGTTGGTGTCCTTGCGCGTGACGAGCGCGGTCCACTCCGGCTTGGAAAAGACATAGATCGACTTGATCGGATTGCCGTTGATCTTGGCGAGCAACGCGGCCGAGCCGGCGGTCGAGCCGAAGTCGATCGAGCCGGCGTTGAGGAATTCGAGAGCCTTGTTCGAGCCGAGCGTCTGCACCCAGCGGATCTTGATGCCATCCTTCTCGAATTCCTTCTCCAGCCAGCCGTGGTCCTTCAGCAGGATCGAGACCGGGTTGTAGGTCGCCCAGTCGATGCGAAGCTCCTGCGGCTGTTCGGCGGCGAGCAGTGTGGAGGTCGGCAGCAGGCCGACGAGCAAGGCGGACGCAAACAGCGAACGTCGCGAAAGAAGCTTCATCTGAAATCCCCAAAATTAACTGGATCGACAGGCGTTTGGTGGAGCAAGCGACAGAAAATGAGCCTATCGAAGTGGGCTGAAGCCGGTAAACGGATGTCGTTGCCTTTTTCATCCGCTTGCAGGAAGGATTTTCTAAATTGTGGCCAATTGTGGATTTAATATATCCATCCTTACAAAAATGCGCCTTTGCCTGGAATACGTTTCCTACGCGCAGCACGGTGCGGCAATTGGGGTGCGGAAAGGCGACGTGGCGAGCAAGGACGAATTCGACAGTCCCTCTGGACGCCGTGGCGATCGTCGCGAACCGGTTTGATCGCATGGTGGAAAGGTTTCTGAGCGCGTGGCGCAACTCTGCGATGCAACGCGTCACGGCCGGGCTTCTTGTCCCGGCGATCAGGCTTACTTTCTTGAGTTGAAATGAGATGTGGATGCCCGGCATAACGTCACCCATGACGGAGATGTCGCGCCATCCCACTGAATTGAATTGAGCACCGGACTTGCCTAGCATTCCGCCTTCGCCATGGGTCATCGCCTCATGGTCCTGAGGGTTGACCATGAACGAGTCTAGCGCGCGTGGACTGATTGCCGTCGACAAGATGGACGGCAAGGTGATCTTCATCGATCCGGCCACCTACGAGATCACCGCCGTCCTCGACGATTTCGCGCGCGTGCCGCACGAATTGCTGGTGCTGCCGGAACGGTCGGTCGCCTATGTGCCGATTTTCGGCGACGGCATTCACGGCCGTAATCCGAACCCGGGCCATCTTTTGTCCATCGTCGATCTCGCGACGCGAACACACGCCGGCGATATCGATCTGTTGCCTTACGTCTCGCCGCATAGCCTGCAACTCGGGCCGGACGGTTTGCTCTATATCACCTGCGAGAATAGCGGCGTGGTCGCGCTGGTAGATCTGCAAAAGAAAACGGTGACCGATGCCATCGAGACCGGCTCGACCAATGCGCATCGGCTTGCTTTGGCGCCGGACGGACGGCGGCTCTACACCGAAAACGAGGAGGACGCGTCGATCTCCGTCATCGACGTCGGCGCGCGCAAGCTCGTCAAACAGATTGCCATGCCGCATCCGCTGGCCGGCATCGCCGCGTCGCCCGATGGGAAACTTCTGGTCGCGACCGATGACGAAGAGCCGACGATCTACCTGATCGACGCCGTCACGTTGGAGATTGCGCGGAGCGTCCGCCTCGACGGCGTTCCGGAGCCGGGGCAGATCGTGCGCTTCAGCCCCGATGGCGCATTGGCGCTTGTCACCAGCATGCGCAGCGGCACGGCGACGCTGATCGATCCCACCTTCACGCGGCAGTCGACGGTCCGCGTCGGCAAGCAACCGATGGACGGCGCCTTTCGGGGCGGCCTGCTGCTCATCGGCTGCCAGGGCGACGGCAGCATTCATGTGATCGATCTGGCCAAGCAGCAGGCGGTCACCAGTTTCGCCGCCGGTGTCGGCTGCGAGACGCTGGCGTTCTTCTAGAGCAAGCTGCTTTTGTGTCGCACCTTGCTCCGCTCATTCCCGCGAAGGCGGGAATCCAGAAAGTGCTGTAAATCAGGCTTTAAGAGCTGGGTCCCCGCTTCCGCGGGGACGAGCGGGGGATACCAAGTAAACGCAACATGCTCTACCGCGCCGCTTCAATCTCGCTCGTCGAGACGCTGTAGATGCCGAGTGTCGCAAACACCTCACGCGTGGCAGCGACCGATCCGTTGAGATCGATAGCGCGGCAGGCGTCCTCGATCACAATCGCCTCGAAGCCTTCGAGCACGGCGTCTTCCGCCGAATAGCGTACGCAGAAATCGAAGGCGAGGCCGGCAAGGAATATGCGTTTGAAGCCGCGCTCGCCGAGATAGCCGGAAAGCCCGGTCGGCGTCTTGCGATCGTTCTCGTAGAAGGCCGAATAGGAATCGATTTGCGGATGATAGCCCTTGCGCAGGATCAGCTCGGCGCGAGGCGTCACCAGATCGTCACGGAATGCGGCGCCGAACGTATCCTGCACGCAATGGTCCGGCCACAGCACCTGAGCGCCATAGGACACCTCGGTGGTCTCGAATGGGTTCTTGCCGGGGTGCGACGAGGCGAACGACAGATGCCCGCGCGGATGCCAGTCCTGCGTGAGCACCACGTGGGCGAACTTCCCGGCGAGATCGTTGATCAGCGGCACCACCTCGTCGCCGTGCGGCACGGCGAGGCTGCCGCCGGGGCAGAAGTCGTTCTGCACATCGACGACGAGGAGAAAGTCGCGCTCACCGATCGTGATTGTGTCGCTCATGGTCCCCGCCTTGCGTTCCCCCCGCGCATCTCGAATTGTGTCGCTGGACCCCTGTCACGACAACAGGAGACGCCGGCATACGAATTGCGCTTGCCGGTGCCTTCAAGGCGCTTGGAATAAGGCTTAAAGCCGGTCGATCTCAAACTCCTCGCAGGAGTAGCCCATCAGCGACAGGCCTTCCTCCAGAAAATCCCCCACCATCGGTATGCCGAGCAGATAGGCAGCCGTGCGGCGGTTGTGCGCACGTGCGGCTTCTTCACGCACCGAGTCCCAATCCGCGGCCGTATAATCGTCGCGCCCGAGCCAGGTGAGCGTGACAAGATCGATCTGCTCGTCCTCGGTCAGTGCATTGATGAAGGCGGCGATCTCCTGGACTACCGGATCGTCGCTGTGATCTTCCAGCACGGCGGCATCCTGATCGTCCGACGGGTTCGATGCCGGATCGGGCTCGGTGACCGTATCTTTGGCGTCGAATTCGCGAGCCTTGACGATGAGGAAGCAGACCTTCTCCGGCGAAATGGAGAGTGGGCCGTCCTCTTCATCCGGGCTGGCTTCGGGAGCACGTGTGCGTTTGGCCATGGGCATCACCTCGCACTGGCTAATTCACTAAGTTGGCGAGTCGTTCCGTCGCCGGCCGCTCCGCCGCACCCAGCCATCGCGCGATTGTGCGCCAGTGCTCGGCGAGGATCGTCTGGCCCATGAACAGGCCGAGATGCCGGCACGGCGCCATTGCGGTAACGATCTGGTCGGGTGGCGTGCCGACAAGGCGTTGCGCCGCAAAGAGCTGCTCTGGAGCGACCAGTTCGTCGTCGCGCGCCGCGAGCAGATACAGCGGCGCTTTCATCGCGCGAAGGTCGACGGTTTCGCCCAGCGCGATGAATTCGCCGAGCGCCAATGCGTTGCGTTTGTACAACTGGTCGACGATCTCGAGATAGAACGTCCCCGGCAGATCGATGGTCCAGGCGTACCAGCGGCGGAAAGCCTCAGCCAAGGCGGCAGATTCCGGGCTCTCGATCGGGCCTGGCGTTTGCAACAATTGGTGGATGTCTGCCGGCTCGATCGTCGGCGGGCTCCAGAACTTCAGGGCCTGTTGACCGAGCATCCGGCCGTCCCCGAGTTGCACGAGTTGCCGGAACATGCGCGGCGGTGTGGCTTCAACCAGCCCCGATAGACCGGAGTGACCGGCTGCGGTGTCGACCGGCGCGCCGGCGATCGCCAGTTTGCGCACCTTGCCAGGGAAACGTGCGGCGTAGAGCAAAGCCATCCAGCCGCCCTGACAAAGCCCGACGAGATCGACACGGCCGCCGATCGCGTCGACCAGGACATTGAGATCGCCGAGGTAGTCGTCGATGGCACGGAAGCGCATGTCGGCGGTTGCCGAGCGCCAGTCGGTCACGAACAGCCGCGTCACGCCGGCGTCACGCAGTGCGCCGACGAGACTGTGGCGAGGCGCGAAATCGACGGCGGTCGCCCCATGCAATGCGAACGGCGCGCAGAGCAGCGTCGGCGTGCCGGTCTTCGCTGTGCTGAAATCGCGCAGGCGCACGGCCTTCAAGTCGAGCGCAGTCGCGTTCGGCGTCGCCCAAGGCGGCTCCTCAAGTGGTGCTTCGCCTTCGGCGCCCACTGCCAGTTTGGCGAATTGCTCCGCGATCAGCGCGGCAGCCTCGCTCGCCGAGGCCGCCGCGAATGCCGCCGGCCATAAGAACGGCAGATACGAGAATTGCGATTTTCCCGGTTCATACATGACACATATACGACGCGTCCGGCGCTGCGGTCGTGTTGCGCTATGTCAATCAACGCCTGACGCAGGCGGATGTGCCGCGCCTCGCTTCATTGAGCCAAATCAATGAATACCGTCGCCGCGCGGGCGACAAAGCGGCGGCGACATAGAGGGCGTGGTGCCGATGCTCGAACCGATCCCGGATTCGAGCATTTGCATTGTTTGAGAATGCGGTGCGCCGGAGGAGAGGTGGACGAGGATGTCCATTCGTAACCTGGACAAGATGTTCCATCCGCGCTCCGTTGCGGTGATCGGCGCGACCGATAAGCCCAAATCGGTCGGCCTGGCACTGATGACGAACCTCCTGCACGCGGGCTTCAGCGGCCCCATCCTGCCGGTCAATCCCCGCGCATCCGCCGTGCACGGCATCATGGCCTACAAGGATGTCGCCAGCCTGCCGGTGACGCCTGATCTCGCGGTGATCGCCACGCCGCCCGATACCATACCCGCGTTGATCGGCGAGCTCGCCGGCCGCGGCACGCGCGCCGCTGTGATCCTCACCGCCGGTTTTGCCGAAGGCGAGGCGAAGGCCGGCAAGGATCGCACCGCGCAGATGCTCGCGGCCGCGCGGCCGCACCTCTTGCGCATCGTCGGGCCGAATTGCCTCGGCATCGCGGTGCCGGGGATCGCGCTGAATGCGACCTTCGCCCCCGCCGCCATGTTGCCGGGCAATATCGCCTTCCTGACACAGTCGGGCGCGATGGCGACGACCGTGCTCGACTGGGCGTTGCCGCGCGGGATCGGCTTTTCCGCCATCGTCTCGATGGGCGACATGAGCGATGTCGATTTCGGCGACCTGCTTGATTATTTCGCGCTCGACGAGGCCACGCACGCCATCCTGATTTATGCCGAGGCGGTCACGCAGGCGCGCAAGTTCATGTCGGCGGCGCGGCGTGCCGCCCGCGTGAAGCCGGGGATCGTCGTGAAAAGCGGGCGCGCCGAGGAAGGCGCCCGCGCCGCGACGTCGCACACGGGCGCCTTGGCCGGCGCCGATGTCGTCTACGAGGCGGCGTTCAGGCGCGCCGGGATGCTGCGCGTCAACGAAGTCGAGGAACTGTTCGACGCAGCCGCGACACTCGCGCGCATGGCGCCACAGAGCGGCAACAGGCTCGCGATTGTCACCAATGGCGGTGGCGCCGGCGTGCTGGCGACCGATCGTTTGATCGAGGAAGGTGGAAAGCTCGCGACCTTGGGCGCAGGCACAATGGAAAAGCTCAACGCCGCGCTGCCGCCGACCTGGAGCCATGCCAATCCTATCGACATCATCGGCGACGCAGATGCTGCGCGCTACGCGCATGCGGTCGAAGGCGTGATGCAAGAGCCGGACGTCGACGGGCTGCTGGTGTCCTATTGCCCGACGGCGATCGGCTCCGCCGCCGATGCGGCGAAGGGGCTCGTCGATGTTCTGGCGAAGCGATCCGACGGTACAAAGAAGAATGTGTTCGCTTGTTGGATGGGAAGCGCCAGCGTCCAGGAGGGGCGGGCGCAGCTCATCGCTGCCGGTATCCCCGACTACGAGACGCCGGAACGGGCCGTGCGCGCCTTCATGTATCTCGTGCGCTACCGGCAGAGCCAGGACCTGCTGCTGGAGACGCCGTCCTCTGTCGCGCCTGCTACGCCCACGGACACCGAACGGGCCCATAAGCTTGTGCGCCAGGCGCTCGACGATGGACGTGAATGGCTCGACGCCGCCGAGGTCGCGGCATTTCTCAAGTGCTATGGCGTCCCGTTCGCACGTACCGAGGCGGTGCCCGATGCCGCCGCGGCAGCGAAAGTCGCGGCGGAGATCAAAGGCCCGGTGGCGCTGAAGATCCGCTCGCGCGACATCATTCACAAGTCTGATGTCGGCGGCGTCGCGCTCAATCTCGCCACGCCGGCGGAGGTCGAAGCCGCTGCGGGTGCGATGAACGAGAAGGTCGCGCGCGTGCGGCCCAAGGCGAACCTTGAAGGCTTCATCGTGCAGGAAATGGTGCAGCGGCCCGGCGCCTATGAGCTGATTGCCGGCCTCACCACCGACGTAACCTTCGGCCCGGTGATCCTCGTCGGCCACGGCGGCACGGCGGTAGAGGTCGTGCGCGACAAGTCGCTGGAACTGCCGCCGCTCAACACGGCGCTGGCGCGCGCGCAGATCGAGCGCACCCGCATCGCCGCGCTGCTGAAGGGCTACCGCGATCGCCCGCCCGCGGACATCGATGGCGTCGTGAATGTGCTCGTCCAGTTAAGCCGCATCGTCGCAGATCATGCCGAGATCACCGAGCTCGACATCAATCCGCTGCTCTGCGACGCCAACGGCGTCATCGCGGTCGACTGCCGCATTCGCGTACGCGAGGCCAAGGGGCCGGCGCAGGCGCGCCTCGCCATCCGCCCTTATCCGCACCGGCTCGAAACGACGATCCGCATGCCCGATGGGCAGTTTTACGTCGTCCGTCCGATCCGCCCGGAGGACGAGCCGGCGCTGCGCCGCTTCGCCGACGCGGTCGATCCGCAGGATCTCTGGCATTCGGCATTCGTACCGCTGCGCGACCGCACCCATGAGACCGCGGCGCGGCTGAGCCAGATCGACTACGATCGCGAGATGACGATGATCGCCTGGGACGGCGAACGCCTCGCGGGCCTCGCGCGCTCGACCGCCGATGCGGATTTTGACATGGCCGAAGCGGCCGTGATCATCCGCGCCGATCTACGCGACAAAGGGCTCGCAACACGGCTGCTCGATGCGCTGCTGGGCGCCATCGCCGAACAGGGCGTGCGGCAGGCGGTGCTGGTCTATCCGGCGCATCTTCCCCGATTGGACGCGATCAGCGCCGAGCTCGGCTTCCAGGTCGCGCCCTTGGCTAAGGATGCATCCGTAATGCGCGCCACGAAGGTCATGCTAAAGCCGGAACCCAGCGGCTGACAGCGAAGAAGTTGGCGGCCCGCGGCGCTTGCGGCCGATGCGATTTTCCTATTGATGTTGCTTGGGCGACCAACCAAGCAACACGAGACGGAATGTCCGACACACAGTCCACGTACAAGGGCCGGCGCGAGGATCAGCGTCTGGTCACCGGCCAGGGCCGCTATACCAACGACTGGAATCTGGAAAATCAGGTCTACGCAGCCTTCCGGCGCTCGGACCGCGCGCACGCCTTGATCAAGGCGATCGACTCATCGCCAGCCGCGAGCAGTCCCGGCGTTTTGGCGGTGCTCAGTGGCCGCGACGTGGCGGACGCGGGCTTTGCCTCTCTTCCGCCGATCTCGCCGATGCCTGGCCGTGGCGGCCAGGGCATCCTGGCGCCGCAGCGGCCGGTGCTCGCGCGCGATCGCGTGCGCTTCGTCGGCGAGGAGGTCGCCGTCGTGGTGGCGAAGACGCCGGGTGCGGCGCGCGACGCGGTCGATCTCATCGAGATCGAGTATGAGGACCTGCCGGTCCTCATCGGTTTCGACAAGGCGACGGCGCCCGGCGCCGTCAATATTCATGACAACATCCCCGGCAACATCTGCTTCGACTTCGAGTACGGCGACGAGCAGAAGACAGCGGACGCTTTCGCGCGCGCGCATGGCGTCGTCACGCTGAGCGCGGAGAGCCCGCGCGTTGCCCCGACACCGCTGGAAGTGCGCAGCGCGCTGGTCGCCTACGACGCGGCGACCGACAGCTTTGATGTCTGGGCGCCCAACCAAGGCGGCCCGGCCTTCGGCCGCGATCTCGCGGTCATGACCGGTCTACCGGAAGATCGCATCCGCGTGCGCATGCTCGATGTCGGCGGCGCCTTCGGCGCGCGTACGGCGCCGTTCCCGGAATATCCAGTGCTGCTGCATCTGGCGAAGAAGCTCGACCGTCCGGTAAAGTGGATGTCGACGCGATCGGAAGACTTCCTTACCGACAATCACGGCCGCGCCATCTCGCTGCAAGGCGAACTCGCCTACGACAAGCGCGGCAAGTTTCTCGCGTTGCGCACGAGCTGGCTCTGCGACTCGGGCGCCTATCTCGCGCCAGCCGGCGTTCTCACCAATTCGATGAATGGCCGCTTCATCGGCGCCGGCGTCTACAATGTCGAGGCGCTCTATGGCCGCCATCGGCAGATCATCACCAACACCTCGCCGACCAACGCCTATCGCGGCGCGGGCCGACCCGAGGCAAACTACATCGTCGAGCGCCTCGTCGATGAGGTGGCCGTCAAGCTGGATATCGATCCGTTCGAGCTGCGCCGGCGCAATCTGATCAAGAAGGATCAGATGCCTTATACGACGCTCACCGGCACCAATTTCGACAGCGGCGATTTCATCGGCATGGCAGCCAAGGCGCGAGAATTGTCGGAGTGGGACTCGTTTCGCATGCGCCGTCGTCAGGCGCAGCGCGAAGGCAAGCTGCGCGGGATCGGCTGCGGCATGTTCATCGAGGCATCGGGTGGCGGCGGCATCAAGAAGGACGAGGTCGCAGTGCTGTTCGAGCGCGACGGCACGATCGTTCTGCACAACGTGGCCGGTCCGAGCGGGCAGGGCCACGAGACGGTGTTTCCGGAGATGATCTCGCGCTGGCTCGGCGTGCCGGAGGAAAAGGTGATCAGCAAGTCCGGCGATCCCGATGGACCGAAGCTGCAAGGCAATGCGGCTGTCGGTTCGCGCACCGGCATGTTGCAAGGCAGTGCGTTCAAGGTCGCGGCCGATATCGTGATCGAGAAGGGCAAGCGGCTTGCGGCCGATATCCTTGAGGCGAATCCGGACGACATCGAATTTGCCGATGGCACTTTCACGGTCGCGGGGACAGATCGATCAGCCAGCATGACGCAGGTGATCGAGCGTGGCGCGGCGAAATCGCCCAATCCGCTCGACACGGTCGCCGAGCGGCCGATCTCGCAAGCCTTCCCCAGCGGGGCGCACGTGGCCGAGGTCGAGATCGATCTGGCGACCGGAGACGTCGATATCGTCCGCTACACGGCGGTCGACGATGTCGGCAACGTGCTCAACCACACGCTGGCGCACGGCCAGCTCGTCGGCGGCATCGTGCAGGGCGCCGGGCAGGTGTTCGGCGAACACTGCCAATATGACGTCAATGACGGGCAGATGATCACCGGCAGCTTCATGGATTACTGCATGCCGCGCGCGCATCTCTTGCCGAACGTCACCGCGCACAATCACGTCGTGCCCAGCCCGAACAATCCGCTCGGTGCCAAGGGCGTCGGCGAGGCGGGCACGACCGGCGCGCTGCCGGCGTGCATGAACGCGATCATGGATGCGTTGCGCTCCGTGGGCGTCACGCATTTCGACATGCCGGCGACGCCGGCGCGTATCTGGAGCGCCGTCGCCGCGGCAAAGACACGCGCCGCGGAGTGATCGTGGCTACGGCGTTGCGCGCGTGCGCAACGCCTCGAGCGTGCGATAGGTCTCACCGAGATGCTTGTCGGCGGCAGCACGAACCGCTCGCGTGGCCTCGCGCTGCTTGGTGCCGGTGTCGCCGAGGATCGGAGAGCCGGGCGATTTCGTATCCTGCCGGGCCATGGCGCGTATCGTTTCCTGCTCACGCGCGTCGAATGCCAGCCGCGAAATGCGGCAGTATCTGCGTGAGCAAGGCCTCGTGCAGGTCGCGGTAGTTGACGAACAGCTCCGTGAGTGCGGGCCAGTCGATGCTGTGCGCCCAGAGTTTCAACTGTCGCCGTCGGGATGCACCACAGGCGCCGCCGTGCCGCTCGGCGATACGGCGCAGACATCGTCGGTCACCAGCGGATAGCCTCGCTGAACCAGCGCCGCCGCCACAGTCGATTTGCCGGCACCCGAACCGCCGCAGACCAGGACGGCCTTGCCGTTCAACGGCCAGTCCCCGAAGCGATTTGTTTACGACCCACTGACGCCCCAGGCGTTCCCCGGAGGCTGTGGTATGCATCAGGAAAGCGGCGCGAACGCCACAAGTGATTTGACGGGCGATGACGCATGAATCGGGCGGACGTTTCATTTTGGCTGAGTATCGCGAGCTTCGCGACCTCATTCGTCCTGGCAGTCATTAAATGGTATGAAATCTACATCTCTGGACGTGCGAAGTTTACTGCAGAGGCTCGACTGACTGGCGCTTACGAGATCGGAAACATCATTATCCTTTTGAATGAATCGAATGTCTCGGCCACACTTCATACTTTGAGCTGGCGTGGGGTCGAGGGATGAACGCAATTCGGGTGGCGAATCCCATTTGCCCGAAAAGCGGTTGAAACCGATTCGCCAATCAATCCGCCAGACGGGTACGACCAAATCCACCGACACACGAATCGCATTTGCTTATGTTCAAAGACCAGGACCATTTTGATTGTGACGCAAGTCTAACGCAGGATATCTATCTCAAGCTTTGTCCGTTGGACGAGGCTCGCCTCTCTGGCTGTGGATCACCGGGCCGTCGAAATACCGTTAGTGGAGATCGAGACAAGAGTGGTCCGACGCGTCGTCGTCCAGGTGGTCGGCGTCAACCCCGTGCTCGCGCGCCAACTCCGCGATCTGTTCGCATAGGACCGCCATCGGGGTGGTGCCGCGCTTAGCGGCGAGGGCGACGCACAACGCCCAAATGCCGCTGTCGTCGAGATACTTTTCGATACTGATGATGTCAGCCATGGCGTCCTCCCTGGCTCACAGGAATTATATGCGAGCTGGAAGTCGTGAGGCGGTATGAACGGCTGCCAATCCCCATTCCCCTATATGTAGTTAATGAATTCGCAGGCACAGAAAATCTGCGGGGCGGGTTGTGCAAAAGATCGCTGTGCCGGGGGATAATCTGCGGAGGGCGTGCCCACTTGACCGGGCCGGCGCTTTCACGCCCAAGATCGCCCCCCGGGGTGCTGCCCCGTTTCGACCCGCGGTGCATAATTCGCGCACTAATAAATTTAATTTGGCTATGTAAGCGCGGCTCGCTGGATGTTCGCTTCGCTCCGAAAGCGACTGAATTACTGCGTCGCCGCGAAATGTCGCGATGGGCCACGGGCCAACTATGCCCGCCACCACACAAATCGATTTTGCGGAAAATCCAAATTCAAAGCCGTACGCGGGCGGCCGCGTCGGCTACGGGAAACGATTTGTCAATCTGCACCGCGCTCGAAGAGCGGCTGCTTGTTTCGAAATAATAGTCGAATCAATAAGTTCGCGAGGAGTAATCCGAACACGCTCGATCATAACACCCTTTCGCCACTGGAGTTCGGTGCTTCGCTTGTTCAATCAGGAGTATTCGCAGGAAAGGTAATCAAATGTCGGAAGATGTCCTTGGATCGGGCGCCCCTTTTCGGCTCTGCTCACCCAAGCCGAACATATTCGACGTCCTTTTTCGGCGCAAAATCCAAGCCCTAGCCATTTACGCCGCCTATCTCCTTTTCATCGCGATGTCCGTCATCTGGTTCGAGTCGTTGCCGCCGAAGTTCGAAGTGAGCGCGATGATCGATCTCCACCCTGAGGGATACATCGCCGGCGATGAGCAACCTTTCCGCGGGGCACGAGCCGACGAAATGGCCCGCTCACAAATTGCATTACTGACGACCGAGTCCGTAATCCGCGGCGCATTGGCCGACGCTCCGCCCGTCGTTTCGCCGCCGGGCAGGCAGAAGGACGTGCCCGCCACAAAACCCGCAGATACTTCAAACGAAGGCCTTGTGGCGGCCACACGTCCAGATGCCAGGCGACCGGCCACGGCGAATATTTACCAGGCATCGACGCCTCCGATGGGCAATATGCTGGCGTCCGTTTACGACACCGTCTGGCCGCCCCTGCCGGCTGCGGACGAAGCCTATAAATTGGCAAAACGCGCCATCAGCACGCAGGCCGAACCGAACACCGGGTTTATCCGGATCTCGTTCCGGGACCACGATCCAGACTATGCCGTTCGGTTCCTCAACGCGTTGATCAAGCGCTTCACCGACAAGCACTACGAGCTCTACAGCAACATCGCCGCCGTTTCCTTCTTCACCGGCCATCGGAAGGAAAGCGAAGACGAGTTTTCTCGCGCCTCCGCGGAGCTCGCCAAATTCTCCGCTGCGAATACGGTCTTCGACATCGAGGAACAACGCAAGCTGCTGTTGCAGGAACGCAGCCGCGTCATGTCTGATTTCGCCGCCACGCGAGATCTTCGTGCCCAAAAGGAAAGCGAGGTAACATCCATTGCCGATCAACTCGTGCAAATGAAGCCATTTAGCCGCTATCCGCAGATCAATTCACTGGCCCAGACCGGCAGCCGTCTCCACGTCACAGGCAACGAAGGGAAGCCTGCCGAGGCCCAGCCTCCGCAGAAAGGCGCTGCAGGCCCGACATTGTCCGACATGACCGGGGATCCGCCCCTGCTTTTGGTCAAAGTCTACCAGGACACGATAGCCATGATGGTCAAGCTCAACACCGACATCGCCGGCCTGCGCGCCAAGCTCACGTACCAGCAGTCCGAAATCGACGATTTGGATCGCAAACTCGGCGATCTATCCGCTTTGGAAGCCTCATTCGAAAGACTCCGTCAGAAGGCCGAGCTCGCCAAGGCCACGGCAGCGCTGTTCGCCAAGAAGGCGGTTGACGAACAGATCAGACAGGATCTCAACACGCACAAGCTCTCGACCGTAAGAGTCGTACAGCGGCCGTTGCCGCCTATCGAGCCGATTTGGCCACGGCGAACGGTGGTCTTGGCCGCCCTGCTGCTTGCCGCGCTGCCGCCGATCGCATTTGCCGGACCCACAGCGTACCGGAAGTTCGGGAGGCTCGGCCGGGGATGAGCCGTTTCCCGTCGGCAACGGTCTCTCCCATTGACGAGTTCAATCGCTCGGCAGTCTACCGGTTTTCCCTTGTTTTCACGGCATTCGTGTTCCTCGCCGACATCACAAACTTCGTAGGGTTTTCGCCCTACAGCGCGGCGATCAAGTACATCTACACGGCCATCGCCGGCGCATTGGTGTACCACTACTTCTCCAGATTTGAATCTGTTTCCACCAGAAGCGCCGGTCCTCCGCTGGCGCTCGCGTTCTTTGTCGTAGCGGCCGTCGGATTTGCCGCCAATCTCCTCCGAGGCATAGAGGTCAGCTACATCTCGGCATTCACGGCCTCTTTGGTATTCGCGAGCGCCAGCTTCATTCCCGCCGGTGCCTTCGCGGTTAACGTTTCGACGGTGTGCCGCGATCTCCGCCGCCTCTTCTTGCTCGGAAGCGTCTGCTACCTGTTCGAGGCCTCGCTAAAAGCATCCGGCTTCGCAGCTTCCATCTCATACGCGCCGGAAATCCAACACGTTAAGTCCATCGTGTGTGTAATGGGAATTGCGATCGCCATTCTGACGCGGTCCCAACGCTCCATCATCATATTTCTTACCATCACCATTGCGTCTCTGATTGTGCGCCCCAGCACCTCTCTACTCATCGCTACTGTGATATGCATGCCGCTGGCGTACGCCCTGAGGAGCGGCCTTCGTAGAACCTATAGCGCCTTCGCATGGGCCGCACTCATGCTTGCCGCCATCACGCCATGGCTTTTCTATTGGTCCTTCGATTCGATCGCGAATATCGTCACCGACGGCGAAGCATACGTTAAAGAGGGGTTGCTCGAAGGTCACTCCAACACAGATTTCCGACTTGCAATCTTCAGGCTCGCTCTAAGGAGCCTGGATGGTTCGCTGCTGTTCGGACAGGCGCTGAGTGGCAACCCCAACGTCGATCTCGGCGCAGAGTTTCGGTGGTGGCATGAAATCGTTCCCGAGGGAACGGCGCTCATTCACTCAGACTGGCTGGTCGTCGTTACACAAGCCGGGGCCGTCGGCGCCACCCTATTTTTCCTAATGTTTGCTTCGATCCTCAAGCTTCGCCTGCGCGCGCTCGCAGCCGTTGGCACCGGAGCGCCGTCCGCGACTTCATCCCTTCTATCGCTGTCGATCGTGGGATGCGTCGCATTTTTCTTGTACAGCAGCTTCAATCCCGTGCTTCCACTTTATCATATCGCCCACAGCTTCTGGTTCATCCTGCTGGTTTCTGAAATCGTCGCCAGAGGAGTTCTCTCAACCGCGACAGAGTGCGCGAATGCGGCGGCGCCGGAGCCGGAGCTGGAGGCGCAACCCGTATGAAATCCTTCCTGGCAATTGCAATTGCGTTCTTCGCGCCCGCATTGTTGGACACCTATGACGTCGGACACGCTACTGAGATGCGGGCTTCGGACACACCCATCCCGGCGTCCTACTTCGGCATGACCCTGAACGCGCCGCTGGCGACACCGTAGCCACCGCTCCTCGAAGCCGAATAGACGACTTGCCGTGCGGCAGGAGAAGAGCAAGCGTTCGAATGGAGAAGGAGCGCATTCGGCGCGCCGCACGACGAACACTCGGCCGCCGTCATCTCGGAACGGACGATCAAAAATCATCGACCGTTGAATCACTTACGCTGTCAAAAGCCAACCCGTTGAGCACAAGCGACGAAACCGAAAGCCGTTTCGCATGGCGTTGATTCCCCATTGGAGAATCCGAGGTCGCCGGCGAAAATCATCGGAATTGAGTCAGACCCCTTATTCCACGCCGATTCACAATTCGTCCTCCCGCAGCAGGAGCCGGGCTCTAACTCGCCGCAGCTTGCATCGAAGCAAACGTTCTCATCAAATATTTGAGTGCAGATATGTGGGCAGCGTTGACCCATACTTATTTTGACTTGACGAAAACGCAATCGAGATCAACCAGACGCTGCGGGTCCTCGACCGAAAAGAGTACAGGCGTTGTTTGTGCGAGAGCGAAGCCCTTTGCCGCCATGAACGCAATACCCTCGGCAAATGACCAGCTATTCGCGTATAAGTTTGTGCAAGGCAATTCTAACTGAACCCCAACCAAATCGTTTAAGGCTGCCTCGGCGCCCTTTAGTACGGAAGGTTCAAATCCCTGGGCGTCAACTTTGAGAAAATTCCGACTCCCTTTTAACTTCGGATAAACATCGTCAAACCGCTCAATTTTTACCTTTTCCTCTCGAACTACACTTGCACCGGGATGGTACTCATCTGCATACGTAGTCGTCGGTAGTATGGAGCTGAACTCGGTACGAGCAGCCACATTGATTGATCCAACTCCCGACGCAGCGCCCAAAGCATAATTATTCACGACCCAACGTCCGTCCGAAGCTGCATTTAGTTTCAATATTTCGAATGTGGAGAGAACAGGTTCGAATGACACGATTCGGGCGGCATACCCGCCTGCCCTCAAAGACTGAGCAAACTCTCCTCTGTGTGCTCCGGCATCGAAGACGCAATCCACTTGCCGCGACAAAATTAGAGATGCGACAGTAGGTCTAGCGCGCGACAACTCAAGCCCGATGCGCCGCGCGAACGTTTTTAGCTTTCGCTCTAATTGTGCGTTCAACTCTATGTCTCCAGAAATAGCCCTGAGCGCCGTGCCGTCGTGGCATCGGATGGAAATATCACTCGCGGAGCAAAAACCCTTTATCTCTTGTGAGGTACCGCGCGCCATCCCATGGCGATCGGCTACTATTTGATGCATGGCACCGGAGGCTGAGCCGCCAGGCCAGATAGCCCCACACGGTGTTGACGCGCGGCCCTTCATCAATTTTCAGGCTGACATCGGGTCCCTCCGCTGAACCGACGAACACAGCGAGCTTGGGCTTCGGAAGCGCCGTGATCCCGGCCTTTTCCAGAACCGAACCAAGGCCGGGCAAGGCGCGCGGATCGTCACTTCCGGCGCGCGATTTGGCCGGGCCACACTCAGGCCCGGCAGCAGGATTTCGTTGCCGACCGAGAGTCCCGAAACAGTGTAAAAATGAAGGTGTTCATCCGTTGTGGCCGGCCAACATCAACGCTATGAGGCGAGATTCATGTTAGGGGACAACGCCTAGGATCTAGTAAGCCAATGAAATAACGCAATAAAATCTATTCCGGGCTAAAAACCTGGAACGGCTCCCCGGCCGCCCACAGACATGCCGTGGTAGAATCCGGTGCACCCGCCGAAATGCTCGGCGGTCGGATATCGGCATCCGGGCAATTCAACGCCGCCTCATGCGGCTGTCGGCCAGCGGCAACCGTGCGATACGGTTGCTGCGCGCCATGTCACCAAGGAGCCTCTGCGATGCCGCATTCCGCCGAAGCACTTCAGTCGGCGCTGTTGGAGCGCTTCGGCGAGCGGCTTGATGTCGATCCGGCCCTGCGCGGACCGGAAGAACTGGCCAGTATGGCGGCGCGCCGCGTACACCGGCGCTATCTCGCGCGCGATATCGCGCCTGGCCTGCTGCGCATGCTTTGCGCCTGCGCCCTGTCGGCGCCCTCGAAGAGCGATCTGCAGCAGGCCGACATTCTGATCGTTCGCAACAAAGCGACACGTGACGCGATCGGTGCGCTTCTTCCGGACATGCCGTGGCTGCCGACGGCGCCCGTGTTCCTGGTCTTCCTCGCCAACGGCCGCCGCCTCCCGCAAATCTCGCAGATGCGGGGCAAGCCGTTCCCGAACGATCATCTCGATCTGTTCTTCAATGCGAGCGTGGATGCGGCGATCGTGCTCGCCACGTTCTTGCGGGCGGCCGATGCGGCCGGGCTCGGCTGCTGTCCCATCAGCGTCATCCGCGATCACGCGGCCAAGATCAGTGCGATGCTTGAACTACCGGGCAAGGTGGTGCCGGTCGCCGGCCTATGCGTCGGCTGGCCGGCCGATGACGGCGTGCTCTCGCCGCGATTGCCGCTGAGTACGACCGTGCACGAAGAGCGCTTTACGGAAACGGATCTCGCCGGCGAGGTCGAAGGCTATGACCGCCGCCGTGCATTGACGCGGCCTTATCGCAATCAGCGCGAGCCGGAGCGCTTCGGCCAGGCGGAGTTCTATGGCTGGTCGGAGGACAAGGCGCGGCAATATGCGAAGCCGCAACGCGCCGATTTCGGTGCCTTCGTGCGCGGCAAGGGATTTCATTTGGATTGAGCTTTGTTGTCGTCCCCGCTTCTGCGGGGACGACAAAACGGCGTCACCGTTTGACGATGATGACTTCGAGATATTCGCTCGGTACCGCCATCGTGCCGTCGTCGGTCTTATTCATGCCGCGGATCAGCGTGAGCAGATCGTTGCGCAGATCCTGCTGCCTGACCACATCGAGGGCGGCGAAGGCTTTCAGCATCGGCCCATAGTAGGTCTTGAACAGCTCGACGAAATGTTCGGGCGAGCGATAGCGGAACACGAAGTGACGTGGCTCCGCCCGGATCGTCGCGGCGGCGGTGCCGAACATCTCGAGCAGTCTTGCGCGCGTGCCCCACAGCGCCGGCGACTTGGCGCCGGCCGCAGGCGGCAGATATTTGCCGATGGTCTTGAACATCTGCCCGATGAAGCCGTCCGGCGTCCAGTTGGCGAGGCCGATCCTGCCTCCCGGCTTGCACACGCGCAGCAATTCGGCCGCGGCCTTCTCTTGCCTCGGCGTGAACATGACGCCGAAGGTCGACACTACAGTATCGAAGCTGTTGTCGGCGAAGGGCAGGGCTTCCGCGTCGGCCACCTTGAAGGCGATCGTCAGGCCTTCGGCCTCGGCGCGTGCACGGCCACGCGCAAGCAGGCTCGGCACGTAGTCGGTCGATGTCACGTCGCACCAGCGGCGCGCCGCGGCAAGTGTGGCGTTGCCATTGCCGGCGGCGACGTCGAGCACCGTCTGGCTGGAGCGCAAGTCAAGCGCTTCACACAGTTCCTCGCCGACGATCTGTAACGTGGTCCCGACGACGGAATAGTCGCCCGACGACCATGCGGCCTGTTGCTTCGCCTTGAGCGCTTGCAGGTCGATCGAGTCGATCTGGCGATTTTGACTCACTGCGGCAGCGGATGTAACCATGACCGTTCTCCATTTGTGCAAGATTGCGCAGTTCATCGCCTCGCATCTCGCGAGGTGGGCGATCGAGGCTGACGCTGAAGGCGCCAGCACCATCGATCGCAACGATAGCGGCCACTCATGGGGGCGACCGTGGTAGTTGGCGTGGGAAGTACCGTGGAATCGGATCGGCGGAGCCGTGGCGCGGCCTGCGTGCGAATCTGCATGCTCGGCGCCATGACCGTCACGCGTGGCGGCCTTGCTGTTGCCCTGCCGGCGTCGCGCAAGGTGCGCGCGCTCATCGCCTATCTAGCGCTCGCGTCGAAGGCCGTTCCGCGCTCGCAGCTTTGCGAACTGCTGTGGGATGTTCCGAACGATCCGCGCGGAGAGCTGCGCTGGTGCCTCAGTAAGGTGCGAGGCATTCTCGATGAGCCGAAGCGCCGCCGGGTCGATGCGGCCGGCGATACGATCCGGCTCGATCTCGCGGATTGCTTCGTCGATGCGGCCGAGGTCGCCGGCGCGGCACAGCGCGGCATCCAGACGCACGATCCGGAACGGTTGCGCGCACTGATCGCGCTGTTCAGCGGCGACTTCCTGGAGGGCCTGGAGGTCCGCAGCGCCGCCTTCGAGCCATGGCTTACCGCGCAACGCCGCCGTTTCCGCGGCTGCCATGCCGCACTGCTGGAGCATATGGTCGCGCGCGCCGCTGAGGATGAAGTGTTCGCCTATCTCGAGACGTGGCTTGCGCTTGCGCCGTTCGACCAGCGTGTGCACGAGATGCTGCTCGATGCGCTTGCACGCCGCGGCCGCCTTCGCGAGGGCGAAGAGCACCTCACCGCAACGGCGAAGCTGTTCGAGACCGAGGGGCTCGATCATGCCCCGCTGCGCGATGCGTGGCGCGCCGCAATCGCGCGCGGAAACACCACGCCGCGCGCTCACATCGTGGCGCAGTCTTCACCGGCGCCCGGCAATGGCGGCAGCGAGATCATCGCTCCGGTGCCGCGCCGCGCCTCCATCGCGGTGATGCCCTTCGCCGATCATTCTTTCATGCCGAGCATTGGCGGCGGATCGGCCGGCGCTCTCGCTCATGACGTCATTACCCGGCTCGCCAAGCTGCGCAGCCTGTTCGTCATTGCCCAGGGCACCGTCTTCGCGCTGCATGAGCGCAGCATCGGTCCGGAAGAAGCCGGCCGCATGCTCAACGTCGACTATGTCGTCGGCGGCGCTTGGCGCCGTGACGGTGACCGCTTCAGCATGACGATCGAACTGACGGAGACGCGCACGGCCCGCATCGTCTGGACGGACGTCTTCAATCACAAGCCGGACGACGCGCTGCTCGTGCTCGACGAGATTGGCAACAGGATCGTTTCATCGGTGGCCGCTGAGGTCGAGACGATCGAACGCAACCGCGCCATTCTGAAGCCGCCGAATTCCCTCGATGCCTGGGAGGCCTATCACCGCGGCCTCTGGCACATGTATCGCTTCCACAGGGCCGACAACGACCAGGCGCAGCATTTCTTCGAGCGCGCCGTGCAGCTCGATCCGACCTTCTCGCGCGCCTACGCCGGCCTCTCCTTCGTGCACTTCCAGAACGCGTTCCAAGGCTGGGCGGAGCGCGAGCGGGAGATGGCCCGCGCCTACGACGCTGCCGGGCAAAGTCTCATGGTGGACGAGCGCGATCCGGCCGCGCACTGGGCCATGGGCCGGGCGCTATGGCTGCGCAGCAGCCATGAGCAATCCATCGCCGAGCTGGAGAAGGCGATCGACCTCAGCCCGAACTTCGCGCTCGGCCATTACACGTTGGCCTTCGTGCACTCGCAGTCAGGGGACCCGAACGCCGCGATCAAATTCTCCGACCACTCGCGTCATTTGAGTCCGTTCGATCCGCTGTTGTTCGCCATGCTCGGCGCGCGCGCCATGGCGCATGTGCGTCTCGGCCAATTCGATGACGCCGCCGACTGGGCGCTGAAGGCGGCCGCCCGCCCGAATGCACACGAGCACATTTTGGGTATCGCCACTTACTGCCTGGCGCTCGCCGGCCGGCGCGAGGAGGCGCGCAACCATCTCGTGACGCTGCGCAAGACGCGCCCGCGCTATGGCGTCGATGATTTCCTCACGGCGATGCAGTTCTCGCCGGACGACGCCGCGCTGTTCCGCAAGGCGGCGAAAGGGACAGGATTGGATTGAGGGGCTCGCCTCTCACTTCTTCCTGATCCGAAACGTCTGGACGCCGTCGGCTTCCGTCTTGCCTTCCAGCGTGTCGCCGGTCTGACGCAGCAGGTTGGGGATGTCGAGCGCGGCCAATGGATCGGTGCATTCGGCGATTATGACGTCGCCGCTCTGAAGGCTCGAAAGCATCTTGCGCACGCGCAGCGCGGGCAGGGGACACTTCAGCCCGCGCAGGTTCATCGTCTTTTCGGTCATGCGGTCTCACGCAGTCAGCGGCACCATCGACAGCTTCGGATCGGTAGCCGGGATATACGCCTCCGGCAAGCCCAGCTCCTTGCGCACGATATTGGTGCCGCGCGTCAGCGCCACCATCTTGTAGAACGCATGCATCCGGCTCATCGACTGCCGCCCGAAGCCGCAATCGCTGGTGAGGATCAGCCGTTCCGGCTCGATATATTTGAGCGCCTTGCGGATGAGCTCCGCCACCTCTTCCGGTCGCTCCACTTGCAGGGTGCGGTGGCTGATCACCCCGAGCGCGATCTTCTTATCCTTGGAGATCATGCTGCCGAAGTGTTCGAGGTCCATGCCTTTGTTGAAGGCGCCCTCGACGGTGATCACATCGACGTCAAGCTGGTTCAGGTAAGGCAGCGCCGCCTTGTAGGATTGGTCTTTGCTGGCGACGCGTTGCGCCGCCGGGCTGCCCCAGCAGGTGTGACACCAGACCTCGCAGCGCTGGCGCAGGCATTTGACCTCGATGTTGAACGCCTCGACCCATTGCTCCGGCTTGATGCTCTGCTTCGGGTCGGCGATCACCTGATGAATCGCCGGCTCCTCGATCTGCACCAGCGGCGCGCCGGCATCGGCCAGCGCATGATAGTCCTTGTTGAGCGCGGCGGATAAATCCATGAGCAAATCGAGCCGGTTCTTGTAGTGCTCGTCGGTCAGCATCAACGCCAGGATCTGCGCCGAGATCGAGCCGATCTTCACCGGTCTGTCGGTCATCGGTGCGATCGCCTTGTAGGCCCGGTCGAGCTGCAACGTCGTCTCGCCGATCTTGCCGCTCACCGGCGGCGTCATGCGCGTCTCGATCACCTCCCACATCAGGTCGCCCGGGCCCTTGTCGGCCATGAAGCCCGCCGGTGGCACTTCGACGCGGGGCGCGCCGATACCGACCACGCGCTCGGTCACGTAACTCACCCAGCTACGGCCCGCGACGTCGTCATCAAGCCGCGTATCGCCATCGACCAGGATGTCGATGCCGGCCCGATGTTGGGCCGCGACGTGACAGGCGAGGCAATCGAAATGTTGCTCGCGATAGGCCAGCCGCGAAAAGCCGTGCGAAAGCGGAATGCCGCGGAGGTTTTCTGTGTACCAGCTCGGGCGCGGCAGGGCCCCGGTGGTGGTGGTGAGTAGCGCCTTGTCCTTGGTGGTCGTGAACACGTGTTTCCCCGCTTTCATCTATGGAAAAGCTGCGGTTTCAGCGCATTGTTGAGATAGACTGAAGGCTGCGAAGCATCGAAGGTCAAGCACGCGAAAATGGCGTCCGACACGATACAGACGATCACACGGCTGACGCCGCTCGCCGATGTGCTGGGCATCGTTGACATGGAGATCAAGCCGGTCACGCCACGTACCATCGATGTTGCCTTGGCGGCCGGGCGGGTGCTGGCCAATGACGCCTTGGCACCGTCGCGTCCCTCCGCCGCCATCGCCTTGCAGGACGGCTGGGCGGTGAGCGCCGACGAGACGCTCGGCGCCGGCGGCTATTCGCCGGCCATGCTGATGCGCGCGCCGCCGCGCGTCGACACAGGCCAGGCGATGCCGGCCGGCACCGACAGCATCGCGCCGTTCGACGCGGTGAAGGTGAGCGCGACTTATGCCGAAGCTTTCGTCACGGTGAACCCCGGAGATGGCGTGCTGCCGGCCGGCGGCGACACCGATCCCACCATTCCATTGCATCGCGCGGGCGAGCGGCTGCGGCTCACCGATTTGGCGGCCTTTGCCGCCGCGGGACTGAGCCGCGTGGTCGTGCGCGAGCCGCGCATTCGCGTTCTGCCGCTGCGCGGCAACGGCATCATCGCGGCGGCGGCGCGGCTCGTTGCCGCCGATATCGAACGCCGTGGCGGCGCGGCGAAGCTCGACGACAGCGGGCGCGGGCTTCCGGTGGCGATGGCGGCTGACACGGCCGACGCGATTGTCGCCTTCGGCGGCACGGGCGCGGGGCGTACCGACACCGGCGTGCAGACGCTGGTGCGCGAGGGCAGGCTCGCCGTGCACGGCATGGCGGTGACGCCGGGGGAAACGGCGGCTCTGGGTTTCGTCGGTCACCGTCCGGTGCTGCTCCTGCCGGGGCGGCTCGACGCCGCGCTGGCGGTGTGGCTGCTGGTTGGGCGGCGCATCTTGGACCGGCTCGCGGGCGCCACACATAAGGAGTATGAGCCGGCGCAGACCGTGCCGCTCGCGCGCAAGGTGGCGTCCACCGTGGGCCTCGCCGAAGTGGTTCCGGTGCGCGTGTCGGCCGGTCAAGCCGAGCCGCTGGCGAGCAAATATCTGCCGCTGTCGGTTGTCGCCCGTTCCGATGGCTGGATCCTGGTTCCGGCCGACAGCGAGGGCTATTCCGCCGGCGCCGACGTTCAGGTAAGGCCGTGGCCGTGAGCCGTACGATATGAGTGAGAGACGCAAACCGCAATCCGCCGACGACGCCGCGCTGATCGCGCGCGTGCGCGCCGCCGCGCGGCAAGAGCAGTTCCTCGACGTTGTCTCGGCGGACGAGGCGCGCACGCGCTTCGAGAAACATCTCGATCTCTCGCCGCTCGGCGCGGAGACCGTCGCGTTGGCGCAGGCGCTCACGCGCGTGCTTGCGCATGACGTGATCGCCGCCGTCGACGCGCCGCCGTTCGATCGTTCGAATGTGGATGGATTTGCGGTGCGCGCGGCGGATACCGTCGGCGCCAGCGACGGCGCTCCGAAAGTGATCACGCTCAATGCCGAAGTCGTCGCCTGCGGCCATTCGCCCGAGCTCACCGTCGCGCCCGGCACGGCGACGACCATTGCCACGGGCGGCGTGATCCCGCGTGGCGCCGATGCGGTGGTGATGATCGAGCATACCGAATTGATCGAGGACGGCGCGCCGCGCATCGAATTGCGCCGCGCGGCGGCGGCAGGGCAGTTCGTCTCCTACGCGGGCTCCGACATTGCGCGCGGCGAAACGTTGCTGAGGCGCGGCACGCGCATCGGCTCGCGCGAGATCGGCATGCTGGCGGCCTGCGGGCTGGCGACCGTCGATGTCGTACGCCGTCCGAAAGTGGCGGTGCTCTCGACCGGCGACGAACTTGTGCCGCCGGGCGCCCCACTCAAGCCCGCCGGTGTCTACGACAGCAATGCCGCCATCATCGGCGCGGCCATCGCGGAAGCCGGCGGCGAGCCGGTCGCGTTCGGCGCCTTCGCCGACGATGCGGCGGTGCTGGAGAAAGCCGTGCGTGATGCGCTCGCGGCTTGCGACATGGTGGTGCTCTCCGGCGGCACGTCGAAAGGCGCCGGCGACCTGTCGCATCAGATCGTATCGCATCTCGGCAAGCCGGGGATTCTCGTGCACGGCGTCGCGTTGAAGCCGGGCAAACCATTGTGCCTCGCCGTCATCGGCGACAAGCCGATTGTCGTGCTGCCGGGCTTTCCGACGTCGGCGATCTTCACCTTTTATGCGTTCGTTGCGCCGGTGATCCGCGCGCGCGCCGGACTGCCGCCCGAAGCGGCCGAGACGATCGGGGCGCGCGTGCCGGTGCGGATCGCGTCCGAGATGGGACGCAAGGAGTTCGTGCTGGTGTCGCTGATCGAGAGCGGCGAGGGCACCATCGCCTTCCCCACCGGCAAAGGCTCCGGATCGGTGACGAGCTTCTCGCAGGCGGACGGTTTCCTTGAGATCGACGCGCTCGCCTCCGCGCTTGATGCCAATAGCGAGACGCATGTCACGCTGATCGGCAGTGCCGCGCATGCGCCCGATCTCGTCATCATGGGGAGCCATGATGTGGCGCTCGACGTGGTCGTCGGTGCGCTGAGCGAGCGAGGCTACTCGGCGCGCACCCTCGCGGTTGGCAGCCTCGGCGGCGTCGCGGCCGCGAACCGCGGCGAATGCGATGTCGCGCCGGTGCATCTGATCGATCCGGCGAGCGGACAGTATAATGTGCACCTGGTGTCGCCCGGCGTGTCGCTGGTGCCTGGCTGGCGACGGATGCAGGGCATCCTGTTCCGGCCCGGCGACAAGCGCTTCGAAAGCCGCAGCGCGGAGGAGGCGCTGAAAGCGGCACTCGCCGACCCGACGGCGCTGATGGTCAACCGCAATGCCGGCTCCGGCACACGCGTGCTGGTCGATAAGCTGCTCGCTGGCGCTAAGCCCGCCGGTTACGCCAACCAGCCGAAGTCGCATAACGCGGTGGCCGCCGCCATCGCCCAGAACCGCGCCGATTGGGGACTGGCAATTGAGCCGGTCGCCAGGATGTATGGCCTCGGCTTCATTCCGGTCGCGCCGGAACATTACGATTTCCTGGTAGTGGAGAGCCGCCGCGAACGTCCCGCCGTGCAGGCCTTTTTCGGGGCGCTGCGTGACGAGACCACGCGTGCGCGCATTCGCGCGCTCGGCATGCAGCCGGCGGATGGCTAAGGGAACGGAGAAGCCCTCAATTTGCCGCTTCAGCGCGATAGCGGACGCAGTCATGTCGTTGTTGCTGAGAACGCTGTGCGCCGCTCTCCTGCTGTTGCCGCTTGGCATGAATGCGGCGCGCGCGCAGTTGCGTGGTCATGGCGGGCCGGTGCGCGCCGTAGCCATTTCGCCGGATGGCAAGGAGGCGGTCTCCGGCAGCTTCGACACATCGGCGATCCGCTGGTCGCTTGAGCGTAATGTTGCCGAGCAGGTCCTGAGATTCCACGACGGCGCGGTGAATGCGGTCGCCTGGCTCAAGGACGGACGCATCGCCACCGCCGGGGCCGATGGCCGCATCGCTTTATGGAAACCGGGCGAGCCGCAGCCCGAGCGCGTCCTCGAAGGGCATAAAGCGCCTATCGTCGGGCTTGCGGTGTCGCCCGATGGCACGACGCTCGCGTCCGCCTCTTGGGATCACACAGTACGCTTGTGGCCGCTCGCGGGCGGCGCCCCGCGCGTGCTTGAAGGCAACACGCAGAACGTCAATGGCGTCGCCTTCACACCAGACGGCAAAGCGGTGGTGAGCGCGGGGTACGACGCCACGCTGCGCATCTCGTCCGTGTCCGGCGGCGCTGACATCGTGCGCAATCTGCCGTCGCCGCTCAACACGGTTGCGGTTGCCTCCGACGGTGAGATCGTCACGGCGGGCGCCGACGGCAACGTCTATTTCCTCTCCCCAAACGGCGAGGTGATCGGCAAGGTACAGGCCGCGCCGACGCCGATCATCGACGTCGCCATCTCGCCCGACGGCACGCTCATCGCCGCCGCCGGCATCCGCGGCTCGGTGACGATCATCAACCACAAGCAGCGCTCGATCGCGCGCACGCTGGTCGGGCCCGGTCTGCCGGTGTGGTCGGTGACGTTTTTTCCGGACAGCCGCACACTGATAACCGGCGGCGCCGACCGCATGATCCGCCGCTGGAACGCCGCCACCGGCGAGCCGTTCGGTTCCGTCGTCGCCGGCGCGCCGGAGGATCCGCTCGCCGCCTATAACGGCGATCACGGCGCAGAAGTGTTCCGCGCCTGTGTCGCCTGTCACGCGCTGTCGTCCGGCGAGGGCAACAAAGCTGGCCCGACGCTGGCTGGGATTTTCGGCCGGCGCATTGCGACGTCGCCGGGCTATAACTTTTCGCCAGCGCTCAAGAAGCTCGACATCGTGTGGACGCCGGAG
>DASXOK010000217.1:0-5703 GCA_036494425.1 Pseudolabrys sp.
GTCGCCGAAAAACAGGCGCTGACCCGAGCGCGGCGTGCCGAGCTTCACATGCGGCGGCATCGCGCCGGGCGTGCCAGCGGCGCGGTCGCGCGAATAAGGATCGGAAACGTCCCGGCCGGCCATGGCTTCGAGCGCCGTCCACGCGTCGTCGACTGTAAGCGCGAACACCGAAATGCAGTCGAGCGTGCGGCAGGCGGGCACGACACCATAAGTAGAGATGAGCCCGAGGCTCGGCTTGAGGCCGACGATGTTGTTGAGCCCGGCTGGCACGCGCCCGGAGCCCGCGGTGTCGGTGCCGAGCGCCAGCGGCACCAATCCGGCGGCGACCGCCACCGCCGAACCGGAGCTAGAGCCGCCCGGAACAAGCTCCGGCTTGATCGTGTTGCGCGGGATCCCGTAGGGCGAGCGCACGCCGACCAGCCCGGTTGCGAACTGATCGAGATTGGTCTTGCCGATGACGAGCGCGCCGGCGGCGCGC
Source organism: Pseudolabrys sp. (assembly GCA_036494425.1). Lineage (GTDB taxonomy): Bacteria > Pseudomonadota > Alphaproteobacteria > Rhizobiales > Xanthobacteraceae > Pseudolabrys. Next base: position 479 of record DASXOK010000217.1, read on the forward strand.
AGCCGTGCGACAGCGGTCGAATCCCGCGACGGCTTGTAAGCGAAGGCCGGACAGGCCGCCGTGGTCGGCAGGCCGGCGACATCGATATTGTCCTTCACCGCGACGGGAACGCCGTAAAGCGGCTTGTCCTCGCAGCCCGCAGCGGCAAGGGCGCGCGCCTCCGCCAGAACCTCGGCTTCCTCGCACAGACTGACGAAGATGGCGTCGTCGCCGTGGTCCCGGATGCGGGCATAAGTGCGGGCGACGGTCTCTTCCGGCGTGGCCGTCCCGGTCCGGTGCGCAGCCACGATCAAGGCGACGGTTTCAGCCAAAACGGCCCCCAAAACGAAACACGCGACGCCGTTCCGGCGAAGGGCGCCCGGTCCGTTTTGCGAAAATTCTCCAGTCGGCGCAACAGGCAAGTCGCTGCGCATCAAGGGCTGCAACCGCGCCACGACAGCACTGCCAAATTGCTCCTATAAATTGTATATGAGTGCAATACACGCTATAAGCGGCATGGCGCTCCGAGGCACCTCGGTGGCTCATCAGGCCAGCCCAAACCCGTCCGCGGACGCCTCAACAGGGGGAGACAATGTCAAAAGCGACTCTGGTCGATACGAAGACTCAGCACGACCTTGCGCCGGGCCAGACCTTACATTGGCACTGGAATAACGCGACGCCCGCGGACCCCGTCTGCTATGCGAACGCCGTCCCGGTCGCGACTGGCAGCACCACGGGCGGGTTCAACCAGGACACTCAGCTCGAAGTCACGCGGCTCTGGCGCCGGCAGATCGTGACCGAGAAGAAGCCGTTTCCGCAATCGCAGACGGTGGATGTCGTCGTGGAGACCGAGATCCATGTCGACATCAAGAACATCGGCACCACGGCGGCCAAGTTCGTGGTGTTTCTCTCGATTGTTTCGGCCTGAGGGCCGGCAGAAGTCAGCCCCGGCGGACGGATCCGCCGGGGCTGCGCACGATCAGTGGTGGTCGTCGTCGTGATGGCCGTCGTCGTGGTGCCCGTCCGCGAATTTGACGTCTCCCGGCGCGACGTAGGTCGGAAGCGTCACGCGATACACGAGGACGAGGCTATCGACGTTATAGCCCGACGCATCTTTGTAGGGCTTGCCCTGCATCGAGCCCTGCTGCGTGATGAAATCGTTATCGCTACCCACGAACAGGAAATAGTCGTGCGGCGCCTTCCGGTCGCCGACCGGCACGATCGCAAGGCTCTCCCACTTCTCGTAGAGATCATTGCTGTTATTGGGCGCGCCGTTGTGCAGTCCGAGCCGGTTGAGCTGCTTGTTGTCGTTGATATTGAGAAAGCTCTGGTAGGCGACCGGTTTGATGGCCGGGTTGAGCACGCCGAGCGGCGCGACCGGCGTGTTTGCCTGATCGTATTTGGTGTTGGCGATGTTGGTCGCCTTCGAGATGTCGATGAGATCGATGCTGCGGTAGACCGAGCCCGGGTTCGCCGGATAGGTCTCACCGACGCTGCTGTCGCGCGCGAGCACCAGGAACTGGTGGTCGTTGAGCGCGTGAAGCTCGCTCTGCGCGGCAATCAGGAGCTTCGGCGTGGTCGTGGTCTGATCCTGATAGAGCGGCAACTGGAGGACGTACTCGCCGACGAGCTTGTTGCCGTGTTTCAGGTCATACGCGAGCAGCCGGGTGTTGCGCCGCGTGGTCTTGATGTTGGCCGGATCGAGGTCCTGGATCAGGGCGCTCTGCAGCAACACGAACAGGGTGTTCCCGTCCGGGCTCATCGCCAGACCTTCGAAGCCCTGATTGTTCTGCCGGCCCGAGACCGGATTGCCCGGGTCCGGGTTGTAGGTCACGCCGATCGGGGGCGCGTCCGCCGAGAAATTCTCGACGACCTTGCCGGACGTATCCTTGCGCATCGGGATAAACGCCGCCGGCGGACGGATGACGTCAAGCAGCGTACCATTCGCCGCATAGTGATAGACGTAGGGGCCGTACTCATCGCTGACCCACATTGTGCCGTCGCCCGGAAGAACCACACCTTCGTCGTCGACGGTGATGTGATTGTTCGATGCGATCGGCAGATCAGGGAAGCGCAGGTTGCGCGGCCGGACGCCCGTCGCGTCGAGCCCTGTCGTCGGAGTTCCTCCGAGTTCACGGAACATCACGGAGCTCTTGTAATCGAGCGTGAGCTGATTCTGGGCGGTGGTGCTATTGCCGTAGAACGGGTTGAGCTTCACTTCGAAGCGGTGCAGCCGCCCGGCGAAATCGAGCGTCCCTTGCGTGTTCCAGCCTTTATCCGGCAGCATGTAAAGCGTGCCGCTATAGCTGCCGTCCCGCCCCTGGCGCCAGCGTTGGAGATCCATGGCCATAGCGGAGCCGATGCCGCCCATGGTATCGCCGAACTGGTCGACGGCGTTCGAGGGAACGCGCGCAACGCCGACCAGCCCTTGGTTGACGAAGGTGTCGCCCTCGAACTTGACGGACTGCGCGCTGGCGCCGCCGGCCGTGAGCAGCATGATGATGGCCGCGCTGGCCGCGCTTCGGGCCCACAACGTGGACCGGCGCGCGCTGACGGCGCCGTGATGATGGCTCTGCTTATTTGTCATGTGTCTCTCTGTGTCTTCGGCACGCATCGCCGACAGCATCTTACGATGCTTTCTCAATGGAATGCGCTCTGGCGAAATCTTTGCTGAACTCGCGCGGCGCAGGCGCGCCACGGCCTCGATCCATCACCCCCGGTTCCGGATCAGGGCGTCGGCAGAGTTAGCTCCGCTCAATATCAGAATTATTACAGCAAATTGAAAACGAACTATCCGAAGCTTCGACGCACAGCTTGCATTTCATCCGCACAATCGGCGGCGGGAGAGGGATCGTGCTCGAACCCTCTCCACGCGGACCGGCGTAACGGAATGTGCCGCAGCATATGTGACGCTAAATGCAGATCAACAAATTGAACACACTGACGCGGCACACATCGCGGCGCGTTTCCAATGGATTAGACAGCGGCTGCGATACGTTTGTCGAAGCCGTTGGGCACCTCGATGTCGACTTCGAGCGTCGAGACGCTCTGGCCCCGGTCCATGCGGACGATGACCTTGTCCGGATCGAGCGTGACATGGCGCGAGACCACGGCCAGGATCTCCTCCCGCAGGGTCCCAAGCAGATCCGGCTGGCCGCGCAGGCCGCGTTCATGCGCGAGCAGAATCTGCAGCCGTTCCCGCGCAACCGGCGCCGAAGCGGTGCGGCGGCTGAGTAACCGCAACAGATTCATGCTCATGCAGCCCTCCGTCGAAGCAGGCGCTCCATGAACCCTTTGCGCTCGACAGGCACCGCCATGTTGACCGTTTCGCCCTTCAGCCGCCGCGCGGCGTCGAGATAGGCCCGGGCCGGTGCACTGGCGGCGTTGTTGAGCGTGACGGGCGATCCGACGTTCGAGGCGCGCAGAACGTCCTGGCTCTCGGGAATGATGCCCAGAAGCGGCGTGGCCAGAATTTCGAGGACGTCGTCGATGCTGAGCATCTCGCCGCGCGCCGCACGTCCGGAGTCATAGCGGGTGATCAGCACGTGCTTCTTCACCTGCTCGCCCTTTTCGGCCTTCACCGTCTTCGAATCGAGCATCCCGATGATCCGGTCCGAGTCGCGCACCGAGGAGACTTCGGGATTGGTGACGATGACCGCTTCGTCCGCGTAGCGCATCGCAAGCGACGCCCCTCTTTCGATGCCTGCCGGGCTGTCGCAGAGGATCCAGTCAAATTTCTCTCGCAGTTCGTCGATAACTCGGCCGACACCCTCGTCGGTCAGAGCATCCTTGTCTCTGGTCTGCGAGGCAGGCAGCAGCCACAAGTTCTCAAGCCGCTTGTCGCGGATGAGCGCCTGCGGGAGCTTTGCAACGCCCTGCACGACGTTGATGAGATCGAACACCACGCGGCGTTCAGCCCCGAGCACGAGGTCGAGATTGCGCAGCCCGACGTCGAAGTCGACGACCACGACCTTTTCGCCCGCTTGCGCAAGCGCGGCACCGAGGGCGGCCGTGGACGTGGTCTTTCCGACGCCGCCTTTACCTGATGTTACGACCAACACTTTGGCCATTCTGATCTCCTTCGCCCGTTAGTTCAGCGGTGTAATTCTCAAGATGTCGCCATCGAGCCACGCCTGAGCGGGCCGATTGCGCAGTGTCGCGTCTATGTCTTCCGCAGTCCGGTAGTACCCGTCGATGGCCAGAAGCTCGGCTTCGATCCTCTGGCAGTAGATCCGCGCGGACGAGTTGCCGTGGGCACCCGCCATTGCACGGCCGCGAAGCGTTCCGTAGATGTGGATGGAGCCGCCGGCGACGATCTCCGCGCCGGAACTGACCGAGCCCAGCACGGTCACATCGCCTTCCGTGAACACGATCGACTGGCCCGACCGCACCGGGCTATCGAGCAGGAGCGAGTTCGGCTGCGGCTTAGGTTCCGGCTTCTTCGGTTCGGGCTGTTTTGGTTCGTGCTGGTCGATCATGCACTGACGCCCGCCGGTCAACAAAGGCGGCAAGCTCGGGCCGAGCTTGGATGCTTCGGCGCCCTCGATGCCGAGGACGCGGATCTTCCGATCTTCGAGGCTCGAGATCAGGTGCGTGATCGCGGACTGGCTCAAATCAACCGCTGAGAGATCAAGGACCACCGGCCGTCCGACAAAGAATCCGGGCGACCGCTCAAGCGTCGCGTCGACTTCCTCGAGCCAGCCGACGATCGGCACGACCGGGCTGAAAACGAAAGCGACGTAGGACCTGCCGCGGAAGCGTACCTGCCGGCGTTGCGGCACCTGTGAAGGCATGTTTAGCGACTCGCTGTTCTTATCGATTTGTTAATTCACGATTGAGCGACCTTGGTTAATGACTGGTTAATGACAGGTGTTATTTGATCGCCCCGACGAAGCGGAGCGCCGGCGACGGGCTGGCCGCGGAGGATCGCGCGGCCGCCGGGGCCGGAAATGGCTGTAGCGCGTCAGCGTTTTTGCAGGATGACGGAACGGCGCGTCGGCCGAGGTGATCTTGAAGGTTGCGCCGCCGGCCGCTTGAAACTAAGCGGGGCACTACGGTGCTCGGCTGTTTGCGTCGCTAGCAAGTAACTTGGCAAGGTTGAGAACAGGACCGTGCATCTTTCGGTCCGCCCAGCGCTTAAGATCGGCTACTGAGTACCGTTCGAGGAATGGGTTGGCCTTGATGATCTGGTCGCGTTTAATCCGTCCCGTGGCATCGGCGTTCGCCATAACGAGTGCGGCATCAGC
>DASXOK010000218.1:0-20893 GCA_036494425.1 Pseudolabrys sp.
GCCGTCGTCCAATTCGTTTCCACGCTGCCCCGAAACAAAATGCGAGGGCGCGCGGGACGCCAGAGGTCCCGAAGGACCCACGGACCTCGACGCCTCGCGACATCGAGGCTTGTCGAAGTCTGATCGTGCCGCAAGTCCGCCAGACCCAAGGCGTCCCGCGCGCGGTGTTTAATCGGTTTGCTCCGCATCGCCCCCGGTGGACTGACCTTTCAGGCGCCGCCTCTTTCGAAGGTGAGGCGCCTTTCCACCGCTGGCGGGGCCCGCACGGCATCCGGCACATCTGACCGTGTCAAACGCCGCCGTCAGTTCGGGCCCCTGTGGCGCGCGGTTGGCGCGCCGGGACGAAGCGGCTTGGACCGCCGCAGGGGAAACTTAGCGCCGCATCTCCGACGCTTCCCCCGGCCACCGCTCCCCGCCCCGCGTCTGGAGACGCTGATCAGACACCCCTCGTTATCGGGGCGGGATGAGACGGATTATAGTCTGACATCAACGAGAAGGCCAATAGTCCTATAGGAATAAAGTTATGCCCGCTCTAAGGCCCTGCCGCGCCACGTTTTTCTTATCCCTCCCCCGGCTGCGGGGAGGGATAAGCACGCAAGCGGCGGAGGGACAAGCCTTGCCGCGCGCCTACCGCGTCGGCGGGACGAAATTGCGGTCGAACGAGCCGGGCGACGGGATGAACTTGCGCAGCAGGCCCGGCGCGATGGCGGTCACCGGGTTGACCGAGATGCGCGGTGCGCTCGGCGGCCCGACCGCCTCATAAGTGATGCCGAGCAGGCCTTCGTTGCTGCCGCCGCCGAGGAACAGGCCGACGATCGGGATCTGCCCGAACATGTTGTTGAGTCCGTAGAACGGCACGAAAGTGCCGCGCAGGTGCACGTCGTCGCGCACATAGTCGATTTGGCCCTCGACCGTCGCGCCGACCAGCGGCCCGCGCACGATGCCGTCGCGGATCGCCATCTTGCCGGGGAAACGGGTGAAGTCGGCGCGCATCTCGGAGAAATCGACGCCACCGGCGTTGGGGCCGCCCGGCGCACCGGCGACGACGCGCTCCAGCGCCGGCTCGCCGCGCACGGCGAAGCTGCGGATGAACAGCGTGCCGACCTGCGGCGCCTGGTCCTGCGTCGGCGGGTCCATCGCCACCCACATCTGCCCGCCATACATGCGCGGGTACATGTCGGTGAAGCGGAACAGCGCGCCGGCGTCGTCGGTCTCCAGATAGACGACCTGGTGGTTGTCGCGCGCGCGCAAGCGCAGATCGCCGATCAGCGGCGTGTCGCGGCCGATCTTGGCGCTCAGGTTGAAGCTGCGGATGTGTCCGCCCCGGCGCGACAGCTTGAGATCGAGGCCGCGCAGCGTCTCACCGTTGTGGCCGGCGACGGCGCCGAGCTTGATGTCGAGATCGAGGTCGGGCTGCTTCTCGCGCATCTTGTCGGCCGCGCTCGACCCCGCCATCGCCGATTTCACGAAAATGCGTCCGTCATAGACGTCGCCGCGCATCACCACGCGCAGTGCGCCGTCATTGCCGCGGTCGGCCTTGAGCGTGACCTTGTCGCCGTCGGAGAAGCCGAACACCGGAAAATTCGCCGAGACGAGATCGCCCGATCCATCCAGCTCGAGGGAGCCTTTCACATTGGCGCCGCTGCCATCGATCGTCAGGTCGTCGAAGCGCACCGACTTCGGCGTCTTGGTCAGCGTAAAGGTGGCGTGTGCCGGCTTGCCGGCCGCCTTCACCCAGCCGGGCAGAAGATTGTCGATCTTCACCGGCGTGAGATCGGCATCGACATTCATGCGATCGTCATTGGCCTTGCTGCCGAAGCGGCTGGTGACCTTCACCGGGATGGCCCCGGTGACGCTGGGGCCGAGATCGAAGCCGAGACGCTTGCGCGCCGCCTCATCGAGGTTTGCGGCCACGTGCAGTTCGGCGTCCTGGTCGCCCTTCTGCTTGATCAGTTCGACGGTCGCCGGCGTGCCGTTGACCTTGACGTCGCCTTTGATCTGATAGCCGTCGCTGGTGGCGTTCACCTTCAGCGCGGCGGCCTCGACCCTTTGCCCCATCAGCATCTTGTCGGCGGCGAAATTGGTCAGGTCGGCGGCGATCGCATAGGTCGCGTTGTTCGGCGGCACGTTCTTGCCGAGCAGGAAATTGACCGTGACCTGCGCCGCGACATTGCCGCGGCTCGCGGTCGGATCGATCGAAATGGCGACGGTGTCGTTCAAGGCATCGCTGGACAGAAGCGCCGCCGCCGCCGGCACGCTGCCGTCGATGCGGAAAGTCGCGTTGGCGGGCGACGGCTTGAGATGCGTGTCGGGAATCTGGAAGACGCCGCCGGAGATGTTGAGCTTGCGGCCGCCCGCGACTTCGACGGTGCCGCGGCCGAGACTGACCGTGACATTGGCGCCGGTGATGTGCACGTTGAGATCGGCGTCCCGGATCGCCGGCAAGTCAGGAACCGGCTGCAGCGTGGTGGCGCTGGTCTCGATGTCGATCGAGAGGCCGTCTTCCGCCATCGGCGGACCGTCGGGATTGAAGTTCGGCAGCGGCGAGTTGCCGGCGACCACGACCCGTTCGACGGTGCCGCTGGAGAAGTGCTCGTCGACCCACTTGCGTACGTCGGCGGAGATGAAGAACGGCCACAGCCGCTTCATCACCGCGAGCGGCATGCGCGTGGCGGCAACGCCGAAGGCGAGCCGCGGCTCGGTGCCGGAATAATCGAGGCTGCCGGTGAGCGCCACGCCGACATTCTGCGATGGCCGCGTGTCGATGCGGCGGAAGTCGCCCTGCTCGATGTCGATGCGCCGCTTCGCCGGATCGATGCGCGCGCGCAGGATGGCGCGGTTGAGCGCGATGCCTTCCTGATCGGACGCGCCGGGCGGGCCGCCGAGGATGATCGGATCGATGACGGAATCGCCGCGCGTCAGCGTCATCACCCAGGCGGTGCTCTTGTCGCTCGGGGCGTCGAAGTTCGCGCGCATGGTGAACTGGTTGCCGCCCGATTGGATCTGGAACGGCACGATCAGCGAGCGGCGGCGTGCGTCCCAATTGATGCGGAAGTCGGCGTGGTCGATGGCGAGTTCGCCGGCGCCCGGTTCCTTGGCGTTGTGATCGATGATGGTGCCGGAATCGACGATGATCTGGCCCTGCACCGTCTGCGGCGTGCCATCGGCGGCGACGTCGGCGCGGATGCTGGCCGACACCGGCAGGTCGGCGTCGATGCCGTCGTTGAGGCGCATCGCCAACATCATGTCGCGGGTGGAGACCTTGCGCGCCTCGATGCCGATGGCGCGGACGCCGTCGGAGAGCGGACGCATGGCGGCGCTGAGCACCCAGGGACGCTTCGGATTGTCCGACTCGAGCTTGAAGACGACGCCGCCCAGTTCGGGCCGCGTCACGCTGACGTTGATGCGGTCGAAATTCCAGCGCTTTCCGTTGCGCTGATCCTCGACGACGAGGTTGCCGTTTTTGAGCCCGACCTCGCGCAGATCGTGGCCGTCGAGGCCCGAGGCGCCGACGCTGTCGATCCAGGCGAGCACGCCGGCGACGTTCTCGAAGCCGACCTTCAGGGGGTCCTGCGCCGGAGCGTCGGACGCAGCCGGTGCCGCCGGCCGCTGCGGGATTGGCACGCGGGCGGTGGCGATCGGCCGCTTGTCGGCGCCGGCGAAGACGGTGACACCGCCGTCGGTCTCGATGCGGATCGACATTTGCGCGCCGACGAGATTGAGGCTCTGCGCGCGCAGGTGGCCGGACAGGAGGCTCACGGCCGACATGCCGACTTCGGCCTTCGGCGCGCTGGCGACGATGGTGCCGTCGGCGTCGCGCACTACGATGTCGCGCAGGCGCAAGGTCGGGCGGCCGCGCTCGTCGCGTTCGATCTGGGTGCCGCCGACGACGACCGTGTGCTGGCTGCCGAGATTCTCCGCGATCGCCGCGGTCAGCCAGGGGGTGGCGACGTCGAACTCGATCGGGCCGCTGGCGAGGCGCAGCCAAAGCGCGAGCGCCGAGAGCACGACGACGGCGGCCAGCGCGGTCGTGGTGAAGAGCAGGCGCCGCATCCAGGGATGCACCAGGAAGTAATGAACCGCGCGTCCGACAAAGCAGCACTGCTTCCACACAGCGGCTGGCAACGCGCGATGCAGCCGCCGGAAGGCGGGCGTGGCGCGCGGACCTTTACGCCTGTGGTCGTGCGTGATGCCTGTCATGCCCCTCAAGTCTGCTCAATCCAGACCGAATACGCGCCCTCCACGCCGTCCGCTCGCGAGGGACCGTCGTCCGGCAACGGGCTGCGAAGCAAGACGCCGGGCAGGCTGTTTACGGGATTCGCGCAGGGATTTGCTGCGCGGCATTTTCGTCCCCGCCGTCGGCGCACGTCCCGCGCGTCCCGCGCGTCCAATGGCCGATATCCATCCGGCCCGTTGCGCCCGCCCGACGCAAATGGCATGTGCGACATTGACCGGCGGAAAGCGACGAAAGGAAGGCGCATGGCGCATGAATTGGCAGTCGGCGCAAAGGCGCCGGCCTTCTCCCTGCCGCGGGACGGCGGCGAAAAAGTCGCACTGAAGGATTTCAAAGGGGGCAAGCTCGTCCTCTATTTCTATCCCAAGGCCGACACGCCGGCGTGCACCAAGGAGGCGATCGCCTTCTCCAAGCTGCGCGCAGCCTTCGCCAAGGCAGGAACCGAGATCCTCGGGGTCTCGGCCGATCCGGTGACCGCCCAGGACAAATTCAAGACCAAGCACAAGCTCTCGATTTCTCTCGCCTCTGATGAAACGAAGGCCATGCTCGAAGCCTACGGGGCCTGGGGCGAGAAATCGATGTACGGGCGGACTTTCATGGGCGTCATGCGCAAGACGTTCCTGATCGATGCCGAGGGCCGGATCGCCCACATCTGGCCGAAAGTGCGCGTCGAGGGCCATGCCGAGGAGGTTCTCGAGGCGGCGCGCGCATTGTGATCCCCGGGTTCGGTAATTGCATGCTTTTGCAGCGGAATCATACCCGCCGCGAATCGGATTTTCCGCTTTCTTAACCATATCGGATTGATATCGGCGCGCTGGTTTAAAGGCTCGGAGCCGAGGCCGAACCGGCCGGAGCGTCGATGTCCAATCAGTCCACTGCCTATCCCCATCCCGAATACGCCAGCCGCTCCTCACATGGCCGCCCCCAGTCGGCGGCTGCGGTCTCTCGCCATGTGCAGCGCGCGCACGGAAAGCGGGCCGACTACACCCTGACGCATGGCGGCCGCCAGGTCCGCATCGGCCCGGTCGCGTTCTGGATCGTCGTCGGCACCCTGGTGATCATGGCGGTGTGGTCAATCGGCACCGGCACCTATTTCGCATTCCGCGAGGACGTCCTTACCCGGCTGATCGGCCGCCAGGCGGACATGCAGTTCGCCTATGAGGATCGCATCTCCGAGTTGCGCGCGCAGGTCGACCGCATCACCAGTCGGCAATTGCTCGACCAGGAACAGTTCGAGCAGAAGCTCAATGCGCTGTTGAAACGGCAGGCGATGCTGGAACAGCGCACCGCGGCGCTGTCGGGCGATACAATCACCACAGGCTCGATCAGGACGCCGAAGACCGTGCCGGTGCCCGCCGCCGATCCGCCGGAACCGAAGCTGCGCGCCTCCCCGATCAGCGACACTGTCATCTTCTCCACGCCGCCGGACCGCGAGGCGCGGCTTGAATCGCGCGACGTGCCGGTGAGCACGACGCGGGTCGCCGACGGCGTCAAGGCGGTCGGCCTCGAAGGCATCCTGGCGAAGGTGTCGCTTGCGCTCGACAAGGTCGAGAAGCGGCAGATGGCCGTGCTGAGCAGCATGGAAGAACAGGCCGACAGCAAGGTGAACCGCATGCAGAGCGTGCTTGCCGACCTCGGCGTGAGCCTCGGCAAGATGCCGCCGGCGCGCGGCGTTGGCGGCCCGTTCGTGCCCTTGCGCGCGCCAAAATCCGGCGCCAGCGAGTTCGACCGCGCGCTCTACCGCGTCAATATCGCGCGCGCGCAGGCCGACCGCTACACGCAGGCATTCAACACCGTGCCGGTGCGCAAGCCGGTCACCGGCGAAATCGACATGAGCTCGCCGTTCGGCGTGCGCGCCGATCCGTTCCTCGGCCGCCCGGCAATGCACACCGGCATCGATCTGCGCGGCGAGGTCGGCGAGGCCGTGCACGCGACCGCCGCCGGCCGCATCACCATTGCCGGCCGCGAGGGCGGCTACGGCAACATGATCGAGATCAACCACGGCAACGGCCTCGCCACCCGCTACGGGCATCTGTCTGAGATCGACGTGAAGGTCGGGCAGACCGTGTCCATCGGCGAGGTGATCGGCAAGATCGGCTCGACCGGACGTTCAACGGGTCCTCATTTGCACTACGAGACGCGCATCGATGGCGAGGCGGTCAATCCGCAGAAGTTCCTGCGCGCGGGCTTGCGGCTCGGCACCGGCTGAGCCACACCCGGCCACCGCCGCCTGCGGCTGATCGCCGCCTATATGATGAGGTGTTGATCAGACGACTCAAGCGGGAGTGCACCGCGATATGCGCATCGGTCCACGCCATCCCCGGCTCGGCGCGCTCGGCTTTCGCCTGGCGCTGCCGCTGTTCGAGGGCTTCTATCGCCGGCGCGCCATTCACCGCGCCGAGAGCGCCTTCGCCCGCGCGCGCATCGGCGACATCGCCGACAAGATCGCACGCGGCGGCACCGCGTATCTCGCCGGCATCTCGGCGGCCGGCACGCATAATTCCGGCGTGGCGCTGATCGAGGTCACGCGTGAGCATGGACCGCGCCTTCTCTTCAACAATGAGGAAGAGCGCTTTTCCGGCGTCAAGCATTCCAACGCCTTTCCGAAGCTGTCGGTGGCGGCGATGCAGGAGGCGCTCGCGCGCATGGGGCTCGACTTCGACGCCATCGATGCCTGGTTCAGCGCTTGGGACTACCCCGCCTTCACCGCGACGCTGATCCGGACGGTGCTCGAGGAGGCGCCGCATAGCTTTGGCATGCTGCGCCGCGGCGGCACGCCGCTGTTCAATCTGCACGACCTCGACCGCGGCGTGCGCGCCGCGCGCCATCTCGGCCGCATGCTCGAAAGCGCGCTCGGCAGCGACGCGCCGGTGCCGCTGATCGACACCCCGCATCACGAGAACCATGCCTGGTTTTCGTTCGCGACGTCGCCCTTCGCGCGGGAAAAAGGGCCAGTGCTGGTCGCCGTGCTCGACGGCGTCGGCGACATGGCGGCGATCTCGATCTACCGCTGTGAAGACGGGCAGATGTCGCGCCTCTACACGAACGACAGCGTGTTCGACTCGCTGGGCATCTATTACGCGGTGATCTCGTCGACGCAGGGCGGCTGGACCTGGCTCTCCAGCGAAGGCCGCTACATGGGCGCCGCCGCCTTCGGCGACATGGACCGCAAGAGCAATACTTATTACCCGGCGCTGAAATCGATCTTCAGCCTGCAATCGGAAGGCCGCGTGTATCTCAACCGCGATCTCGCAAACTGGCCGCGCGATATCCAGAACAAGCCCTATACGCAGGCGCTGATCGATATCCTCGGCGAGCCCATCGCGCAAAAGGACTTGTGGAATCCGGACGCCGTGCTGCGCCTGGAAGACATCCAGCACAAGGAAGCGACGCAGGCGCGGCTCGATAAGGCTGCCGCGGCGCAACTGGTGTTCGAGGATGCGCTCATCCACGTGATCGATCACTGGATCCGCAAGACCGGCTGCGACCGCCTCGTTCTCACCGGCGGCACCGCGCTCAATGCCGTCGGCAACATGCGGCTGCTCGAACATTTCGACCGCGAGTTCTACCGGCACGCAATGTTACGCGACACGCGTCTTCGCCTGTGGGTCCCGTCGACGCCGAACGACGCGGGGGTCACCATCGGCGCGGCGTTCATGGGTGCTTACCTCTCCGGCTTCGGCATCGGGCCGCCATCGGAGCATGCCTTCTATTGCGGCCTGCCGCCGGCGGCGGACGAGATCAAAGCCGCGCTCGACGCAAGCCCCGATGTCGAGCGTGTCGCGCTCGTCGACTTGGACGATGCGACGCGGCCGCTGTTCGCCGACTTCATGGCCTACATGACGGCGCAGGACGCGATCGTTGCGCTCTATCAGGGTGCGGCGGAAACCGGTCCGCGCGCGCTCGGCCATCGCTCGATCCTGGCGAACCCATGCAATGCGCAGACACGCGACAATCTCAATGCGCGGGTGAAATTCCGAGAGGCGATCCGTCCTTTGGCGCCGATGATGACGCGCGAGGCCGCGCAGCAGTTCTTCGAGCTCTCGGACGGCGCCAGCGACGACGATTACAACGCCTACAATTACATGGTGCTCACCGCGCATGCGAAGCCGGAGGCGCTGACGCGCATTCCCGCCGTCGTGCATGCCGACGGCACCGGGCGACTGCAGATCGTGCGCGAGGCGGCCGATCCCCTCACCTACGCCTACTTGAAGGCGCTGGGCCGGCGCATCGGCGTCGAGGTGGCGGTGAACACGTCATTCAATGTCGGCGGACCGATCGCGCAGACGCCCACGCAAGCGATCGAAACGCTACGCCGCGCGAAAGGGCTCGACGCGGTGCTGATGTTTTCCGAAGAAGGTCCAGTCTTCGCCGCGCTGCATGCCGGCACGGATGGCGATGGCGGCACGCGGTTTCGGCAGTGGCTCGCGGATTGGGAAAGGGAGACGGGACAGAGACTGGCGCGGTAGATGAGAATCTGCTCGCCTCGCCTCTTGCTCCGCTCATTCCCGCGCAAGCGCGAATCCAGAGTGCGCGGAATGAAACAGCGCTTTTTGCGCTGGGTCCCCGCTTTCGCGGGGACGAGCGGCTAATGTCGTGCACGTCATCCTTCGAGGCTCGCGTGCTGCGCACGCTCGCACCTCAGGATGACGGTGAGAGGCTTCAGTTACCCGCTAACGCTCCGTCTGCCTTGCGGCCGCGCGCGTTGTTCCTGTGCCCGTTTCCTGCCACAAGGCGCGCGGTGGACGGCGCGATGGACGACCAGACATCCCGCGAGAGCAAACTCGAAAAGGACGGCGCGACGCGCTGGGAGCGCAACCTTTGGGTCTGCGTGTTCGGTTCGTTCACCACCATCGTCGGCATGACGCTGCTGTTGCCGTTCCTGCCGCTGTACATCGAAGAACTCGGCGTCAGCGGCCACGCCGCCATCGTGCAATGGTCCGGAGTCGCCTACGGCGCGACCTTCTTTGCGGCCGCGCTGTTCGCGCCGCTGTGGGGCAAGCTCGCCGACCTCTACGGCCGCAAGCTGATGCTGATCCGCGCCAGCCTCGGCATGGCGGTTGCGATATCGCTGATCGGCATGGCGCAGACGGTGTGGGAGCTGGTCGGCCTGCGCCTACTGACGGGCGTGCTCGGCGGCTATTCATCGGGATCCAACCTGCTGGTGGCGACGCAGACGCCGAAGGCGCGCACCGGCTGGGCGCTCGGCGTGCTCTCTTCGGGCATCATGGCGGGCAATCTCGCCGGTCCCTTGATCGGCGGCACGCTGCCGCCGCTGATCGGCATCCGCGTGACGTTCTTCGCAGCCGGGGCGATGATCTTCGTTGCGTTCCTCGCCACCGCGTTCCTGATCAAGGAAGACCCGCAGCCGCCGAAGCTCAAGAGCGAGAAGCGCGGCGGCGGCTGGGCCGCGATTCCCGATAAGCGCCCGGTGATCGCCATGCTCATCACCGGCTGCCTGCTGCTGTTCGCCAACATGTCGATCGAGCCGATCATCACGGTCTATGTGGCGACGCTGGTGGACAGCGCGCACGTGACCTTCGTCTCGGGGCTGGCGATGTCGGCGGCAGCGCTGGGCAGCATCCTGTCGGCGTCGCGGCTGGGCAAATTCGCCGACCGCGTCGGCCACTGGAATGTGCTCGTCGGCTGCATGGCGGTCTCTGCCGTGCTGCTGATCCCGCAGGCTTTCGTGACCGCCGGCTGGCAGCTCGTGGCTTTGCGCTTCCTGATGGGACTGTCCCTGGGCGGACTGCTGCCCTGCGTGACCAGCGTCATCCGCCACAACGTGCCGATCGCGGTGTCGGGCAGCGTTCTCGGCTACGCCGTGTCGTCGCAGTTCGTCGGCCAGGTGGCGGGGCCGCTCGCCGGTGGTTTCGTCGGCGGGCATTTCGGCATGCGCGCGGTGTTCATCGGTACCTGCGTGCTGATGGGCCTCGGCGCGCTGTTCACTCGGATCGTCCAGTCGCGCATGGGCGCCGAAACGGCCTAAACTCGGCCCTCCGATCATCGGCCCAACGGCGCAAGACGCATGCACCTCGCCAGCCTCGTCTTTCCGATCTTCGCCGTCATCATGACGGGATGGCTCGCCGGCGCGCTTGGCTACCTGCCGCGATCGCTTGCCGGGCCGCTGGTGCAATTCGCCTACAACGTCGCCATGCCGGCCCTGATTTTTCTGACCATCGCACAGGAGCCGTTGCGCGGACTGCTCGACTGGGGCTTCCTCGCCGCCTTCGGCGGCGGCTCAGTCATCTGCTTCGCGGCGGTCATCCTGGTCGCGCGTGCCGGCCTGGGCCGCAGCCTCGCCAGCAGCGCCATGTTCGGCGCCGTGGCCGCGATGACCAATACCGGCTTCGTCGCCTTGCCGATCCTGCAGGCGCTCTATGGCCCGCGCGGCGTCCTGCCGGCCGCCATTGCGACCGTGGTCATCGCCGTCGTCCTGCTGCCGGCGACGATCGCGCTTCTGGAGACATCGGCGCGCGGCGGGAAAAAGCAGCCGCAAGCGTCGCTGCTCATCCGGCACATTCTCATCAATCCGGTGATGATCTCGACCGTGCTCGGCCTGGCTTGGTCGGTCGTGGGCGTGCCGGTGCCCAAGCTGATCGCGGACTACACCGGCATCTTCGGCGAGGCTCTCACGCCGTGCGCGCTGTTCGCCATCGGGCTCGGCCTGACGCTGGACGAGCTCCGCGGCGACCTGAAACAGGCGGCGGTACTGAGCGTCGTCAAGCTGGCGGTGACGCCGCTGATCGTCTACGGCCTCTGTGTCCTCTGCGGGCTCTCGCAGTTCTCCACCATCGCGGCCGTTGTTTGCGCGGCGGTGCCGACCGCGAAGACAGCCTATATCCTGGCGGGCGAGTATCACGTCGAGGAGTCCATGACCGCGTCGACGGTCTCGCTGACAACGCTCCTCTCGGTGCCCACGCTTCTGGCGTGGCTCTATCTTCTGGGCTGAAGGCGCGGGATCGGTCACACGCCGGCGCGCGCCATCACGGGCAGCGTTTCGATCGCACGCAGTCCGAGCCTTGGCCGCCACGTGAGTTGCGCGGGATCGACGGCGAGATCGAGCTTCGGCCAGCGATCGAACAAGGCCTTGAGCGCGCATTGCGCTTCGATGCGCGCAAGCTGGTGGCCGAGACAGAAATGGATGCCGGTGCCGAAGGCCATGTGCCGGTTGGGCTTGCGCGCGGGATCGAGCTTGTCCGGATGCTCGTTGGCGGCGGGGTCGCAATTGGCCGCCGTGAGCATGGCCATGATCTTGTCGCCCGTTTTCAAACGGGCGCCACCGAGCTGCATGTCCTTGCGGACGAAGCGTGGCTTGGTGAACTGCACCGGCGAAACGAAGCGCAGGAATTCCTCGACCGCGAGGTCGGCGCGCGACCAGTCCTCCTCGAGCCAGTCGCGCAGCGCATGGTTTTGCAGAAGCTCGTAGACCGAGCCGCTGATGAGATGCGCCGTGGTCTCGGACCCCGCGAACAGCAGCAGGAACACCATCGCGATCATCTCGTCGCTGGAGATGCGCGCGCCCTCTTTCTCGACGGCGATCAATTCGGCAATAAGGCCCTGCCCGCCGGTCTTGCGCGCTTCGTCGAGCTGCCGGCGCATGTAACGGCGGATGGAGAAGAAGCTCGGCAGCACGCGGAAGAAGCCGAGCGCGCTGCGCACGCTGGTCGCCCGGCCGGCCCAGGCCGAGAACATCGGCCGGTCGGCGGCCGGCAAACCGAGCAACTCGCAGATGACGGCGAGCGGCAGCTTGCGCGCGTAACGCGCGACGAGATCGGCGGCGCTTCCATCGGCGAACAAATCGGCAGCGAGGCCGTCGGCAAGCTGATGGATGCGCGGCTCCATATCGAGGATGGCGCGGCGCCGGAAGGCTTCGTCGACGATGCTGCGCAGCCGCGTGTGGTCGGGCTCGTCCATCGTCAGCATACTGTTGGCGAGCGAGCGGATGATACCCGGCATCCACCAGGGCACGCCGGCGACGCCGCCGCCTTTGCGCAAGGTGAAGGTGGCGCTGTCTTTCAGGACGTGGCTGGCGGAGTCCTGCGTGGTCGCGATCCAGGTGCAGCCGACGAAGGGGAGCTTCACCTCGACGACGGGACCGGCGGCGCGCAGCCGCGCGATGGCGGCGGATGGGTCACGGAAGAAGTCCTGGCTGGTGAAGTCGATGTGCAACGTCATGGCCGCACCTCATTCCCAGTGCACCGCGCGCATCCCCTCGCGCGCGCTTCGCGCTACTCCACGTCCTCGACCTGCGTGGGTCCGCCGCCGAAGGCCTTCTGCGCCAGCGCTGCCTGCATGAACTCATCGAGATCGCCGTCGAGCACGCCGGCGGTGTTCGAGGTCGAGAAGCCGGTGCGCAGATCCTTGACCATCTGATAGGGCTGCAACACGTAGGACCTGATCTGGTGACCCCAGCCAATGTCGGTCTTGGCGGCCTGCTCGGCCTCGGCCTTGGCTTCGCGCCGCTTCATTTCCGCTTCGAACAGCTTCGCGCGCAACATATCCCAGGCCATCGCGCGGTTGCGGTGCTGCGAGCGGTCCTGCTGGCACTTCACCACGATGTTCGTCGGAATGTGCGTGAGGCGCACCGCCGACTCGGTCTTGTTGACGTGCTGGCCGCCGGCGCCGCCGGAGCGCATCACGTCGGTGCGCACATCCTTCTCGTCGATCTCGATCTTGATGCGGTCGTCGATCACCGGGAAGACCACGACACTGGCGAATGACGTGTGCCGCCGCGCGTTCGAATCGAAGGGCGAGATGCGCACCAGCCGGTGCACGCCGTTCTCGCTCTTGAGCCAGCCATAGGCGTTGTGGCCCTTGATCTGCACCGTCGCCGACTTGATGCCGGCGCCCTCGCCTTCGCTCTCTTCCAGCCAGTCGATCTTGTAACCGTGCGCCTCGGCCCAGCGCACATACATGCGCATGAGCATGCCGGCCCAGTCCTGGCTCTCGGTGCCGCCGGCGCCGGCGTGGACTTCGAGATAGCAGTCGTTGGCGTCGGCCTCGCCCGAGAGTAGCGCCTCGAGCTCGCGCCGTGCGACTTCGGCCTTTAGGCGCTTGAGCGCGGCTTCCGCCTCGGTGACCGTCGCCTCGTCCTTCTCGGATTCGCCGAGCTCGATCAGCGTGAGATTGTCCTCAAGGTCCTGCTCGATGCGGCCGATGGCCTTGAGCTGGTCCTCGAGCGCGTCGCGCTCGCGCATGGTGCGCTGGGCGCGGGCCTGATCGCTCCAGAAATTCGGGTCTTCGGACTCTTTGTTCAGTTCGGCGAGACGTTGTTGCGCGGTATCGACGTCAAAGATGCCTCCTCAGCAGCCGCACCGACTGCTTGATCTCTTCGACGAGGTTCTGGGTTTCCGCGCGCATCGGTTGGTTCCGCCACTAATTCGGTTCCGCATGTAGCGCCCTTCCCCCGCTCCTGCAACCCCCGTTCAACTTCGCCCGAACTTTGGGCCTTCCCGGAACAAGCCATGGCGGCAGGCATTGACCCAGAGAGCGCGGACGCCACGGGCGCGTGCTTTCACAAACAAAACAAGCACGATGAGAGGAACAACCATGGGATTCTTCAGCAGGGACATCAAGACACTCGACGACCTGTTCGTGCACACGCTACGCGACATTTACTACGCGGAGCAGCAGATCACGCAGGCGCTTCCCGACATGATCACGAAGGCGACCGACACGCGGTTGAAGCAAGGGTTCCAGGCGCATCTCGGCGAGACAAAGAACCACGTGAAGCGGCTCGAGCAGGTGTTCAAGATGCACGACGTCGACGCCAAGGGCGTGGACTGTCCGGCGATCGACGGCATCCTCGACGAGGCGAACGACGTCGCCGGCGAGGTCGACGACAAGCAGGTGCTGGACGCCGCGCTGATCGCCGCCGCGCAGGCGGTCGAACACTATGAGATGACGCGCTACGGCACGCTGATCGCCTGGGCGAAGCAACTCGGCCGCGCCGACTGCGCCGCAGTGCTGCAACAAACGCTCGACGAGGAAAAGGCCGCCGACACCAAGCTGACCGCGCTGGCCGAGGGCAACGTCAACCGCAAGGCGGCGTAAGGGCGCGCTTCAAAAGCGACACCTCAAAGCGAAAGTCCCGGCCCTAGGGTCGGGGCTTTTGCCGTATGCGGCTTATTCAATACAGCTTCAATACAACCCGCCGGTGCCCGAACGCACCGCCCGGTCGGCGTCGGGAGAGACGCCCGCGCCCCAGGAGCGGTTACCCCCGCCCGCGTCACCACTGCTGTCGGCCCCGCCGCCGCCGTAGCCGACCACGGCATAGTTATCGGGTGGCGCGGTGCCGGGCTTGAAGGCCTCCAAAATCACCCGCTGATCACCGGGCTGGGCGCGCGCGCCGGTCTTGAGATTGACGCGCACGAGCTTGATGCCGGGCGGCACGCGGAACGGCACCGCCGGCTTGTCGGCGAGCGCAACCTTCATGAAGTCCTTGACGATCGGGGCCGCGAGCACGCCGCCGGTCATGCCGCGGCCGAGCGAGCGCGGCTTGTCGTAGCCGATATAGACGCCGGCGACGATGTCGGGCGTGAAGCCGATGAACCATGCATCCTTGAAGTCGTTCGTGGTGCCGGTTTTGCCGGCGATCGGCTTGCCGATCTCTTTCTGGAAGCCGACGCCGCCGGCGGTGCCGCGCTGCACGACGCCTTCCATGATCGACACCATCTGATAGGCGGTCATCGGATCGAGCACCTGCTCGCGCCGGTCGATCAGCGACGGCTCCGGCTGATTGTCCCATTTCTTCGCGTTGCAGCCGATGCACTCGCGCTCGTCGTGCTTGTAGACGGTGTGGCCGTAGCGGTCCTGGATGCGGTCGATCAGCGTCGGCTTGATGCGGCGGCCGCCATTGTCGAGCATGCCGTAGGCCGTCACCATGCGCAGCAGCGTCGTCTCGCCGGCGCCGAGCGCGAAGGAAAGATAGGGCGGCAGTTCGTCATAGACGCCGAACTTCTTGGCGTATTCGGCGATCAACGGCATGCCGATGTCCTGCGCCAGGCGCACGGTCATGACGTTGCGCGAATGCTCGATGCCGAAGCGCAGCGTCGAAGGGCCGAAGAAGTTGCCCTCGTAGTTTTCCGGCCGCCAGATGCCAATGCCCGGACCCTGGTCGATCTCGAGCGGGGCGTCGAGCACCAGCGACGACGGCGTGTAGCCGTTGTCGAGCGCGGCGGAATAGACGATCGGCTTGAATGAGGAGCCGGGCTGGCGCAGCGCCTGCGTGGCGCGGTTGAACTGGCTCTGGTCGTAGGAGAAGCCGCCGACCATCGCGAGCACGCGGCCGGTCAAGGGGTCCTCCACCACCATCGCGCCGGACACTTCCGGAATCTGATGCAGACGGAACTGGCCATCGGACTTGGACGCCTCGACATAGATGACGTCGCCGGGGCTCAGCACTTGGCTGACCTTGGTCACGGCCCGGCCGCCGCTCTTTGCCCACTTCATGCCTTCGAGCGGCAGGATGCCGATCTCGCGCTCCTTGCTGACGTAGCCGCCGGGATCGCGTCCGGGCTGCATGCCGATGCGCGCCGACTGGTCGCCCACCTCCAGCACCACCGCCATGCGCCAGGGCGCAACGTCCTGGAGCGATTTCACATCGGCGAGCTTCACGCCCCAGTCGCCGGAAATGTCGATCTTGGTCACCGGCCCGCGCCAGCCGTGATTCTCGTCATAGCGGACGAGACCGTCGGTCAGCGCTTTGCGCGCCACCATCTGCAGCTTGGTGTCGAGCGTGGTGCGCACCGACAGGCCGCCATCGTAAAGCTTCTTCTCGCCATAGCGTTCGAACAATTCGCGCCGTACTTCCTCGGTAAAATACTCGGCGGCGAAGGTGCGCGTGGCCGGCGCCTTGACGGTGACGTCGAGCGCGGTGTGCTTGGCCTTCTCGGCATCGGCGGCCTTGATGAAGCCGGCCTCCGCCATGCGGTCGATCACCCAGTTGCGGCGCTCGATGGCGCGCTCGCGCTGGCGGAAAGGATTGTAGTTGTTCGGCGCCTTGGGCAGCGTCGCCAGATAGGCGGCTTCAGGAATGGTCAGTTCGTTGACGGCCTTGTCGAAGTAGCCGAGCGAGGCGGCGGCGATGCCGTAGGCGCCCATGCCGAGATAGATCTCGTTCAGGTAAAGCTCGAGGATCTTGTCCTTGGAATAAGTGCGCTCGATCTTCAGCGCCAGCAGCGCTTCCTTGACCTTGCGGGACAGCGAAACTTCGTTGTTGAGCAGGAAGTTCTTGGCGACTTGCTGCGTGATGGTTGAGGCGCCCTGGGGCCGGCGGTTCGAGCCGTAGTTCTGCACATAGGAGATGGCGGCGCGGGCGATGCCGGTGAAATCCAGGCCGCCGTGCTCGTAGAAGTTCTTGTCCTCGGCGGCGAGGAAGGCGTTCTTCACCAGGTTCGGCACCGCCTGGATGGGAATGTACAGCCGCCGCTCGCGCGCATATTCGGCGACCAGCGAGCCATCGGCCGCGTGCACTCGCGTCATCACCGGCGGCTCGTAGTCCTGAAGCTGCGAGTAGTCCGGCAGGTCCTTCGAGAAGTGCCACAGCAACCCGGCGACGCCAGCGACGCCCACGACAAAGAGGATGGTGCCTGCCGCGAACAGGAAGCCGAGGAAGCGCAGTAGAAGCTTCATGCGTGAGGTGTCCCGCCTCGATCCGGCCAGCGGTCGCCCATGGCGCGACGCTGCGCTGCGGACCGCAAATATAGCAGATAATCGACCGCCAAGCCGTCCCCGCTGCCTCCCACCGAAGCCGCGGCAAGGCTCCGTGGTCGCGTGGTTTTATGTTGAAACTGAGGCCGGTTGGCGAGCCTTTCCCCCGCCAAAAGGCCAAGTTTCCCCGCCTTTTCGCAGGTAAATCCGGCGGCTAGGGAAGGCTTTGGCCGCCGGCTGAGCCGGATCGGGGCCATTAGTTGCTCCCCGCCCCGGCAAGCCGCCGCATGAAAAAGGTATTCACCGCCTCCGCCATCGCCGCAGCCGTGCGCGCCCGCCAGACGGGCGAGGTCAGGTGCTTGAGGTCGTCGCGGGTGGACATGTAGCCGAGTTCCACCAGCACCGAGGGGACATCCGGCGACTTGAGCACCACGAAACCCGCCGACTTTAAGGGTCGCTTGTGCAGCGGCGCGGCGATGGATTTCAGCTCGCCCACGGCGGACTTGGCGAACTGGAGCGAGAAGGTCTTGGTCTCGCGCTGCGCCAAATCGACCAGGATATTGGCGACGTCGTTCGGCTCGGCGGTGAGATCGACGCCGGCAATGACGTCGGCGCGGTTTTCCGACTCGGCGAGGCGCGCGGCTTCGGCGTCGGAGGCCTTCTCCGAGAGCGTATAGACGCTGGCGCCCTCCGCTTGCCCCTCGTTGCGCGGCACCGAATCGGCATGGATCGAGATGAAGAGCGAGGCGTTGCGCGCCCGGGCGAAGTGCACGCGCTCGTTCAGAGGGATGAAAGTGTCGTCGGTACGGGTCATTGCCACGCGAAATTTGCCGCTCGCCTCGAGCTTCTCGCGCAGGGTCTGCGCGAAGGCGAGGACGACGTCCTTTTCATTGGTGCCGTCAAGGCCGCGCGTGCCGGTGTCGATGCCGCCATGGCCGGGATCGAGCACGATCAGCGGGCGCGGATCGTCGTCCTTCGGCATCGGGTCATTATTATGCGTGATGGCAGTGCGCTGCGGCCGGTCCTCGACCGCGAGATTGCGCATGAAGCTGTCGCGGTCGGTGGCGGCGAGGTCGAGCACCAGGCGCGCCGGCTGGCCGTCGCCCGCCGGAAGGGCGAAGGCCTTCTCCACCCGCACCGGCCCTTTGGTGTCGAGCACGATACGCGAGCCGCCCTGCATGATGAGGCCGAAGCGGAACGCTTTGACAAGCCCCCGTCCCTGCTCGCCGAGCTTGGGCGAGAGCTTGAACACCACCTGCGGCAGGTCCAGCACCACCCGGTAGGGGTCGGCCAGCGTGAAGGCGGCGAGATCGACCGGGCGGTCGAAATCCATGATGAAACGCGTCTGCTTGTCGTCGCCGCCGAGACGAACGTCGGTCGCCACCGGGGAAGTTGACGCGGCGTCCCTCGTCGCCGGCAGCGGCTGCGCGGCGACGGTCTCGGCCGCCGGCGCGGTCGAGCTCCATAAGATATTGGCGCCCAGGGCGATTGCCAGGACGCAGAAGAATGCAGCGCTGCGGAGTGCCACGAATCCGGACCCTTTCCGCCCTTTTAACGCATTAGGAACTGGGAAGGTTAATGGAAGTTAAGCGCCCACATCGGTTCGCCGGCAGGTGTGGCCCGGAGGCGGCACCTGCCCTTCGTTGGTCCACAAAGTCCCCTATTTGATCCACAGCATCAGAGGGACGCCGCGGCGGTCCGGGCAGTTCATCACCCCATCGAATGAGTTTGTGCGGTTGCCAGTGAACGTGCACTCGGCCCCCTCGATCAGCAGCGTCGCGTCGACACGGCGCGACGAGTCGGAAAGCCGCAGACGCAGCGTCCCGGTTTTCTCCTCGGGACCGTCCTGCGTGCAGATGCCGACATGTTTCAGGGTCAGCGGTCCACGAAGCTCTTTGGCGCCGTCGACACTTTGCTCAGTCACCGCCGCGCTGAGCTCCCATTCTCCGAGAACACCAGCCTGACCGGTGATCTCACGCGGCTCGGCGCGCGCCTGCGTCGCTAGCGTCAGGATCGCCACGGCGGCCGAAGCTAATCGCACAAGGCGTTCTCCTATTGCGGCTTCGCGAGGAAGGCCCGTGCCTCTTTCGCCTCCGTGCACCCGTCGTCGGCATCGTCGGCCAGCGCGGCGACCTTGGCGTAGTACTGCCGGGCCTTGGCCATGTCGCCGGCCTTCTCGGCAGCCTTGGCGGCGCCGATGGTGGCGCCCAGCCGGTTCGGCTCCTTCTTCAAGGTGGCCTCGAACGCGGCAAGTGCGTCATTGGCCATGCCCTGATCGAGCAGCATCACGCCATAAAGTTCGCGCGCCGGTGCCAGCGGACCCGGCGTCACCGGGTGCTTTTCGGTCTTGTCCTCGGCGTCCGCCGCGGCACTCAATGCCTTCAGCGCGTCATCATGTCTGCCGGTTCCCTCAAGCGCCCAGGCCGTTGCGACCTGCCGCTCGATGTCGACCTGCTCGGCCCAATAGGCGTCCTTCTTCTCCCGCAACTGATCGCGCAATTGCGTGAGCTTGGCGATGGACGCTTGCGCCGCATCCGCATCGCCTGAACGCGCCGCGCCGAGCGCCTTGGCAAAGTAAGTGACCGCCTGCACTTGCGGCAGCGGTGAGGGTCTGACTTCCAACGCTGCAGCAGACTTCCAGTCGCCGCGCTCGATCGCGTAACGCGCGGGCGAAGCGGCCAAAGCAAAGGGGCCGGCGATGAAGCCCTCGTTGAAGGCGGTCACCGTCTTCATGTCGTCGATGACGGCCGCCGCCTTTGCGTCCTGACCAAGCTGTAGATGCGCATAGACCAGGTAATCCATGGCGTGGAGCTGATCGTGCGGCTCCTTGTCGGCCTTGGCGACACGCGCCGCCGCCGTGTTCGATGCGATCGAGTCCTTCCAGTAGCCGACGCGCGTGAAGATGTGCGACGGCATGTGCTGCGCATGCGCGGCGTCGGGCGCGATCTTCGCATAGCGCCGCGCTGCCTCGAGGCCACGCGCGGCGAGCGCCGGTGTGTCGTAGAGATGGATCAGGTAGTGCGCGACACCCGGATGGTCGGGCTGGCGCGTCCAGATCTTCTCGAGAATTGCCGCGCCCTTGAGCTGGTTGGCATAGGTCTTGTCGGACGGAGACGCGCCGACATTGAGCGCCAGCGCGTAGTAGATTTGCGCTTCGTCGTCGTCGGGATAGCGCGCCGCGAGTTGCTCCATGGCCTTGAGATAGTTCAGCACGCGGGTGCGGTGGTCGACCTTCTCATAGTCGGCATACATCGCCGACAGCGCTTCGATGTAATCCCGTTCGCGCTCGGTCTTCGCGCCGATCGCCTTGCCCTTGGCCAAGGCCGCGGCACCATCGGCGAGGTTCTTGGCCGGCGGCGGCGTGTGGGGATTCCACAACAGGCTCAGCGCAATTCCCCAATAGGCGATGGCGCAGTCCGGATCATCCTTGAGCGTCTGTTCGAACGCGCGTTGCGACGCGCGATACCAGAACGAGTGCTGATACAGCATCGCCTTGTCGAAATCCGCCTGCGCGGCCGGATTGCACGAGGTCGCGAAATGGACGTCGCCGAGTTTCTGGTCGGCAGACTGGGCCGCGACGGGATGACAGAAGACAAGCGCGGTCGCCGCCGCGGAGAGGGCAAACAACGCATGACGTGCGAATGACATGGGTTCCTCCTCGTTCGAAGTCGCATCGGAAGAGGTGGACGCCTACAATCTATCACAGCGGTCCTTCTTGAACCAGCCGCTCCGACCGATCGACCGGCGATGCGTCGCGATATCCAGACCGGTACCTGAATGCTGATCGCGGATACGGCCGCCGCATCAGTTTGGAAGCACCATCTTCTCATGCGGCACTCCGCTGTCGTCGATGTCGAAGTCCGGATCGAAGACTGTCTTTCCCTGCGCGCCGAGGAAACCCGGCTGCGCCTTGATCCACTCGCTGGGCTTCATCTCCTTGGCATAGGCGATCAGCCGCGCCTCCAGATCGTTCGCGATCTCGGGGAATTGGGCCGCGACGTTATT
>DASXOK010000219.1:0-1759 GCA_036494425.1 Pseudolabrys sp.
GGGGCGGGCTCCCTGCCCGCCTCGCGAGACACAACAACGAGAGAATGGAGTGTTCATGGCTGACCAGAAGACCGGGCTCGTCGTCACGGCCCATCCGGGCGATTTCGTCTGGCGGGCGGGCGGCGCGATCGCGCTGCACGCCAAGCGCGGGTATAAGATGAAGATCGTGTGCATGTCCTTCGGCGAGCGCGGCGAAAGCCAGTTCGCCTGGAAGGAACCGGGCGCGACGCTGGAGAGCGTCAAAGCGGGCCGCAAGGACGAGGCCGAGCGCGCCGCCGCTTTGCTCGGCGCCGAGATCGAGTTCTTCGACTGCGGCGATTATCCCCTCAAGCTGACCGAGGCGCATTTCGACCGCATGGTCGATATCTACCGCGAGACCAATCCGGCCTTCGTGCTCACGCACGCGCTGAAAGACCCCTACAATTTCGACCATCCCAACGCCGCGCATTTCGCGCAGGAGACGCGGGTGGTGGCGCAGGCGATGGGGCATAAACCGGGTGCAAAGTATCAATACTCGGCGCCGCCGGTGTATCTGTTCGAGCCGCACCAGCCCGAGCAGTGCGACTACAAGCCGGACCTGATTCTCAAGATCGATGAGGTCTGGGAGACGAAATACAAGGCCTTCCAGATCCTCGCCGCGCAGAAGCACCTCTGGCACTACTACGAACGTGTCGCGCTCAATCGCGGCATCCAGGGCTCGCGCAACACCGGCATCCCGATGACGTACGGCGAAGCCTATCAGACGCTCTTCCCGCGCGTCGTCACCGAAACACTCGGCTAAGCTGGGAAGGAGACACAATGAAAAACGTCGTCGTCCGCAACATCAAACGCGCTGACTCCAACGCCATCGGCACCATGGAGGCGCTTGGCGTCTCGACCGTGCACGAGGCGCTTGGCCGTTACGGCCTGATGAAGCCCTACATACGGCCGATCTGGGCAGGCGCCTGCATCGCCGGCCCCGCTGTCACCATCCTGGCCCAGCCCGGCGACAACTGGATGATCCACGTCGCGGTGGAGCAGTGCCAGCCGGGCGACATCGTCGTGCTCGGCTGCACCGCGGATAACACCGACGGCATGTTCGGCGACTTGCTCGCCACGTCGCTGAAGGCGCGCGGCGTCAAGGGCCTCATCATCGATGCCGGATGCCGCGACGTCGCGACGCTCAAGGAGATGGGCTTTCCGGTCTGGTCGCGCGCCATCTCGGCCAAGGGTACGGTGAAGGCGACACTCGGCGCCGTGAACATTCCGGTCGTTTGCGCCGGCGTCAACGTCGAGCCGGGTGACGCAGTGGTGGCGGACGACGACGGTGTTGTCATCGTGCCAAAGAAGTATGTGGTCGAGACGGCGCAGAAGGCGCAGAAGCGTTTCGATGACGAAGACGCCAAGCGCCAGAAACTGGCCTCCGGCGTGCTCGGGCTCGACATGTACAATATGCGCGAGCCGCTGGCGAAGGCCGGGCTCATCTACGTCGATAACCCGGAAGACGTATAAGCACGCCTCCCCTCTTGGCGCGGTCGCGATGCGTCAGCGACCGCGCTCGATCATGTGATCGAGCGTATAAGCGTTCGGGCAATAGCTGCGATAGTGCGCGGCGGCGGTGCCGGCGTCGAGTTCTTGTCCGCATCGCCGCTGGCGGTCGCATATGACGCAGAGACGCTGCATGTCGCGGATCAGTGCCGGTTCATTGAACGGCCGCTTGTTGCGATCGACGCCGATCGCAGCCAGCAGACCATCCAGGAACGCAGCGGAGTCCAGCCTC
>DASXOK010000220.1:0-3063 GCA_036494425.1 Pseudolabrys sp.
GTTCATGATCCGGCTGC
This sequence comes from Pseudolabrys sp., assembly GCA_036494425.1. Lineage (GTDB taxonomy): Bacteria > Pseudomonadota > Alphaproteobacteria > Rhizobiales > Xanthobacteraceae > Pseudolabrys. The sequence goes on from DASXOK010000220.1 coordinate 18, forward strand.
GCATTCCGGGCGGTCGCGTCGCGGCGAAGCAGTGGCGCCAGCTCGACGATATCGCATCGACCTACGCGAACCACACATTGCGTATCACGACGCGCGCGACGTTCCAGTATCACGGTGTCATCAAGTCGAACATGAAGCGTACGATGCAGGCGATCAACGCCGCGCTGCTCGACACACTTGCCGCCTGCGGCGACGTCAACCGCAACGTGATGGCGGCCGCCAATCCCTATCTTTCGAAGGCGCACGCTGCGGCGCACGAGCTCGCCGTCAAGGTGAGCGAGCATCTGCTGCCGCAAACCGGCGCCTATCACGAGATCTGGCTCGACGGGAACCTCGTCGTCGACAAGAGCGGTGCGGCCAAGAAGGAGCAGGAGCCGATCTACGGCACGCACTACCTGCCGCGCAAATTCAAAGTCGTGATCGCCGTGCCGCCGTCGAACGACGTCGACATCTTCGCGCACGACCTCGGCTTCATCGCCATCCTGGACGACAAGGGCGACATCGCCGGCTGGAACGTCACCGTCGGAGGCGGCATGGGCATGACCCATGGCGAGACCGACACCTATCCGCGCACCGCGGACGTGATGGGATTCTGCACGACGCGCGATGCGGTTGCGATCGCCGAAGCGGTGGTGACGGTGCAGCGCGACTGGGGCGATCGCAAGAACCGAAAGCATGCGCGGCTGAAGTACACGATCGAGGATCGCGGGCTCGATTCGTTCCGCGCCGAGGTCGAGCGCCGTGCCGGCATGTCGCTGGCGCCGGCCAAGCCGTTCACCTTCACCTCCACCGGCGATCGTTACGGCTGGACGCAGGGCGAGAACGGCCGCGGCCATCTCACGCTGTTCATTCAGAACGGCCGTATTCACGACATCGCAGGCGCCGCGCAGCAGACCGCGCTGCGCACCATCGCGCAGATGCACGATGGCGACTTCCGCATCACGCCGAACCAGAACCTGATCATCGCCAATGTGGCGACCGACAAGCAGACAGAGATCGAAGCGCTGGCGCGCGAGGCGGGCATGCTCGCGCCGTGGTCCGGCCTGCGACGCAATTCGATGGCCTGCGTGGCGCTGCCGACCTGCGGCCTCGCATTGGCGGAGAGCGAGCGCTATCTGCCGGACCTGATGACCGCGCTCGATGCGCGGCTCGCCGCGCACGGCCTGTCCGCCGACGACATCGTCATCCGCATGACCGGCTGCCCCAACGGCTGCGCGCGTCCTTATCTGGCCGAGATCGGTTTGGTCGGCAAAGGGCCGGGCCGATACAATCTCTATCTCGGCGCTGGTTTCGACGGCTCCCGGCTGTCGAAGCTCTATGCCGAGGATCTCGAGCATGAGGAGATCGTTGGCGCGCTCGATCCGATCTTCGCCGCTTATGCGGCTGAACGTCAGAGCGGCGAGCATTTTGGCGACTTCGCCATCCGCGCCGGCTTCGTCGCCAAGACCGGCAACGGCGCGGATTTCCACGCCAATGTCGGCCGGAAGCCCAGTCATGTGGACGCCGAGTGATGCCTTGGAGCGGGGCCGCCCCGCTGCCCAGATTTTCAGCACATCCACTGGCGATGGATTGGCGCAGTCACAATATGCAGTTCTTGCTCAAATGGTTAGCGGCTGGCACGTGACTTGCTGTTGTGATGTCCGAGGGGCTCTCTTTGGAGGAATGCGCCCGTGACCATCGCCCGTACACCTTCCGAAACACGGCCCGGCCGGATGGACCCGCTGGCCCGGCTGCCGGTCTTTCTGTCCCTGGAAAATAAACGCGCGGTGCTCGCGGGGGGCAGCGCCGCCGCCGCCTGGAAGGCTGAGCTTCTCTCAGCCGCCGGCGCGCGCGTCGAGGTCTACGCGGCCGAGCCCTCGGACGAATTGCTGCTCATCGCCGGCGACCCGCCGCGCGGCGAAGTTTTCGTGCAGCGGCGCGTCTGGACGCCGGGTGATCTGGCTGACGCCGCGATCGCGATCGGCGCATTCGAAGACGATGAAGCCGCTTATACCTTCGCCAAGGCGGCGCGCGCCGCCGGAGTGCCGGTCAATGTCATCGACAAGCCGGCGTTCTGCGATTTCTCCTTCGGCGCCATCGTCAACCGCTCGCCGCTGGTGATCGGGGTCTCCACCGACGGCGCCGCGCCGGTGTTCGCGCAGGCAATCCGCGCCAAACTCGAGGCGTTGCTGCCGAAAGGCTTCGGCGCCTGGGCCGCGGCGGCCGCCAAATGGCGCGCGGCGGTGAAGGCGACCGATCTGCCCTTCGCCGGACGCCGCAAGTTCTGGCAACTGTTCACGGCGCACGCCATCGCCAATCCCGACCGCGAGCCGTCGCAGGACGATTTTGACCGCTTCGTCGCCGAGGTGAAAGGCCTCGGCGCCGAGGTCGAAAGCGGCACAGTCACGCTCGTCGGTGCCGGTCCCGGCGATGCCGAACTGCTGACCCTGCGGGCGGTGCGCGCCTTGCAATCGGCCGACGTGATTCTGTTCGACGATCTGGTCTCGCGCGAGGTGCTCGACTTCGCGCGCCGCGAGGCGCGCAAGATGCTGGTCGGCAAGACCGGGTTCGGTCCGTCCTGCAAGCAGGACGACATCAACATGCTGATGGTCGGCCTCGCCAAGCAGGGCAAGCGCGTGGTTCGGCTCAAGGGCGGCGACCCGCTGCTGTTCGGTCGCGCCGGCGAGGAGATCGAGGCCTGCCGCACGGCGAAGATTCCGGTCGATGTCGTGCCCGGCATCAGCGCGGCGCAGGGCGCGGCGGCGAAACTCGGCCTGCCGCTGACCGATCGCAAACACGCGCGGCGTCTGCAATTCGTCACCGGCCATGCCAAGAATGGCGAACTGCCGGACGATCTCGACTGGCGCAGCCTGGCCGATCCGGCGGCGACGACCGCGATCTACATGCCGACGCGCACGCTGGCCGCGCTGGTGACGAAAGCCACGGCCGAGGGGCTCGATCCGCTTACGCCGGCCTTGGCGATCGCGCGCGCCACGCGGCCCGATCAGGTGGTGGTGACCGCGCCGATCGGCGAACTCGCTGAGCGCATCGCGCAGGCCGCCCTGCC
>DASXOK010000221.1:0-4820 GCA_036494425.1 Pseudolabrys sp.
CGGCGCCGAACAACGCGAACAGCTCGTCTTTGCTCTTCGCGCGCCCAAGGCCCAAATCGCTGTCGTTCGCGCCGATCATCACCGGCACCATCGTCTGACGTTCGTTGGCGAAGGCCGTCTCCGGCGCTTCGAGAAGAAACGTTCCGTCGCGGATCGGCCCCGCAACGCCGATGATCGGCTTGCCGGCTGCGAGTGCCGTGACTTCCTCCGGCGCCGAGGTCCCTTGCACGAGCGTCTCGGCCGGAAGCGCGCGCAGCGCCTTCAACGCCGCGGGGCCTTTTTCCGTCACACCCACCGAACGCGCGTAGTCGACCGCCATGGTCTCGGCGTCCGTAAGCTCGGTCAGCGGCGTGACCTTGGCGCGTGCGGCGGGAAGTCCGGGCGACTGCATGATGGCCTGCTGAAACAGACCGCGCGACAGCGGCGACGTGAGATGCACCATCACCGACCCGCCGCCGGCCGACTCGCCGAAAATCGTGACTTTGCCCGGATCGCCGCCGAAGGCGGCGATATTGCGCCGGACCCATTGCAGCGCGGCGCGCTGGTCCATGTAACCGTAATTGCCGCGCACCTCGCCGGGCGCTTCCTCCGCCAGCGCCGGATGTGCAAAGAAGCCGAACCGGCCGAGCCGGTAATTCATGCTGACGATCACAACGCCCTGCTTTGCGAGGGCGTCGCTGGGATACTGCGATGTGTATCCATGAACGAGCGCGCCACCATAGATCCACACCATCACAGGAAGCGGTTCGGATGATGCGGCGGGCCGCCAGACATTGAGCGTTAGGCAATCTTCCGACTTCGGCACATCGCCGGTCTGCATGCAGCCCGGGCCGAACTCGGAGGCGTCGCGCACATCGTGCCACGGCGTCACCGGTTGCGGCGCGCGCCAGCGCAGCGCGCCGACCGGCGGCTGGGCATAAGGAATGCCTTTGAAGCTGATCACACCGTCAGAGGCGACGCCGCGCACCGGCCCGGCATCGGTCTCAACGCGTGTGGAATTGCTCTCCTCTGCCTGCGCAACGGCCATTCCGGCCAATGCCATTGCAAGCACGGCAGTCAGATGGAGACGGCAAATGGTTCGCATGAATCACTCCACGATCGCGCCGCGAGAGTGAACCAAGGCTGAGCCCGTTCCCACTGAGATTCAAGTTCGAGGCTGGTAACGCTGTATGCCCGATGGGGGTAGCGCTATTCCACCCGGCGCTTGCTCAGCTTGCGTGCGAGCGTGCGGCGATGCATGCCGAGCCGCCGCGCCGTCTCTGAAATATTGAAACCGGTATCGGCCAGCGTCTCGTGGATGCGCTCCCACTCGAGCGTCTTGATCGAGCTCGGCCGCTGCGTCAGCGCCACACTGCTGTCGCCTTCGTCGCGCGTGAAGGCCGCCTCGATGTCGTCGGCATTGGAGGGCTTGGCCAGATAGTGGCAGGCGCCGAGCTTGATCGCCTCGACGGCGGTGGCGATGCTGGCAAATCCCGTCAGCACCACGATACGCATCTCGGGATCGCGCTCATGCAGCAGCTTGACGCATTCGAGCCCGGACGGTCCGACCAGCTTGAGATCGACCACGGCGAAGGTGGGCGATACCGTCTCCAGGGCGGCGGGCAGCGCCTCGGCCCGTTCACACAGCGTCACGTCATAGCCGCGGCGTTCGAACGAGCGGCGCAACGCGCGCGCGAACGAGGCGTCGTCTTCGACGATCAGCAGTTGCGCCTTCCCGTCAGGCATGATGCGCCTCTGCGGCGATCGCCAGCGCTTCGATCGGCAGGCAGATCTCCACCGATGCGCCTCCGTAGCGGTTGTTTCGTGCCGTGGCCTTGCCGCCGAGCTTGCGCAGCACATTGACCACCAGGAACAGGCCGAGCCCGCTGCCGGCGCGGTCCTTGGTCGACTGGTAGGGCTTGCCGAAATTGGCGAGGATCTCGGGCGCGAAGCCTTTGCCCTTGTCGGAAACCGTCACAACGAGAACGTCGCCTTCCTTGCTCGCCTCGATGCCGACCCATTTCGGCGAGGCCTCGAGCGCATTGTCGAACACATTGAGCAGGATTTGCCGGATCACCGTGTCCGAGGCAATCAGGATGTCATCGGGAATGTCGGCGTTGTAATCGACTAAAGGCGGAGACCGGGTCTCCTTCCACTCCGCCACCACGTCCTCGATGAAGCCGGCAAGCGTCGTCCGCTCGAAATGCTCGCCGCGCGCCTCTCCGGCCGCGAGCAGGATGTGCGACACTATGTCCTTGCAGCGCTCGAGCGCGGCGTTCATCTCGCCGAGCTCGGTGACCATGTCAGCGTCCTTGCGTAAGGCCGGCAGGCGGCCCCAGTCGTTGAGGATCACTGAGAGAGTGCCGAGCGGCGTGCCCAGCTCATGCGCCGCGCCGGAGGCGAGCAGGCCCATGCGCACGATGTGCTCTTCCTCGGCCGATTGCTGGCGCAGCTCCGAGAGATGCCGGTCGCGGTCGCGCAGATTGCCGTTGATGCGCGTCACGAACAGGACCAGCAGCACCGCGGCGAGCAGAAAGGACACGAACGTGCCGTAGGTGTGCAGGTCGTAGTGGCCGCCTTCGCCGGGCACGGGCGCGAACCACGGTGGCGAAAGCCAGATCGGCCGGTAAATCGTCGTCAGCAGGATGAAGCAGCCGGTCGCCCCGACCAACAGTATCCAGGTCAGCCGCGGCGGCAGCAGCAGCGCGCCGAGCACGGCCTGCACCAGCAGAAGCGAGACGAAAGGATTAGTCGCGCCGCCACTGAGGTAGAGCTGCACGGTCAGCGCCGCCACGTCCAGCAGCAGCTCGACGAAGAGCTCGGTATTGGTGATGACCGTCGCCGGGTGGCGGCAGCGGAAGAAGCTGAGGAGGTTCAGCGCCACCAGGAACAGCAGCACGCCGCCCATGGGCGCGAGCGGCAGCGTAATGCCGAGCCAGAAATGGACAAAGAGGATGGTGGCGACCTGGCCGCCGACCGCGAGCCAGCGCAGCGTTACAAGAAGAAACAGGTTCTTCTTGTTGGCGATCTCCTGGATCGACGATTGGATCGACGACGCCTGCATCCCGAATCTGTCCCCGAAACGACGAACGCGCCCGGCGATCAGACCGGACGCGTTCAAAGCATCTGGGAAGGATCAGCCGGAGGCGCAGAGTTCCGAACTCTCACGCCTCCAGATTTAATGCCGGAATCCCAATCCGGCAAATCGGATCACAAGTCTGTGTTCGGAGGCTCACTCCGTCGGCATCATTCCCGGCATCATGTTGACGTCGAGGTTATGCATGACCCACAGCGACCCGACCACGAGAATGACCAGGACGATGACGGTGAAGACGAAGGCCGCCATGTTCCAGGTGCGGGTCGAGGCGCGGTCCATGTGCAGGAAGTAGACGAGGTGGACCACCATCTGCACCGCGCCGAGGGCGAGCGCCGCCGGCACGGCCGTGCTGGCCGGCACTGTCCCGGACATCACCAGGGCAAAGGGGATGGCGGTGAGGATCACCGACAGGATGAAGCCGACGACATAGCCGCGCACGCTGGCGTGGCTGGCGCCGCCGCCATGGTCCTCGCCGTGCGGGATCGGCATCGAAGGATTGGCGCCGTGCATCACGCAACTCCCATCAGGTAAACAACGGTGAACACGCCGATCCAGACCACGTCGAGGAAGTGCCAGAACAGAGAGAGGCACATCAGGCGGGTCTGGTTGGCGGGGGTGAGGCCGCGGCGCATGATGTGCACCATCAGCACCACCATCCAGACGATGCCGGAGGTGACGTGCAGGCCGTGCGTGCCGACCAAAGTGAAGAAGGCCGAGAGAAACGCCGAGCGGTCCGGACCTGCGCCTTCCCGGATCAGATCAGCGAATTCGTGCACTTCCATTCCGATGAAGCCGAGGCCGAGCAGCCCGGTCAGCACCAGCCAGCCGAGCACCGCCGTCTGGCGGCTGCGCTGCATCGAGATCATCGCCATGCCGTAGGTGAAGCTCGACACCAGCAGGAAGGCGGTTTCGACCGCGACGTAAGGCAGGCTGAACAATTCGCGCGGGCCGGGACCGCCGGCCAACTGGCCGCGCAGCACCGCGAAGCTCGCGAACAGCGACGCGAACACGATGCAGTCGCTCATCAGGTAGATCCAGAACCCGAGCGTGGTCGTGGAGCCGTCGTCGTGATGCTCCTCGTGCGCGTCGATTTCGTCGGTGACGGCCGCGATGGTGCTGGTGTCGGATATGGTGGATGCTGTCATGTCAGGCCTCCTGCGAGGCGAGTTGCTTGAAGTACTGGCCCTCGGTCGCAGAGACCTGCTCGGCGGGGACGTAGTACTCGCGGTGTTCGTTGAACGAGTGGACGATGATCGCCACGATCGCGGCGGCGAAGGAGCCGATGGCGAGCCACCAGATGTGCCAGATCAGGGCGAATCCGAGGGCCGAGGCGAAGGCGCTGACGATGAAGCCGGTGCCCGTGTTGTGCGGCATGTGGATGCGGCGGTAGATCGGCAGCGGCTTGTGATCGAGCCCCTTCTGCTTCTCTTCCCAGTAGGGGTCGAGGCCGTGCACGACCGGCGTCTGCGCGAAGTTGTAGAACGGCGGCGGCGAAGCGACCGACCATTCCAGCGTGCGCGCATTCCACGGATCGCCGGTCACATCACGCAGCGCCTTGCGATTGTAGATGCTGTAGGCGATCTGAAGGATCTGTGCGCCGATGCCGGCGAGGATCACGACGGCGCCGATCGCGGCGACGATCAGGTAGACGTGCCACACCGGGTTGTCGACGTGGTTCAGGCGGCGGGTCATGCCCATCAGGCCGAGCGCATAGAGCGGCATGAAGGCGAGATAGAAACCGACC
>DASXOK010000222.1:0-8140 GCA_036494425.1 Pseudolabrys sp.
GCGATGGGAGACACGTTCTACCTGCGGCTAGGGACCGAGGCGTTGATCTTCGCCGGCCTCGCGCTCTCGGTCGATATCCTGCTCGGCTATACAGGTCTCCTATCACTCGGGCAGGCACTCTATTTCGGGCTCGGGGCTTACCTCTCGGCACTTGTGCTCATGGTGGTGCCGTCATTCTGGGCAGCGATAGCGGCCACGGCCATTGCCTCCGCCGTGATCGGCCTTATTGGTGGCTTCATCGCCAACCGTGTGCGCGGCGTCTACTTCGCGCTCATTACCTTCGGCATGGCGCAGGTCGTCGCCAAGGTCGTTTACAACACGCGCGCGCTGGGTGCCTCGGACGGTCTGATCGGCGTCCCGATAGTCGACGTGAATCTCGGGGTTGCTTCGCTGTCGAGCGCATCGCCGGCGGGCTTCTTCCTGTTCGTCCTGGCCTTCATCGTCATCCTTTACGCCCTTACCGCCTACCTGCTGGACACGCCTTTTGGACGACTCCTGATCGCGTTGCGCGCCAACGAGCGCCGGGTGCCGTTCCTTGGCTACAGCACAGTGCGTCCCCGGCTCGCGGCTTACGTCATCGCCGCCATGATCGCCGCGCTGTCGGGAGCGCTCTATCCCATGCTGCGCGGGTTCGTCTCACCGGAACTCCTTTTCTTCTCGACGTCGGGCAACGCGGTGATCACTGTCGTCCTAGGGGGCGTCGGCACGCTGGTCGGTGCACTTTACGGCAGCATCCTGCTGACCATGCTGAAGTCCTTCGTCGGGAGCTACACCGAGAACCATCTCATCGTCATCGGCCTCCTGTTCATGGGCGCGGTGATCTTCTTGCCGAAGGGCTTGATGGGGATATTGCGGCCGGCGATCGAGCGCAGGCTCGGAAAGGCCAAGCCATGACCGCGCCGGTGTTGGAAGTCCGCGACCTCTGCGTCAATTTCGGCGGCCTGCGCGCCGTCGACAATGTCAGCTTCGCCATCGGACGCCACCGCATCACCACAGTCATCGGACCGAACGGCGCCGGCAAATCCACACTTTTCAATCTTATTTCCGGCGCCATTCGCCCACGCGCGGGACAGGTGCTCATCGACGGCGCCGACTACACGGCGCAGCCGCCGCACCGGATGCAAGCGGCGGGGCTCGCGCGCTCGTTCCAAATCACCAATCTGTTCTTTGAGCTCTCGGTAGCGGAAAACCTGCGGCTGGCGGCACAGATCCTTGAGCCAGCGGCATTTGCCTGGCGTCCCGTGGGGACGAGCCGCAGCGCTTTGGCCCGCGTGAACGAATTGCTGGAGCGCTTCGCCCTTACCGACAAGGCGCCCTACCCGGTCGGCAAACTCTCGCACGGCGAGCAGCGGCGGTTGGAGGTGGCAGTGGCGCTGGCCTGCAAGCCGAAGGTCCTCCTGCTTGACGAGCCGACGCAGGGCATGAGCCACGGCGATACCGAGGATACGGCGAAGCTTATCAAGTCGTTGTCGAACGACGTGACCGTGCTGTTGATCGAGCACGACATCGGCTTAGTGATGAGCCTGTCCGACCATGTCATCGTGATGCACCAAGGTCAGAAACTCGCCGAAGGCACACCGACAGAGGTGCGCGGCAATCCGGCGGTGCAGACCGCCTATTTCGGGCACGCCTGACCATGCTCGATATCCGCAACCTCCACACCTATTATGGCACCAGCCACATCATTCAGGGCATTGAGCTCTCGGTGGAAGACGGCGAGGTGGTCGGCGTGTTCGGTCGCAACGGCGTCGGCAAATCGACGTTGTTGAAAACGATTGCCGGCTGGATCAAGCCGGCCAATGGCGACATCACGTTCAATGGCGGACGGATCGATGGGCATACCCCCGATCACATCGCCCGGTGCGGCATCGGCCTGGTGCCGGAGGACCGGCGCATCTTCCCGGGACTTACGGTCGAAGAAAATCTCACGCTTGGCTTCCTTCAGGTACCGGGCCGCTCGAAGGCCGACAATCGGGCAGCTTTGAACCGCATTTATGAACGCTTCCCGCGGTTGCACGAGCGGCGCGAGCAGAACGGCACGACGCTGTCGGGCGGCGAGCAGCAGATGCTCGCCATGGCGCGCGTAATGATCGGCAAGCCGAGCCTGCTGCTGGTCGACGAGCCGAGCGAAGGTCTCGCACCGATGATTGTCGCCGATCTGTTCGCCATCGTTCGCGAGATGAAGCAGGCCGGTTGCGCCATCCTGCTCGTCGAACAGAATGTGCATCAGGCGCTCACCGCCTGCGACCGCTTCATCGTCATCGAGCGCGGCCGCATCGTGTCGAGCGGGGATGCGCGAGAGGCCGCGGATTGCGATCGCTTGCTGGAGACGATCGCTTTTTAGGAACGACACGGACGACCATCTTAACAACTGGGGAGGACAATAATGCTTAAGACGACACTGTCGAGATTCCTATCCGCCGCTGTGGGGGCGACGGCCATCGCGTTCTGCGCCACTTGCGCACACGCGCAAAGCTATCCGACCAAGCCGATCATGGTGATCGTGCCCTTCGCCGCCGGCAGCGCCAGTGACGTCGTCACCCGCATCATGCTCAACAAGATGTCGGGCACGCTGGGCCAGAACTTCATCGTCGAGAACCGCCCAGGCGCCGGCGGCAACAGCGGCACGGCCTACACCACCCGTGCGACGCCGGACGGCTATACGCTGGTGATGAGCACCGTCGGTCCGCTGGCCGCCAATAAAACACTATACAAGGACCTCGGCTACGATCCGCTGAAGGACTTCACGCCGATCTCGCTCTTCGCCATCCTGCCGAACGTCATCGTCATCAATTCCAAGCTGCCGCCGAAGACTCTGACGGACCTCGTCACTTATGCGAAGGCACACCCGAAGGAGCTCAATTACGGCTCTGTCGGGGTCGGCTCGTCGCAGCACCTCGCCGGCGCCTATTTCGAGCAGGTCACAGGCGTACAGCTTACGCATGTTCCCTACCGCAACATCGCGGGCTACACGCCGGACTTCATCGCCGGCCAGGTCCCCCTCGGCTTCCAGTTCCTGCCGAACGTGCTCGGCATGATCAAGAGCGGCGACGCGCGTCCGCTCGCGGTCACCAGCGCCAAGCGCATGACGACGTTGCCAAACGTGCCAACGGCAACTGAGGCGGGCGTGCCGAACTACGTAACCTTCGGCTGGCTCGCGCTGCTGGCGCCGGCCAACACGCCGAAGCCGATCGTCGACAAGCTCTACGCAGCTTTGGCCGACGCGGTGAAGGACCCGACGGTGCGCGACCGCTTCGTCGAACAGGGTGCTGAACCGACGTCGCCCGGCCCTGACGAATTGAAGAAATTCATCGGGTCCGAGACTGAAAAGTGGCATGGGATCATCACCAAGGCCGGCATCGAGCCGATGTAACGAGACGACGGGCGCATTTGAAATGAAAGACAGGGTGCTCATCGCCGGCGCGGGCCCCGTAGGGCTCGTGGCGGCCGCCAATCTGGTCCGCCGCGGCGTGCCGGTCACTGTGCTGGAGGCCGGGGCGGACCTCGGCGCAGAGTCACGAGCGTCGACGTTCCATCCGCCGACGCTCGACATGCTCGATGATCTCGGCGTGCTGCAACCGCTGATCAACCAGGGGCTCATCGCGCCGAAATTCCAGTATCGGTCGCGCGACGGCATCATGGCGACATTCGATTTCGGCCTCATCGCCGACGCGACGCGCCATCCCTTTAGGCTGCAATGCGAGCAATCGAAGCTGACGCGGGTGCTGCTGAAGGCGCTGGAGAGCGAACCCAAGTTCCAGATTGAGTTTTCGAGTCCGGTGCGCGGCGTCGTCGAGACGGCAGGCGGCGCGGAGGTGACCGTCGACCGCGGCGGCAAAGCCGAAACGCGAAGCTACCCTTGGGTAATCGGCGCCGACGGCGCGCGCAGCGCCGTCCGTGCCGCGCTTGGCATCTCCTTCGAAGGCTTCACCTGGCCCGAGCGCTATCTTGTGGTCAGCACGCCGTTCGATTTCACCAAGGTCGTTCCGGACATCGTCTCGGTAAGCTACGTCGCCGATCCGGAGCGATGGTTTTTCCTGTTGCGGATCCCCGGCCTCTGGCGCGTGATGTTCCGCGTCGCTGCCGAGGAAAGTGATGAGCTGGCCCTCTCCGAGCCGTTCGCGCAAAAGCTTATGGCGGAGATCGTGCCGGGCATCGACCGTTATGAGATCGCCCACACCACGCTCTATCGCGTGCATCAGCGCGTCGCTGAGTCCTACCGCAAGGACCGCGTTCTGCTCATAGGCGACGCCGCGCATGTCAACAATCCACTCGGCGGCATGGGCATGAACGGTGGCATCCACGACGCCATCAATCTCACCGAGCGCCTGGCCGCCGTATGGCACGGCGACAAGCCGGATGCGGAGCTCGACCGCTTCGACAGGCAGCGGCGGCTGATCACCAAAGCGCACGTGCAGACACAATCGATCCAGAACAAGAAGAACCTGGAGAACCCGTCCGAGTTCAAGGAGCGCTTGCGCGAGATCGCCGCCGATCCGCAACGCACCTACGATTATCTGCTCGGCGTCTCGATGATCGGTAGTCTGCGTCAGGCGGAGACGCTCGGATAGAGCACCGCGCCGGTAAGGACGTGGCTAGATTGCTGAAAAATCTTCCAGGCCAACTTGTACGATGATTTTACTTGCCGCTGCGGGAACAGCTTATTGAACGGATGGCACCGCGCTTGCATTGGAGTGGTGAAGGTCTCAGCGAACTCGTCGGCCGTCTATGATCGCCCTGATCCTTTGAATTTCCTTGCGATGCAAAGACATTCGATCGGCTATCTATTACCGTCGATAGTGAACTGCCGGCGGCATATCAGTGCCCGATGTCGAAAAGGTCCGGATATTGCCGCGGCTGTGATCTCAGATACTGGTTGGGCGCTTTCACGTTCGCACCGAAGTGCGCGGCGGCATGCCATGGCCAGCGCGGGTTGTAGAGAATCGTCCGCGCAAGCGCGATCAGGTCGGCATCGCCGGTCCCAACAATAGCTTCGGCCTGTTCAAACTCGGTAATGAGCCCTACGGCGACTACGGGCATGCGCGTGTTCATCCTCACGGCGCGCGCGAGGGGAACCTGATAGCTCGGGCCCACCGGAATGTGCTGAGGCGGAGTGAGACCGCCGCTCGACACGTGAATGGCGGCGCAACCGCGCGCCTCCAGCGCCTGCGCAAACGCAATTGTCTGGTCGATGTCCCAGCCGCCGTCCATCCAGTCGGTGGCGGACACGCGCATCGTCACCGGACGCTCAGGTGGTAAGGCGGCGCGCACCGCGTCGAAGACTTCGAGCGGAAAACGCATGCGATTGTTCAGGCTGCCACCATACTCATCGTCACGTTGGTTGGAGAGCGGTGAGAGGAACTGGTGCAGCAGATAGCCGTGGGCACCGTGGAGTTGAACGGCATCTGCTCCGAGCCGCGCGGCGCGTTGGGCCGCCGCGACAAAGGCCTCACGCACCTGCGCGAGGCCGTGTCGGTCGAGGAAGGCCGGCGGGTGGTCGCCGTCCCGGTACGGCATCGCAGAGGGTGCGACCGTCTGCCAGCCGTTTGCTTGATCGGGTGGGATCTGCATTCCGCCTTTCCACGGCACCTCCGTCGAGGCCTTGCGGCCGGCATGCGACAATTGAATGGCAATCCGCATGTCGGACCAGCGCCTGATGCTCTGCAAAGTCCGGGCGATCGCGGCTTCCGTGGCGTCGTTCCAGAGTCCTACGTCGGCGTAGGTGATCCGTCCGTCGGGCAGGACGGCGGTCGCCTCGATCGTCAGCAACGACGCACCCGAGAGAGCGAGATGGCCGAGATGGATGAGGTGCCAGTCGGTCATGCAGCCATCGGCCGCCGAGTACTGGCACATCGGCGCGATGACGATACGGTTGGTCAACTCGACGGTACCGACCCGAAGCGGTGTGAACAGCACGCTCATGCCAACTTCTCCATGTTCATCGTAGAGAGCGCGACCGGCGGTGATGAGCGAAAGGCGCAGGGGCCTTTCCAGTTGGCTCGAGGGCCGTGAAGGCGAAACTACGCCAACGATAGAGAATTCAAGCATCCCATGTAGATATGGTTCCGCGACTGTTCGATTACCTCAGCGAGCGCGGCGATTTCTCGGCGGCCTTCTAGCGAGGTCCGACTCCACGCGAGCGCAGGAACGGCAGTTCGAACGCCCCATCATCGGCAAAATGCGACGCGGGGCGTTCCGGATCACGGATCGACGCGAGATGTTCCAGCAGCAGAGCATTCGGGTCTTTCATCTTCATAGCCTCCAGGCGGAGCCGAACGTCAGTTCGTTTGGGCCTCTCCGACAAGAACCTGGTTCCCGTGGCGACTGATCTCGACGGCAACCGCGGCGGCGCCTACCTTGCGAGGGGTAGAGAGCACCACGCTCTGACCAGGGGCGAGGATGGCGCGGACGCGGACGGGCATACCGGTAATACCCTCGGCGAGCGTGGCAACGACGTGGAAGCCGTCACGCTCGACGGTGTAATAGGCGACACCCGATACCTCGCCCAGGTCGATTTTCTGGGAAAGGACTGGCTTTAGCTCGCCCGCATGCGCGGCGCCGATAAGCGTCAGCGCGGACGCTGCGATGATGATCACGCGACGAATGGTCATAACTTGCTCCTTCGGTTCGGCACTGGCCACGGGCCGTGTTTGCCACTGCCAAGAGAGGTGGTTGGAATGACATCCTGAGCAGGGGACCTTCGACGGCCGACCCCGTGCCCCGGCCGATGGGCCGGGCCTTATTCATCTCGCATTGCGGCCAAACAGCCGCCGCGTTCTTAGCGCCGCTCCTGTGCCCAGGAGTCGATCGACGCGCGAGCGTTGACACTCCCGTTTTGGCTCTGCGCGTCCGGCGCAAAGCCAAAAGCGTAGGCATAAGAGTCACCATAGTTGCCCTGACCACCGTAAAGCGACGCGTACGAGGCGTGGTCGATCTTTTGGGGTGGGACTGGCTTTAACTCGCCCGCATGCGCGGCGCCGATAAAGGCCAGCGCGGATGCGGTGATGGTGATCAGGCGACGAATGGTCATGACTTGCTCCTTCGGTTCGGCACTGGCCCTGAACCATGTTTGCCGTTGCCGACGGAGATGGTGGGGATTACATCATTAGTCCAATCGATGGGACTAATGATGCCTATTGACCACGCTAATTTGGGTCGCCTCGACCTGAATCTGCTCGTCGCCTTCGACGCGCTGATCACGGAGCGCAGCGTCACGCGCGCCGCTGCGCGTATTGGCATTGGGCAGCCGGCGATGAGCCACAACCTGGCACGCCTGCGCGCTCTCTTCCGTGACGAACTTCTAATTCGCGCGCCAAACGGGATGCATCCGACGCCCCGCGCCCTCGCCCTCATCGAACCGGTGCAGCTTGCTCTTGCCCAGATCCAGGCGACGATGCTCCCAGGCGAGACATTCGACCCTGCGACAGCCGATCGCGTATTCAGAATTGGAGTCTCGTACAGCGTGGAGGCCACCCTCGTTCCCACACTGCTCGCGTATCTTTGCGAGAACGCGCCAGGGGTCCGGCTACAGCTGCGCTCGATCGACCGATTCAAGATTCTCGACGAACTTGATGCCGACCGCCTCGATCTCGGGATCGGCGCGCTCACGGAGGGACAGACGCACCACAAGCGGCGCCGGCTCTACAACACCACCTTTGTGTGCCTGTTCAACGCCGAGCTGGTCGGCGTGTCGCCGCCAATCTCGCTTGAAGATTATGTGCGGCTGCCGCATGTGCTCACGACATTGCTGGGAGACACGCACGGGCTCGCGGATATTGCCCTCGCGAAGCTCGGGCTTAAACGCACGGTAGCGCTCACCACCCAGCACATTCTCACCGTACCATTCATCGTGCAGCGTGCGCCCGTTATCACGACAATGCCGTCCGAACCTGCCGGCTTCTTTGCTGAAGCGCTTGGCCTTGCCATCAGTCCGACTCCGGTCGAACTGCCGGAGACGTCCATTTCGCTCCTCTGGCACACCTCCTACGACCGGGATCCGGCGCACCTATGGCTGCGCCAGATCGTGACACGTCTCGCGGTCAAACCGACAAAGGGATCCTAGTGTCGGGGGTCCGCCACTCTACCATGTGACCGCGGCCGCGCGTATCGTCGAAAGTTGTCGCCAGACGTCAGCTGTATG
>DASXOK010000223.1:0-8548 GCA_036494425.1 Pseudolabrys sp.
GCGGTACCGCCGCGCCAGGCCTGGCTCGATGTCGGCTGCGGCACCGGCGCGCTGTGCGAGCGCATCGTCACGCGCTGCGAGCCGGCGCGCTTGGTCGGCATCGATCCGGCCGAGGGCTTCCTCTCGCATGCGCGCGCGCACATGACGCGCAGCCGCGTCGAATTCCGTCAGGGCGATGCGCAGGATTTGCCGCTCGGCGAGCGCAGCTTCGACGCCACGGTGTCCGGGCTCGTGCTGAATTTCGTGCGCAACCAGCCGAAGGCGGCGGCTGAGATGCGCCGCGTCACGCGGCGCGCCGGCAAAGTCGCGGCTTATGTGTGGGATTACGGCGGCGAGATGCAATTGATGCGCCGCTTCTGGGAGGCCGCCAGCGCGCTCGATCCCGCCGCGCGCGAGCTCGACGAAGGCGATCGGTTTCCTTTGTGCCGGCCGGATCCACTGCGCGCGCTGTTCGAAGGCGCCGGCCTGCGCGACGTCGAGGTCTGCGCCATCGACGTGCCGACGGTGTTCATGAACTTCAAGGATTACTGGCTGCCGTTCTGCGGCGGCCAGGGCCCGGCGCCGGGCTATTGCGTGTCCCTGCCGAACGAGGAGCGCGCGGCGCTGCGCGAGCGCCTGCGGCAGACGCTGCCGACGGACCACGACGGCAAGATCCGTCTCACCGCCCGCGCCTGGGCAGTGCAAGGCACGGCGTGAGCAGGCTTATGCGCAGTCACGCCCATCGCTTTAATCTGGGGACCATTCGTCAACCTCACGAAGGACGCACGGCCATGAAAACGTCAGTCGTCAGTGCCCTGATCCTCGCTTGCTTTCCCGCTGCCGCACTCGCCATGGACAATCATGTCGTGCAGCAGCCGGACGCGCTGAAATGGGGCGCCGCGCCGCCATCGCTACCGCTGGGCAGCGAAGTCGCCGTGCTCTATGGCGATCCGTCTAGTGCCGGCCCCTACGCTGTGCGCGTGCGCATGCCGGCGGATTACAAAGTGCCGCCGCATACGCATCCGACTGCCGAGAACCTCACCGTGATCTCCGGCAGCTTCAACGTCGGCATGGGCGGCACGTTCGACACGGCAAAGGGTGAGCCCATGGCGCCGGGCGCCTTCGCGCGCATGGAGAAAGGCGAGCAGCATTACGCCTGGGCCAGCGGCCCGACCGTCATCCAGATCAACGGCATGGGGCCGTTTGAAATCATCTACGTCAACCCGGCCGATGACCCGCGCAGCGCGGCGGCCAAAGGTCCGGGCGACGCAACGACGGGCAGCAAATAGCGCCCGTCCGCTCCGCGGTGAAAATAAGTTATGCCCACCGCTGTTGGCCGGGCGCATAATCCCTCTCGCCGCGCGCGAGAGGGCGCCCTACCGCCGGCCCATGAACCAGCCGAGCGCCAGCACCACCACCCCTGCCACCCCTGAGACGATGCCGTGTTTCATGTGCACCCGCGCAATGCCGTCTTCATGCCCGGGCATAAAGCTCGGAAGCTGGTCCGCCGGCACGATGAAATAAATAACGGCGATGATGATGAGGACGATGCCGACAACAGTGGCGATGAGTTTCATGGAATGTGTCCCTGCGGCGAAAGATTGCGCGGGCATCAAGACGCGGCCGAAGCAGAGTCGCAAGCGCCGCCGCGGCAGGCGGCGCAGATTTGCGGGGATAGCGGAGCAGGCTCAGGCCGCCTCCGCCATCTCCTTGTCCCTCGCGTCGGCGCGCTGCGACGCCGGCCGCGCGGCGACGCGCTCGGCATAATCGAGAAATTCCTTGCGCTCGGGGATCAGCTTGAAGATCGTACCCCAGCGGATGTTGGAGCCGATCACCACGTCGGCGGCGGTGAACTGCTCGCCCATCAGCCACGGGCCTTTCTCCACCGCCTTGGCGATCACATCCATGGTGGTATCGAATTCGCCGTAACCGAGCAGCGCGCGCCGCGGCGGGTCCTTGCGCGGCGCCGCACGGTCGATCATCGCCGGCTCGAGACAGCCGGGCCCGAAGAACAGCCACTTGAGATAGGTGCCGCGGCGCTCCGTACCGACCGGCACCGCGAGATTCTTGTCCGGGAATGCATCGGCCAGATAGGTGCAGATCGCGGCCACTTCGGTGATCACAGTGTCGCCGTGCTTGATCGCCGGCACCTTGCCCATCGGATTGATGGCGAGATAGTCGGGCTTGAGATTGTCGCCCTTGCTCAGGCTCAAAAGCTTGATGTCATACGGGACGCCGACCTCTTCCAGCATCCACAGCACGACGGACGAGCGCGAGGGCGAGGCGTGATACAGTGTGATCTCGGACATGGCCGGCTCCGTTATGGTCGATCGGGCGTGTGTGTCCGCCGATCGTGTCGAACGCATGACAGCATAGACTTGTTCTTTGCCGCAGCACTGACTAAATCACGGCCTAATGTCAGAGGTCGCCGACAACACCGAACGCCACCGCTTCGAGCTCGATCTCGACGGCCACACCGCCTTCTCCGTCTATCGGCGCGAGGGTTCGCTGCTCACGATCATGCACACCGAAGTGCCGAAAGAGCTCAACGGCCAAGGCATCGGCTCGCGGCTGGCGCGCGGCCTGCTCGAGATCGCCCGCACGCAAGGGCTGAAGGTCAAGCCGCTCTGCCCCTTTGTCGCGTCGTACATGGACAAGCACCCGGAATACGCCGATTTGCGCGCGTAAATTGCCGGTTTTCGGCGAACCACCTAACGCAATCTTTACGTTTCGGTAAGACATTGGCCCCGTCCGCGTTGCGTATGGGAGCAGACTTTGGACTTCTCGGCCGGCATCGGTTTCTTCTTTGGTCAGATCGGCCGCCTGCTGTTCTCGCTCGGCTCGCACTTCTCGCTTACGTCGCTGAGCGCCGCGCTGCTGATTTCGGCGGTGTTCTTCGCCTGGCAGCGCTACAGGCGCGGCCGCAAAATCCGCGCCCGCACGATCCTGCGCGCCCTCTTCCCGCGCCGCATCCTGCGCAGCCGCTCGAACCAGGCCGACATCGGCTATCTGTTCTTCAACGTCTTCGTCTATGGCATCGTGTTCGGCTGGGCGGTGCTCTCGTATCAATTCATCAGCAATGGCATCATCGGCGCCCTGACGGCGCTGTTCGGCCCGGTTGCGCCGTCAACGCTGCCGAGCTTCGTCACGCGCGGCGTCGTCACCGTGACGCTGTTTCTCGCTTACGAGCTCGGCTACTGGTTCAACCACTGGCTCAGCCACAAGGTGCCGGTGCTGTGGGAATTCCACAAGGTGCACCACAGCGCCGAGGTGTTGACGCCGATCACCAATTTTCGCGTCCACCCCGTCTACGCTTGGATCTTCGGCAACATCCTCGCGCTCACGGCGGCGATCGCCAACGGCCTCACCAACTACGCCTTCGGCGAGACCGCCTATCAATACGCGCTGAGCGACACCAACATCATCGTGGTGCTGTTCATCCACGCTTATGTGCATCTTCAGCATTCGCACATGTGGATCTCGTTCCGTGGCGTGCTCGGACGCGTCTTCGTCAGCCCAGCGCATCATCAGGTGCATCACTCGGACAATCCGAAGCACTTCGACAAGAACTTCGGCAGTTGCCTGGCGCTCTGGGACTGGATGTTCGGCACGCTCTACGTGCCGGCGAAGGAGCGCGAGCCGCTCACCTTCGGCGTCGGCGAGTATCCCGACGCGCATACGGTCAAGGGCGAGCTGATTGCGCCGCTGATCAACGCGGCGGGTCATTTCAAGCCGTTGTTCAAACGGCCGGACAGTGGTGCGCCCGTCCCCGCCGTCGAGCGCAAGCAAGCCTGATTTCACCGTCGCAGTATCGGGAACACCCTTCGGCGTCGCTCTGTTATGCTTCTGCGAGGCGCAACCGGCGGCGTTTGCCATAGCGCGCAGATCATGAGGCAAGCCCGATGCGCCGGCGCACGATCACCGTCATCGACAAGATGCAGAAGGGCTATCGCTATGTGCTGACGGCGCCGGCCGGCCGCGGCTTCGATCCCGAATTCAAGCCGCAGCTCACGCCCGTGGAAATGCTCCGTCTCGGCATCTTCTGCGGCAAGTACATGACCGATTGCCGCCCTGAATTTCCCAAGAGCTGGTTCGCGCGGGCCAAGCTTTCGCCGGACGGGCGCGACTGCGCGCTCAACTTCTTCGGCGTCGATGCGAGCCAGCCTCTCTCCGAGTGGCGCCGCAAAGGCTGGGTGCACAAAGACGACCCGCGCGGCTGGTTCCAATGGTACTGCCGCTATTACGTGGGCCGGCGGATGCCGGAGGAAGATCGGCGCCAGATCAGGCGCTGGAAAGCGATCCAGCGCCACGTCAAACAGGTCAAAAAGAATTGCGAGCCCGGTGATCTGCATTGCCGAAGGCGTCAGCGCCAAGCGCTCCTACATTGGGCGTATGACAGCCGCAAAATTTAAATGATACAGTTCGATGCCAAGCCCCAAACGGAGCCGTCAATGCCGATCAAGCACGAAGTCCGGGAGATGCGGACTGCCTTCGAAGCCCTGACACTCTATCAGAAATTCGAGCAGCTCTGCGTCATCGCGCTCACCGCCTTGATCGCTGTCATCGCCATCTTCGCCCTTTGGCATTTGGCGCTGAATGTGCTGCGTGCCATCCTGGACAATACCTTCGACCCCACGAACAACGCGGTCTTCCAGACCGTCTTCGGCATGATCTTCACCGTCATCATAGCGCTTGAGTTCAAGGGCTCGCTGACGGCCTTGGGCGAGCGCCAGATCGGCGTCGTGCACGTGCGTGCCGTCCTCCTCATTGCGCTGTTGGCTGTGATGCGCAAGCTGATCATCCTCGACGTCGAGCATACCGACGCCATGCACCTGTTCGCGCTTGCGGCTGCGATCCTGGCGCTGGGCGGGGTCTACTGGCTGGTGCGCGATCAGGAGATGCGGCTGCGCGAACGGGAAAGGACGCGAAGCTAGCGCATGTCATTCGGCCGCGACGGGACGCCGGCGCGGCTCGCGGCTGCTCCAGCGCGAGCGCACAATGTCGAGCACGACCACGACAAGCCCCGCCGCCAGCACCTGCCACCCGGGCCTGATGCCAACGTCGAAATCGAACGCAGTCTCGAGCACGCGCAACGGCGACACATGAAACGCGATGCCGATGCCGACCGCCTCGCCGATGAAGGTCAGCAGGGAGACCGCCACGCTCAGCCCAATCAGGCCCAGCACCGAGAGTTCGTTGGTATCCTGCCACCAGGCGAGAACACGATAAGCGATCAGCCAGCCGAACAAGCCCGCGGCGAAAGTCGGCACGGTGACGTCGGCCTTTGTCTGCTGGAAATAATGAATGAGCGCGAGAAGCGCGATCGCATAGATGATCTGGTGCAGGCGGCGCCAGCGCAGCGCGCCGAGGCGGCGCACCATGCCGTCGGTTGATGTCGCCGCCAGCACTGCGAGGCCAAGCCACGCGATCCCGCCAATGATGAGATAGACGCGGTGCGTGATTTCGTGTGCGACCTTGATCAGGTCGTAGCTCTGGTCCGCGACGAAGAGCAGCAGGTGGGCGGCGATGTAGCAGAACGCGCCGACGCCAAGCATACGCCGCACGTCGATCAGACCGCCATAGCGGGCGATGCGCCGGAACGGTGTCACCGCCAACGTCACGCCGAGGAACACGAGCGCCCAGAACCCGGCGCGATGGATCACGTCATTAAGCGGCCGCGCGCCATGTACAATCGCACCGGCGTCGTACAGTGCTTTTGCGAGGGGGAAAAACAGCAGGATCAAAGTCGCAATCCGCAGAAACGACACGCGCCCGCGACGGTCGCGCCAGAGTTGCCAGCTTGGTGGAGTCATAGCCTCTCCTCATGCGCACGACATTGCGCGTGCATTTTTATAAGCGCCGCACCCAAATGAAAAACACCCGCCGAATGGTGCGTTTGTTGCGCCCACTTGGCTTGCGTCACATTCATACCGCAATGCACAATTCTACTTCGATCATATGCCCATCGTGCTAGCATTTGCTTGCGTGGCCGATTCGTCACAACTAATCACAAGGTTGGACGGACTTGGCAGCGGTGCTGGAACTAAACCGGCTCCAGGAAATTTGGGTGAAGGAGGAGCAGGGAAACGTTTGAACGCCACGCCGGGGGGTTTTTGATGGAGACCAACCGATGGTGCGCACTTTGGCACGTTCCTCAGTCGTGCTTGCAACGTCCCTGTTCAGTTTTTCTGCTTTAGCTCACGATATCTGGATTAGTCGCGGTACGTACCGCAATCCCGCCGGCGAGTGGTGCTGCGGCGCGGAGGATTGTGGCGTGGTGTCACCGAATGCGGTCAGGGCCGGGCAAGGCGGCTACTCGCTGCGGGGCGACGTCACTTATGGCGTCGGCGTCACTGGCAACGCGGCGGACGGCCCAACACGTCACGAGAATGTCAACGAAATGGTGCCCTACAGCCAGTCGTTACCCTCGCCGGACGGGGCCTACTGGCGTTGCAAGCGGCCGGATGGATCGCCCCGCTGCTTCTTTGCCCCGCCTCCGGGAAGCTGACCCGACCAAAAGCTAAAGGGATGTACCTGCCGCTCCGCCTAGACGCGCGGCGGCGGGCGCCCACCGCTGTCCTTCGACGGCACCTTTACCCAGGCTTCGCCATCGAGCACGATTTCGTCGCCCACCGTACATTGGCAGGCAAGGCGCGCACGGCGCTTGTCGGGGATCAGTTCGGCAACGGTGACGTTCACGTCGACGGTGTCGCCGATCTTCACCGGCGCGCGGAAATTCAATGTCTGTGAGATGTAAACCGCCCCCGGCCCCGGGAGCCTGGTGCCAAGCACCGCCGAGATGAGGCTGGCGGTGTAGAGACCATGCGCAATGCGTGTGCCGAACGGCGTCTTGGCCGCGAAATGCTCGGAGAGATGGATCGGATTGCGGTCGCCGGTGACCTCGGCGAAACCGACCACGTCCGATGAGTCGATGGTCTTCTTAAGCGTCTCGGTCATCCCGATCGAGAGATCCTCGAAGAACAGCATCTGCAGCGGTAGGATCATAAGGTCCGCCCCCTCGGCCTGCGTCCAATGCTTAAATCAACCGCAATGTGACATAGATCACACCCCGCACGCCAAGAGCGGCGTCTATTGCGACCCAGGACTTATCGGCTTTCCGATCCAGGGGTCGTGTCATGATTTTGGTCCGGTTCGCAATCTGCCTTTTCGCGCTGGCCCTCCTCGGCTTCGCTGTGTCGATCAGCTCAGCCCAGAGCAGCCAAGGCTCTGCCGTCGAAGACGCCGTCCTCACGCAACGCTGACCGTCAGCTTGCCGGATCCATGCCTTTCGCTTTGAGCGTGGTCTCGGCGTCGGGATGCGAGAACATCTTGATGAGCGCCTGCGCTGCGTCCTTGTGTTGGGTAGTGGCGCTGAGGCCCGCGGCGTAAGTCGTCGTGTTCTGGATTTCCTTGGGCAGAGGGCCGACCAGCGTCACGCCCTTCACGGGCATGATCTCGCTGATCTGATGGACGCCAAGCTCGGCCTGCCCGCTGGCGATGAGATCGGCGACATAGCCGCCCTGCTTCAGCTTCGCCTTTGGCCGGATCTGATCGGCGATGCCGAGCCGCTCGAGCAATTTGTCGACATAGATGCCGCTGGAGCCGCCGCTGGCCGGATCGATATAGGCGACCGACTTCGCCGCCAGCAGCGCCTTCTTGAAAGCTTCGACTGTGCTGATGTCGGGTTTGGGCGCGCCCTCCTTCACCACCACGCCGACACCGACGCTGGCGATCTTGACGCGGCTTCCCTGCGCAATCTTGCCTGCGGCAGCGAGGTCGTCGATCGCCTTCGGCGTGATGATTGCCACATCGAAGGTCTCGCCGCCTGCGATGCGTTTCTGCAAGCCGCCGGCAGTGTCATTATCGAGGACGATCTTGTTGCCGGTTTCCTTCTCGTATTCGGGCACGAGCGCCAGCATCACCTGCTTGAACGCGCCGGCGGTGAGCACTTTCACTTCAACGGCGTTTGCCTGCGGCATTCCGAAACCCACACAAGCGGCGATCATCGCGGCACGGCCCAACTGTCTCGTCATCGTTCTTCTCCCGATATGGCGGCGCAATCTACACGATCCGCCCATTTAGGGAACTAGCTGCGCACTGTCGCATCACGTTTCGCGCAACTCTTCGGCGCTGCGTCCGTTAACAAACCAAGGGCTTCGGAATGCAACAGGCCAGGAGATAAATTCATGCAGGCTTCGGGAAAGAAAGTTCTCATTCTTGCCACCAACGGATTCGAGCAGGCTGAATTGGAAGTGCCGCGCGACAAGTTGAAAGCGGCGGGCGCGAGCGTCGATGTCGTGTCGCCGGAGAAAGGTCACATCAAGGGCTGGAACGTCAAAGACTGGGGCACACCCGTGAAGGTCGACAAGGGTCTCGACGACGTGAAGGCCGACGACTACGACGCCATCGTCCTCCCGGGCGGCCAGATCAATCCCGACCTGCTGCGCGTCAATCCCAAGGCGCTCAAGCTGATCAAGGATTTCTACAACCAGAAAAAAGTCGTTGCCGCCATCTGCCATGCGCCCTGGCTGCTGATCGAGACCGGGATCATGAAGGGCCACAAGGCGAC